>NZ_CP141048.1:4015000-4225000 GCF_034627025.1 Microvirga lotononidis | reverse complement strand
CCACCAGAATGACAGCAGCCTGGCCCATTCGGAAATATTCGAAGCTGTACTTGTAGCCGATGAGGTTGAGCGTCTCCGACGCGTAGCCCGGGCCACCGCCCGTCATTGCGAAAATGATGTCGAAGGTCTTGAGGGCATCGATCAGACGCAGGATGACGGCCGTGATAATGACCGGCATGACCATTGGGATCGTGATGAGCCGGATGATCTGCCACTCGTTTGCGCCGTCGATGCGTGCGGCCTCTGCCGGCTCGTCAGAAAGGGCGGCAAGGCCGGCGAGCACGATCAGCGTGATCATGGGAGTCCATTGCCACACATCGACGACCACGAGGGAGAATATGACCGTGCTGGCAGCGGAGATCCAGGAGCTGGGCGGCAGCCCGAGCGCCTCCAGAACGTAATTGGCCAATCCGATCGTCGGATCGTAGAAGAGATTGAAAACGATGCCCACCGCGACCGGTGTCGCGACCAGGGGCAGGAGAAGCAGCAGCTTGACCACGCTCCGCCCCACGAAGGCTCGATTCAGCAACAAAGCGGCCGCCACCCCGAGCACGGCCTCAACTGCCACGGCCGAGACGGTGAAAACCATCGTGCGCCACAAGGCCTGCAGGAAGCGGGGCTCGATCAAAACCTGAGCATAGTTGTCGAGACCGACGAACGATGGCGCAGCGCCCGACGTCAGCGTCCAGTTCGTCAGACTGATATAGGTGGTGTAGAGGACCGGAAAGACCATCAGCAACGCGACGAATAGGATCGCCGGCAGAGGATAGATCCATCGGATGTTGCTGTCCGCGTAACTGTTCTGGGTCATGAACTCTCGACGGGTGAAAGCGCCAGGCGCTGGGTATTTCCTATCAATGCCGTGCCGCCCGTGGGCGGCACGGCTTACCGATGA
Source organism: Microvirga lotononidis (assembly GCF_034627025.1). Lineage (NCBI taxonomy): Bacteria > Pseudomonadati > Pseudomonadota > Alphaproteobacteria > Hyphomicrobiales > Methylobacteriaceae > Microvirga > Microvirga lotononidis. The sequence continues at coordinate 4,224,105 of NZ_CP141048.1, read as the reverse complement.
ACTTACTGTCCGTACTCGCCCGTATCGCGCAGCAGCTTGTTGACCTTGGCGGCACGGTCCTTGGCCATCTCGTCGATCTGCGGCGAAGCACCCTTCGTGTTGATCGATTCAAGAACGATCTCGCCGATCAGGTCGCGGGCCTCGCCGACTGCGCTCATGAAGGGGCGATCGGTGGGATAGCCGTTCTTTGCCACGAACGCGCGCGTCTCGACCAGGCCGGGATCGACCTTGGCGACGACGGCAGGATCTTCCCAGACGGACGTGCGTGCCATCGTGATGTTGCCGACCATCGCCTTTGCCGCCAGCTCCTTGCTGGTCGCCCAATCGAGGAAGGTCTTGGCCAAGTCTTTCTTCTTCGACTGGCTCGCTACAGCAATTCCCCAGGAGGTCGCGTAGAAGGGAGAATTGGTCTTAGGTCCAGCCGGGAAGTTGGCGATGCCGATCTTGTCGGCCCCGAGCGACGTCTTCGCGGGATCGGTGATCTGACCATAGAAGACGGACGCATCCGTCCACATGGCGATCCGGCCTGCCTGGAACAACGGCAGGATGTTTTCCCACGACATGGACGTCACACCGCGGGGGCCGTAGCTTCCGACGACCTTGCCATAATAGCGAATGCCGTCGACAGCCTCCTTCGAGTCGAAGACAGCAACGCCCTTGTCGAGGTACTGGCCGCCGAAATTATAGACATAGCTCGACAGCTGGGTCACCGCCGCGGCGCCCTTGCCGCGGGATGCGAGGCCCGCCACGCCTCCGGTGTTGAGCTTCTCCGCAGCGGCTGCCAGCTCGTCGAAATTCGTCGGGACCTTGATCCCTGCGGCTTCCAGAAGGTCCTTGCGATAGAACAGGACCTGCCACTCCGTGACCAGCGGAACGATGTTCGGCTTGCCGTCGTAGGTCACGATGCTCACCGTATTCGCCGGGTAGTCGGAGAAGTCATACCCGCTGAGTGGCTCATACCACTTGTTCTTGGCGAAGAGTTTTCCGTCCTGCAGCGGGCGAGTCATGAAAACGTCGACAGACGACGAATTCGTGGCGAACTCGGTGGTCAGCTTGGTCGAGAGCTGGCTTTCCTGCAGGCTCTCGACATTCACCTTAATTCCGCTCTGCTGCTCGAACTGCGGAATTGCCGCCTTGAGGATATCGCCATAGGGATGGTTGGCCAGAAGGACGCGAATTTCCTTCGTCTGGGCCATCGCACCACCGCTCAGACCCAGTCCGAGGGCCATGGCCAAGCTAAATTTCCAAATCGTTCTCATTTTTCCTCCCATTGGAGCGATGCAATAGTCCTTCGCGCACTAACGAAACATTATACCATCCGAATGCGCGACGACGCCGAGCCCTGGCTCCAGTAGCTGCTGGTTTGCGCGCCGTTCATACAGCCGCCTATCTGGAACGGCAAGCTGCCGCACGTGCCGTGCCGCCGTCACGTTTCCGTCAGACGTTCCGCCAACGCAATCCTGTCGAGCCCATCTCTATCCAGAGCCACGGCTCCATCGCCTGCTCTCCCGCAAAGATGCATGGGACATTGATGGAGCTGCGCGCGTGCGGGCAAGTTCAGTAGGAAAATTTATAAGGGCATCTGGCAGCCGACCTTGTCGAGCATCTCGTCGAACCACGTCGGCTCGTGGGCCCCTGCCCTGATGGCGTCCATCCGCAAACGAATTGAAGCCCTCTCACCTTCCCGCATCATAAGAAACTAAGGCGATGAGACGGAAGCAAGCTCTCGCTTCGAGCTCGTCATCGGAAGTACGAGATGACGATTGTGCTGTGCCGCGCGTCGCAGGGTGATCCGCGTCAGCTCGGACGGGCGGCCGAGTCTTAGCGCGAACCCGGGCCAAAGTGCTGTACCGTTGTTCACATAGAGCGTCATGTTTCCGACTTGGTACTGGCCCGAGACGAACCCGTTGTTGGCACGCGCGACCAGTCGGTCAAGTCCAAGGATCATGCCGCCATGGGTATGGCCCGACAATTGCAGAGCAATACCGCGTTCAGCGGCCCGCGCGGCATTTCTCGGTTGGTGGTCGAGCAGGACAATCGGAGCGTCTGCCGGCGCACCCGCAAGGGCGGCAGACAAATCCGGGGCCGGGTTCCGGGTCCTGGAGGCTGACAGGTCGGTGACACCGGCCAATACGAGCTTCCCGCCATCGCGGTTCAGGACCACATGATCGTTCGTGAGCACCTGCATCCCCAGATTGGCATATTGGCGCATCCACTCCTCGTAGCCGAAGAAATACTCGTGATTTCCGGGAACGACCCAGACGCCGTCCTTCGCATGCAGATCGCGCAGGGGTTCCACGTCCCTGTCACGTGCGTCAAACGATCCGTCGATCAGATCGCCTGTCACGACGATCATGTCGACATCGAGCGCGTTGGATTGCATGACCATCGCCTGCGTCCACTCCCTGGGAAACAGGCGACTGATGTGAAGATCCGTGAGCTGGAGAAGCCTGTAGCCTTCGAACTGCGGAGACAGGCCCGGGATGGCGATCTCCACATCCTTGAGCGGCGGGACCCTTATCGCCTGAGACACGCCCAGGGCCGAGATCAGCATGGCGGCGATCCCAGCCGTGTACCGCGCGCCGTCCGGCGTCGCCCAGCCATCAGGTCGAACCATCCTCACGACGAGCGCGGCCACATCGAGCGCGATCTGCATCCCGGCCAGCAGCACGATCGCCCCGAACGCCCAGTTGAACAGGAGGACGATGGCACGCGGGAATTCGGGCGAGAAGACCGAGCCCGACGAAAGGCGGCTCCACAGATGGTATTGCGATGCCATGAGCAGGGCAACGGCGAGAGCGATCTTCACGCCCGGTGCCCAGGGAAGCGGCCACACGAATCTCACGAGGACATAGATGCTCGGCAGTGCGAAAGTCAGGTGGAACATGGACGTCCTTGTCGCGAGGGATTTGAGGCCAGACCATATGGCCATCCTTCGGCGAATATTAGGAGGCGACATGAACCCGGGTCAATTTACCGGAATCGGTGCCCGACCTGACTTCACTGCCATCCCTGCGACCTTCTGAACGCGGCCTGCTATTGTGGACCGTGCAGGCCGGCATTCAACGGGCAAAGCTGCGTCGCAAGTCCTGCGCCCTCGATCCAGCGGTGCAGGAGGAAGCCTGGCAGTTCGACCTCGTGGTTCGCTCGCCGACTTTCGAAACCGAACACCTCTTGGTAGCGGACGGGAGGCGCGACTTGGCAGATCGCGTGACCGAACCGCCCGAGCAATGCGCGATGATGGTGCCCTGAGAGAATACGCTCCACCTGACGGTGCTGCGACAGGATCCGGGAGAGCCGGTCGGCCCCATCGAAAAGAAGGCAGCTTGTTCGGGAAGAACCAGCTCTCCGCGACGGTCCAGAGCAGCATGTTCAGGAGCGGCCCGAAGATCGCGAAGGCGATAAGGCCGAGCACAATTCCTACGCAGAGACGCTGGATCCACCTTGTGCCGGTCCAACTCCGTTCATTCCAGGTCGACAGAATGGAGGATGAGGCGGCGAATGACGAGTTGCTCATGCGACTGCCCTGGATTTGTCTCTGGAAGCCTGACGCAGATACAGCCAGGCCACGCCGCTGGTGAGGATGATCGAGATCACGCCCAGCGCGTTGGCTACACCGTAATCGCCGTAAGCATTGATGCGGAACGCCATGTTGGCCGTAATCGTCGTGGGCGTCTGGGCGTTGATCATCAGGGGCACCGAGAGGACGGACATCATGGTCACGAAGCTCAAGGTCAGACCGACGGTCAGGCTCGCGCGCACTTGAGGCACGATGATCTCGATCAGGATCCGCGGACGCGAGGCGCCCAGGTTCCGGGCCGCCTCGATGGTTCCCCTGTCGAGAGAAGCCATGGCGCCCGACAGAAGCAGCGCAACGAACGGCGTCTGCTTCCAGACGAACGTAACGATGATGCCCCGCCAGTCGAGAAGACTGGCAGCGTTCAGGGGACTGAGAAGATCCAACCGGATGAGCGTGTTGTTGAGCATGCCGTTCTTGGCAAGGAACGTGCGCATCACCTGCCCGGCCACGACGAAGGGGATGAAGAGCGGCCAGCGATAGAGCCATTTGAGGATCGCTACCGTGCGTGGGTTTTCTCCCAGCACGAGATATCCGCCGATGGCGGTCGAGAACAGACCGATCATAAAGGTCGAAAACCCGATGATCATCACCGTGAAGATGATGTCGCTGCGATAGAGCTCGTAAACCTTGACGATATTGGCCCATCCCCAGCCATCCGGCGTCTGAACGGAGCTGACGAGCGAGTAGGCGAGCGGATAGACGAAGAACAGTGCCACTGTCGCCAACGCAGGAGCAACGAGGGCGGGACCAAGGACTCGTGGGTGCATGGAATTTCCTGAAACCAGCCCATGACGAAGCTCACGCCGGACATGCCGCCCTTGATGCCGTTATAGCCGAACTGCCTGGGGTTCTTCTTCACCCAATCCACCAGCTCGTCGTCGGTGGCCGGCACCGTCTTCACGAGGTCGCGATTGTAGGCGACGGCATGACGCCAGATTCCGCCGGGATACGAGGCATGCTTCACGATGCCCGCCAATTCGATCCCGGCACCATCGATTGGTCCGGCGACGATCTCGGCGGCCTCGCTGCGGAAATACGCCTGAACGAGGCCGCTATAGCCGGCAAGATGGGTCGGCAACGGCAGAAGGGTCGGGGATCCGAGCAGACCCGTCTCATTGAGAGACAGCCTCGAGGCGTCACCTTCCGCATGAAGGCGGATCAGGTTGTCGGCGCCCAGGAATGTCGCGACGAACGCGCTTGCCGGATTGTGATAGCCGGCGGCAGCGCGAGTTGAGATGACATGTTTGAATTACCCGACGACCCTCAAGCCTCAGCGTTGACTTGCTTAAAAACTCTCGAACGAGCTTGGCGACAGTTTCATGACAATGGGACGATTAGCCTAGCTATGCCGGTAGTCCTCTTATTGACATAGTTAAGAGAATTGCGTCCGACGGCTCCTTGAGACGCGAAGGCCAGAATCTCTTCCCACCACGCATAATAGCTGTATGTCGAGAATGGAGGCAGCGCTTCGAGTTGATGCTCGCCTTTCCGCTGAGAGCCCGGCTGGGTGAGGCGACAAGGAAGGCAGTACATCCGTGCCAATCCCTGTCCCTCGGGCCAAGCGGCCACGGCGCCCGTCTAACGAGGTTCGGTGACGGCTTCGTGACGATCCGATCCTGCCCTGAAATATGGACGGGTCGGCCAGGCTCTTATGGTGAGGCATCGAGCGGCTGGCTCAAAATGTCAATGAACTGTCCCGTGCGATCAAGCATATCCCGGCGGAGTGAGGAATTCTGTAAGCCACGCAAATCCGAGGTCCGATACCGCCCGGATCGATTGCGGTATCCGAGGAGGCAGATGCGGAGGCATCCATGGCGACCTTTTATGGGAACGATTGGCCGAATCTGATCCGGGGAACCTCAGGCAGCGACGTGATCTACGGCTTCGGCAGCGGTGACGACCTCTACGGCAATGGTGGAAACGACGCTATCTATGGCGGCTGGGGCTACGACATCGTCTTCGGTGGCGATGGCGACGATTACCTGAACGGTGGAGACGGCCCCGACGACCTTTATGGTCAATCGCGGAATGATACACTCGTCGGCGGCTATGGTTTCGATTTCCTCTTCGGCGGAAGCGGAAACGACCGCCTGTCCGGTGGAGCGAATGACGATAACCTGTATGGCGGTTCAGGACAGGATAGCCTCTCGGGAGGTTCCGGCGCCGACCTCCTGGAGGGTGGCACGGGACCCGACATTCTGACCGGCGGCACCGGAGGCGATGCGTTCGTATTCTCGAAGGGCTCATCGGGCATCACGACTGCAAGCGCAGACACGATCACCGACTGGAGTGCAGGCACCGACTGGATCGGAATGCCAATCGCAGGAACGTCGTCGAACTACCGGGAAGCCGGCACGACCGCGACATCCATCGCGGATGCGGCAGCCCAGGCGGAGGCGACGTTCACCAACTCCAGGATCGTGCACGTGTTCCTGTACCACCCCGGGACGGATACGGGATACCTGCTCTCGGACCTCGACAACGATCATCAGTTCGAGACTGGTGTTGTTCTGAAGGGCGCTGGCAGCGCAGCGGATATGAACTACCGCTCCATCATCTATCTCTAGAGCATCGGACGGAAAAGTGGACCCGGTTTTCGCTGACGCGGCCCTCCGGCTCATCCGATGCGCCATGCGAGAGAAGGAGCATCGGATGAATCCCATAAGTAGTGTCCACTTTTGGGTCTGAGGCTCTAACCGTGCAGCGCGTTCCCTGTGGATGCGTGACGCAAGTTGCAAGACGAGACCACGATCGACTGGGGGAGAGGAATAAGGTTCGGGAGGTTGTCATGAGGAAAATTGCGACACTTGCTGCGGCTGCCCTGATCGCGACCGGCAGTGTTCAAGCCGCCCATGCGCAATATTGGCGGGGCCCCGGGTGGGGCTACTATCGTGGTGGTTACAATTATGGATGGGGCGGCGGCGCCGTGGCCGCAGGGCTGATCGGCGGGGCTATCCTCGGAGGATTGATCACGGCGGCAGCAACGCCAGCTTACGGCTGGGGATATGCATACCCGCCCGTCGGCTACGGCTACTATGGACCTTGGCCAGGCTATGCCTATCCCCGCCCCGTCTATTACGCTCCCTACTACTACCCGCGTCCGGTGGTTTACGGACCGCGCGTCTATCCCCGGGCCGTCTATTACGGGCCTCGATACTATGGCGCGTATAGGGGTTATTACGGCCCGCGCTACCTGGGCCCGAGGGTCGCTTACCGCCGGTATTATTGAGGTCCTGTCCCGCGGTCGACGCAGTTTAGAGAGCCTCTTCACGCCGATGGAGAGGGCTCTCGACAGTTGATCTGACCGCGCCGACAGCGCGTCGGCGCGGTCAGCCCATTCTAGTAGCTGCAGACCTGCTCGCGGCGGATGAAAACGTTCCCGTTCACTCCTACGACGCGCCGGCGGATCCAATAGCAATCCTGAGCGGACGCAACCGTCGAGTAGTAGTTCGGGTAATAGCCGTAGTACGGGTAATTATAGCCGTAGTAGCCATAATCATAATAAGGGTAACTCCAAGCCCCGAGCGCTAAGCCCGTAGCCAGAGCAGCCCCGTAATATGGATAGCGACGGTAATAGCCGTAATACGGGTAACGGCCGTAGCCGTAATAGGGATACCGGCCGTAATAGCCTCGATTGTAAGGCCCATAGGCCCCCGCAACACCCCGGTAGTAAGGTGCGCGTGCGCCATAGCCGAAGCCATAACCGGGCCGCCCGAGCGCAGCCATCCCGAAATCGCTCCGACCGGGCCGTGCAACCGCAATCGATCCTGTGGTGAGGCCACCCATCCCTCCACGGAAGCCGCCTCCGCCGGGTGGAATGAACATCCTTCCTCCACCGAAGCCACCGCCGCCGAAACCACCGCCGCCGCGGAATCCACCTCCACCGCCAAATCCTCCACCGCCGAACCCGCCATGGCCGCCACGTTGTGCTACGGCTTCGCCTGGAACGAGAAGAGCGCTGATCGCCAAAGCGCCGATCGCCAAGATAACCCTGTTCATTGCCAACCTCCCTGTCGCGCTTGGGTCACCTCAAGTGCGAGGCCGAAATGTCTCGATCGTTCTACTATGATCCTCTCCCATGGGCCCGCTTGATCCTTTGAGACAAATGCTTGGCACTTTTGATGGACAGGCTCGCGCATTTCGTCACAGGCACAGGCCGACGCGGCTTATCTGACCGGCGTCACGGTCAAGCCGGGACTTCGGCGCCATGCCAGAAGTCTCGGCAGGGGCTAAGGGCGGGAATGGATCGCGGTAACCCGATTTGATCGCTTGGGCCTCGCTGCCGAGATCTTTCGGGAACGGCAGCCGAAGCCACGGCTCCGCCCTCGCCCGCCGCTCTACAGGTCAGCGGGCGCGTCGTTCCCGAGAAAATCGGATCGAATTTCGTCGACGTGGCCTGATGCTCGCCGGCGCGGGCTTCCGGCTCGACCCAATGCGCTAGATTGGGTTCATCCGCTGCATCGTTCCGTCTCGGAGCACGAAGTGGTGCCAAAAGGCGATGATGGAATGAAGGCCGGCAAGAAAGAGGACGATCGTGCCGCCGGTCTGGTGGATTTCCGCAATCGGACCGGCAGGTCCCTGCACGGGCGCTGTGAGCGCCGGCAGGGATAGGCCGAAGAACGAGACCGACACGCCCATGCGCGAGGCGGCATACCAGCCGGTAAGCGGCAGGCCGATCATGAACAGGTACAGCACCGCATGACCGATCTTAGCCGCAAGATTAAGCCACGGTCCCTGAGGATCCTCGATGCGGAGCTTGCTGCCCCACCAGCGGGCGATCAGTCTCGGTACGACGAGCAGGAGCACGGACAGCCCGAGCGAAAAATGCAGCATCGGTGGGTTGAGGCGAACCTGCCGGCCGCCTTCGGAGGTCAGCCAGGCAGCCAGGATCAACAGGGCCATAGCCCAATGGAGAATGATGAGGGTTCTCGAATAGCGCGGCATTCATGCCATCCTTCGATACGACCTCCGGCTTCTGCCGAAGTAGTCCCATATTAGCATCCGGCTTCCGCGCAACGATGAGCTGGATCAAAACTGCCGTCCCTTCGCACGGTGCGATCATTTGGACCCCGGCGGAGAACCCCGTCAGCCGCCTTTCACGGCCCCGGCCGTCAAACCGGCCACGATTTGCCGCTGCGCCACGATTGTCAGGATGAGGACCGGGAGTGTTACGATCAGGGCGGCCGCGGCCAGGGGGCCCCAGCTAAGCTGCTCGAAGGACAGCATGTTGTAGACCGCGACCGGCAGGGTTCGGGTCTCTCGCCCCGCCAGCACGACGCCGAAGACGAAGTTGTTCCACGAGAAAATGACTGCAAGGATGAAGGCAACCGTAATACCGGGCTTTGCGATCGGCAGGGCGACGTAGCGAAAGACATCCCATCGGTTGGCACCGTCGATGACCGCCGCCTCCTCGAGCTCGAGCGGGGTCGTCTCGAAATAGCCGATCATGATCCAGATGACGATCGGCACCGTGATCACGAGGTGGGCGATGATCTGCGGCAGCAGCGTGCCCATAAGGCCAAGCCATTGGAACAGCAGGAAGAGCGGGATCAGGTATGACAGGCCGGGCGTCATTCGGGCGATGAGCACGACGACGGCGGCCTTGGTGGCCTTCATGCGGGCGATGCCGTAGCCGGCGGGCACGCCGATCAGAAGGGCGAGCCCGGTCGCAGCTCCCGTCACGATCAGGCTGTTGAGGAAGAAGAGGCCGAAGCGGTTCGACTCGAAGACGCCGGTATAGTTCTTCCAGGCGAAACGTTCGGGGATCAGGATCGGCGGATAGGCGGCGTTGTCGACCTCGAATTTCAGCGAGAGCGAAATCATCCAGAGGAAGAACAGGATGGCCGGAGAGACCAGCACGAGGCCGACGAAGAACAGACCGATCGTGTCGGCGGCTTTGCGGATGTTCATGCGCCCCCCTGAAGGTCCATCCACTTCGTGCGCTGGCGAAGATGGAGCATGAGAAGGGACAGGGCGATGACGATGGCGAAGAACACGACCGCGATGGCCGATCCGTAGCCGACGTCGTAATAGGCGAAGGCGACGCTGTAGAGGTAGAGATTGATCGTTTCGGACGCAGTACCCGGACCGCCCTGGGTGATGGCGTAGATGATGTCGAAACTCTTCAGCGCATCGATGGTCCGGATGATCACCGCCACCATCAGGAACGGAGCGATCATCGGCAGCGTGATGTAGCGAAAGCGCTGCCAGATGCTCGCGCCGTCGATAGCGGCGCTTTCATAAGGCTCCGTCGGAATGGCCGCGAGACCGCCCAGGACGATGAGCATCACGAGCGGCGTCCATTGCCAGGTTTCGACGAGAACCAGCGACGGGATCACGGTCGAGGGATTGAAGACCCAGGCCTGCGGACCGATGCCGATCAGCGACAGTAGATAATTCAGGACGCCGAGTTGCGGGTGGAACATCATCGTCCAGACCAGGGCGATTGCGACGGGCGTGGCCATCATCGGCATTACGAAGATGCCGCGGAGAATGCCGCGCAACGGCAGGCGGGAGTTGAAGATGAGAGCCGCCAGCGTGCCGAAGATCAGCGGCAGGACGACCGCCAGGACCGTATAGACGAGCGTGTGGCCGACCGAAGTCAGGAACCGCTCGTCGGATGCGAGACGCATGTAGTTCGACAGGCCGGTGAAGCGGCGCGCTCCACCGACCGTCCATTCCTGCAGGCTCATCCAGACCGTGAAGGCCCACGGGAACACGATCACCGATCCCACCACGGCAATGGCGGGAACGACGAAGGGCCAGTACGAACGCGGCGGGCGCGCGCCCGTGGCGGGCGTCGCCTCCGCGGCCGATGCGACTTGGCGCTCAGCGATGGTGGTCATGGACATGCTCCACCATCGCGACCTGCTCCCACGGCCCGCATCAAGCCTTCTCGCTGCGCTCGAGGATGGGCTTGAACTGTTCCGTCGCCTTCTTCATCTCAGTCGCCGGATCGCCTCCTGCCAGAAGATTGGTCAGCCCGATGCCGATGATGTCGCGGAACTCCGTCACCGGCTGGATGACCGGAAGGCCGAGCTTGCTGATCTTGCCCGATCCCACCACAGCGTCGATCCATTGCGGCGGCATCTTCACGCCCTTGCGCGTCTCGGGATCGTCGAGGATCGACTGGCGGAACGGCACGCCGCCGCCCGCCTGCAGCAGGCGCGCGCCCATGAGCTTCGAGACCGCCCATTGGCAGTAGAGATAGGCCGCCTCCTTGTTCTTGCTCGCGGCGGTCACGCCGATGCCGTCACCGAAGGTGGCCGAGGCCTGGGCCTTCGGTCCCTTGGGCATGACGCCGTAGCCAACCTTGCCGACCACCCGCGATTTCTCCGGATCCTCCAGCGGAGGCGCGAAGCCGACGCCGTCGAGCCACATGCCGACCTTGCCCTGCAGGAAGGCGGATTGGCATTCCGACCAGTTGAAGCCCGCGACGCCCTGCGGGGCGGCCTTGGTCAGCAGACGCTGGTAGAGCTTCGCCGCCTCGATGGCCTCCGGCGAATCCGTCATCAGCTTGCCGTTGGCATCGACAGGATCGACGCCATAGCCGAGCAGGAAGCTCGTCCAGACGGGAACGTTGGCGTTCTTCAGGCCGCGTGCGACGAAACCGTAGGTTCCTTCCTTGGCGTCCGCCAGCGCCTCGGCGGCGACCACCATCTCCTCGAAGGTCTGCGGATAGGCGAGCCCCTTCTTGGCGAACAGATCCTTGTTCCAGTAGATCATCCAGTAATCGACCGAGAACGGCAGCGAGAGCATCTGGCCCTGCTGGTTCTTCGCGTAGAGCAGACCAGCTTGGGAGAAGTCGCTTTCGGTCAGGCTCGGATCCGTCAGCTCCGGGTTCTTCATGAAGCCGCTGATGTCGGCCAGCCAGCCGGCCTTCTCGAACTGGCGCTTCTGGACGTGGTAGCTGAGATGCACCACGTCGAAGCTCGGGCTTCCCGAGTTCAGCTCGATGACGGCCTTCTGCCGCTGTTGCTGCTCCGGTGTTTGCTCCGACGAAACCTGGATGCCCGTCAGGTCGGTGAATTCCTTCTCGTATTTCTGCAGCACCTCGCCGCGCGGACTCTTCACGAGGTTCACCCCGATCTTCGTGCCGGCGTATTTCTTCCAGTTCACCTCCGCGAAGGCAGGCCCGACGCCGCCGAGACCATACGCGGCAGCGGCCGCCGTGCTTGCGAGAAATGTACGACGGGTAACCGAACCGACCTTTGCAGCCATGGCGCATTTCCTCCGTGTTTCGATGTAACGGTCTCTTCGGACTCTTTTCAGTGCTTGCAACCGATTAAGCCCCATGTAACATGTTAGTGTCAACACGGCACTTGCTCGGCCTCGCGCCGAAGCTGTTACTGGAGGCTCCCGTGTCGCTCGGCTTCGGCATCAGTCCCGCTCTCGTCACGCCCTTTCTCGATGGACAGGTGGATGTTCACCGTCTCGTCAAGCACGCGAAGGATTGCCTCGCCCGAGGCTGCCGGACGGCGACGTTGTTCGGGACGACGGGCGAGGGCCCGTCGATCGGGGCGAGGGAGCGCGACCGCATTGCGAACGAAGTCGCCGGCCTCGGCATTCCCACGAACAAGCTGGTGGAAGGCGTGCTCGCCTGTTCGCCCGAGGAGGCCGCCTACAGCACGAGCCAGGCTCTGCAACGCGGCGCCCATGCGGTCCTGCTGGCGCCGCCCTTCTACTTCCGCCCTGCCCCGGACGATGCGGTGTTCGCATGGTTTGCGGCGGTGTTCGAGGCGGTCGGCAGCAGCGTGCGCGACATCCTCCTCTATCATATCCCGGGCGTGACCGGCGTGCCCCTGTCGCAAACGGTCATCGCGCGCTTGAAGGAGCGCTTTCCGGGCGCTATCCGGGGCGTGAAGGACAGTGCGGGCGATCCCGAGGCGACATTCGCGCTGATCGAAGCCTTTCCCGATCTCCAGATCCTGGTCGGCGACGAGAGCTATCTCGGCCGGGCTTGCGCGGCGGGAGCGGCGGGCTCGATCTGCGGCGTCGCCAACATCGTGCCGGAGGCCGTGATCGCCCTGGCGGAGAGCGGCCGGGACGATCCTCGCATCGTCGATCTGGTGCAGGAGATCGGCCGATATCCCATCGTCCCGATGGTGAAGGCGCTCACGGCCTATGTGCGTCAGGACCCGGTCTGGGCGATGGCGCGGCCGCCCCTTCCGACCTTGGACGATGCGAGCACCGCGCGGGCCGTCTCGCTGCTCGAACCGTTCGGACCTGTGGTCAAGGTCATCGCATGACCATCGCCCGCCCCGCACCTCGGTCGGAGATCAAGCTGCGCGAGCGGGCCTATGACGTGTTCACGGAGCAACTGCTGCGAAGCGAGATCAAGCCGGGTCAGTTCGTGACTCAGCGGGAGCTGGTCGCCCTGACTGGCCAGCCGCTCGGGGCGATCCGGGAGTTGATCCCGCGACTGGAGGCGGAAGGCCTGATCGTGACCGTGCCGCAGCGCGGATTGCAGATCCTGCCCCTCGACATCACGCTGATCCGCAACGCCTTCCAGTTCCGGCTGATCCTGGAGCGCGAGGCCATCGCGGCCTTCAGCCAGACGGCCAGCGATGCCGCCATCGAGCGGATCGAGGTCGCTCACCAGGCGATCGTCGCCTCTGCGCAAAAAGGGCTGACGGAACAGGTCGTCGCCGAGGCCCAGCAGGTGGACCGGGAGTTCCACGAGAGGATCATCGACGATCTCAACAATGAGATCATCTCGAAAGCCTACCGGGTCAACTGGATCAAGGTCCGCCTCATTCGGCAGAGCGAGACGAGTCTCGACGAGGAGCTCGTGCTCCCGGTGATGCGCGAACATCTCACCATCATCGCGGCCATGAAGCGTCGGGACATACCGGCCGCCGTGGAAGCCGCCGTCGCGCATATCATGAGCGCCCGCACGCGAGCGCTGCGCCTCGAGTAAGCCATGAACGTCAAGCCGGTGATCTGTCTCGGATGCGCTTTCTGGGACACCATCTTCAAGATCGACCATATTCCGGACCACGGTGCCAAGGTGCTGCCCGAGAAGGCCGTCCAGGCAGCTTCAGGCATGGCGACGGCGGCGGCGGCCACAATCGCGCGCCTCGGTGGCGATGTCGAAATCTGGGCCCGCATCGGAGATGATCCCACGGGCGACAGCTTCCTGCACGATCTCTCCAGGGAGGCGATCCGCACGGACCATATCCGCAGAATAGCGGGTGCCCGCACGGCTTTTTCGACCATCCTCGTCGACAGGTCCGGTGAACGGCTCGTGGTGCCCTACACGGATCCGTCGCTCGATGCCGATCCGAGCTGGCTGCCGCTCCATCGCGTGGCGGAAGCTGCCGCGGTTCTCGTCGACATGCGCTGGATTGAGGGCGCAAAGGTCTTGTTCGCGGAGGCACAGCGTCACGGCGTTCCCAGGATCCTCGACGCCGATGTCGCGCCGCCCGACGAACTCCGCCAGATGATCACCCTCGCAGACCATGTGCTGTTTTCCGAGGCTGCCCTGCTCTCCCTCGCCGAGAGCCGCTCACCCAGGGACGCTCTCTTGGACGTGGCGCAGCACCTCGACGCGGAGATCGTCGGAGTGACGCTCGGTGCGGCAGGGGCATTGGTCTGGCAGCGCGGAGCGCCGGAGGGCACTCTCTCCGAATTCCCAACGCTTCCTGTTCACGCGGTCGACACCCTGAATGCCGGCGACGTCTGGCACGGCACCTATGTCTATGGGCTCGTCAACGGGTGGGACTTGCCGACGAGAATCCGCATCGCGAATGTCGCGGCGGCCATGAAATGCGAGCATTTCGGCGGCCGCCTCGGCTCTCCTCGACTTCCGGAGCTGTTCGAACGAAGCCGTACACTCTTGCAGGAAACGCTTACTTGAGACCTTCGCCGTTGCGGCGCTCGAGTTCGACCAGCAGACCGCTATGGTCGAGATCGCCCGCATTCGCGATCAGACCACGGAACAGATCCGCCGTCAGCGCGGTGTAAGGAAGGGCTTGAAGATCGATGCGCTCCGCCGCGTCCAGGGCGTTGTCGAGATCCTTCAGATGGGTAACGGAACGCCCCTTGGTGACGAAGTCGCGCTCGACCATGCGCTGACCGTGGAGTTCGAGGATGCGGCTTTCGGCAAACCCACCGCGCAGAGCCTCACGGACCTTGGCCGGGTCGGCACCGCCGCGCTGCGCCAGAAGAAGCGCCTCGGCCACCGCCCCGATGGTGACGCCGACGATGATCTGGTTGGCGAGCTTCGCGAGCTGCCCTGCCCCGTGCGGCCCTACATGGATGGGCCGTCCCATGACGCTCAGGATGGGTTCGACGCGAGCGAACATCTCGGCCTCGCCGCCGGCCATGATCGCCAGCGTCCCCTGCTCCGCGCCGGTGGTTCCACCTGATACGGGCGCATCGATATGATGGACGCCTCTCTCCGTCAGGTGCCCTGCATGGTCCTGCGCTTCCGCGGGCTTGATCGAGCTCATGTCAACGAGGACGGAGCCCGGCTTCAGCGCCTCCGCCACGCCCTGCGAGAACAGGACATCGGTGACGATCCTGCCGTTCTCCAACATGAGAATGACGACGTCGGCATCGCGCACCGCATCGGCAGCCCTGTCCATCACACGAGCCCCGAGCGGGGCGAGCGCCTCCGCCTTCTCGCGCGAACGGTTCCAAAGCGTCAGCGAATAACCTGCCTCGAGTAGCCGCTTCGCCTGGCGCGATCCCATGAGACCGATGCCGAGAAACGCGATGTTGAGCGAAGTCGTAGCCGCCATTGGATTCTCCAGCAAGATGGCCCGCCCGGATTCCCGAGCGGGCCCTTTGAACATCGGCTCAAGCGACCGCCGAGGAGGTCTTGGCCTTCGTCAAGCGACCGAACAACGTGCTCAGGACCGGGCCGAGGGCCAGCGCGAGGCCGATCAGCATGAGCGTGGTGACGAGGCCATTCGACCAAAAGATCGAGAGCGAGCCGCGCGACATGATCATGGATTGCCGGAAGGCATCTTCCGCCTTGTCGCCGAGCACCATCGCCAGCACGAGTGGAGCGATCGGGTAATCGAGCTTCTTGAACAGGTAGCCCACCACGCCGAAGGCGAGAGCAAGCCACAGGTCGAACGGACGACCCGCCACCGTGTAGGCACCGATGAAGCACACGACCACGATCACCGGACCGATGATGGCGAAGGGAATGCGCAGGATCGAAGCGAAGAGCGGAATGGTCGCGAGCACCATCAGCACGGCCACGATATTGCCGAGATACATGCTGGCGATCAGACCCCAGACGAAGTCGGGCCGCTCGATGAACAACATGGGGCCTGGATTGAGACCCCAGATCATGAGACCGCCCATCATGACGGCCGCGGTCGCGGAGCCGGGCACGCCCAGCGCGAGCATCGGCAGGATGGCGCTGCTTCCGGCGGCGTGATCCGCCGTCTCGGGAGCGACGACGCCTTCCGGCTCGCCCTTGCCGAAGCCCTCCTTGCGCCGGGAAAGGCGCTTGGCAAGACCATAGCTCATGAAGGACGCAGCCGTCGGCCCGCCGGGCGTGACGCCCATCCAGCAGCCGATGGCGGCGCTACGCAGCAGCGTCACCCAATATCGCGGCAGAGTGGCGATCGTCTTGAGCACATCGCGCACCTTGACCCGCGCCCGAATGCCGTCGAAGCGAAGCCCCTCCTCCATGGTGATCATGAGTTCGCCGATGCCGAACAGGCCGATCACCGCGATGAGGAAGCTGATGCCGGACAGGAGTTCGTTGAACCCGTAGGTCAGACGCAGGCCCCCGGAGACCGTATCCATGCCCACTGCCGCGAAGGCGAAGCCGAGGCCCATGGACACGACGGTCTTGAACGGCGACGCGGCGCCCAGTCCGACGAAGCTCGCGAAGGCGAGGAAATAGACGGCGAAGTACTCGGGCGAGCTGAAGCGAAGGGCGAACTGCGCCACCCAGGTCGACAGCACCGTGATGAGGATGACGCCCACGAGCGCGCCGAAACCGGCGGACAGGAATGCGAGCGTCAGGGCCTGCGTCGCCTGTCCTTGCCGCGCCATCGGGTACCCGTCGAACGTCGTCGCGACGGATGACGGCTCGCCCGGGATGTTGAACAGGATCGATGTTGTCGATCCACCGAAAAGCGCTCCCCAGTACATGCTGGTGAGCAGGATGATCGCCGCCACTGGATCCATGGTGAAGGTCAACGGCAGAAGCAGTGAAACGCCGTTCGGCGCTCCGAGTCCCGGCAGGACGCCGACAAGAATGCCCAGCAGGACACCGACCATCATCAAGATGACGTGGTACGTTGTCAGCGCGACACCGAACCCGTGAAGGAGTGATGCGAAATTTTCCACGATCTGTTCCCGTCAGGATTGGAGGCTAGTAGATGCCGAGAGCGGCTTCGAGCGGGCCCTTCAGGAGAGGCACCTGGAAGGCGACTTCGAGAAGGACATAGAAAGTCACGGCCGCAGCGATGCCTGACGCGATGGAAACGAAGAGCCTGTACTTCCCCTGCGACCACATGACGAAGGCAAGATACAGCGCCGTTGCCACGTAAAGCCCGAGGAGGAGCGACACCACCACGAAGGCGAGCATCGGCAAGAAGAACGACGCGACACGCATAGCCTCCTCCTTATGGAGGAAGACCGATTGCAATCCCTTCCGGCCGACGGTCGCCTGGACCAGGGTGCCTATGCTCGCGAGGACGACCAGGAGCCCCATGTAGAAGGGAAAGGTCCCGGATTCCGGGCCCGCGTCGCCCCAGCCAATTCCGAACTCCAACGCGCCGATGACCGCTGCGAGGCCCAGGCCCGCGGTCAAGGTCGCAGTTCCGATCTCAGCCGTATAACGAGAAATCATGACGTTCATCCCGGTCCGATGAATACCGCATAAAATAAGGGCTGACGGGGTTTCCCCCGTCAGCCATGGGATCGCTCCGATTAACGGACGACCCAGCCTTCCTTCTCGAAAACCTTGCGGTTCTTGGCATCGTCGTCTGCGATGAAGGTCTTCAGATCGGCGCCGGCCAGGAAGCGGTCGGTCTGAGAGGTGCGCTCGATGTATTCCTTCCACTCAGGCGTCTCGCTCACCTTCTTGAGCACGTCGGCGTAGTACGCGACGGTCTCGGCGGGAACCCCGCCCGGAAGCCACACGGTGCGCGGCATCTGGAACTTGTCGATCGGAATGCCGGCTTCCTTGCAGGTCGGGATGTCGGACCAGCCCATGGTGGCCGTGACCTTCACGTTGCCCTGAAGGCGCGTCGGGCTGAACACGCAGAGCGGAGTGACAGCACCGGCCTTCCACTGACCGGCATTCTCGTTCGGGTTGTTGGTGTTCGAGTCGATGTGGCCGCCGGCCAGCTGCACGCCGGCCGCGCCACCGCCCTGGAACGGCACATAGATGAACTTGGCGCCGGTCGCATCCTGGATCAGGCTCGTCAGCGTCTGGTCCGTATCCTTGGACTGGCTGCCGCCCATCTTGAAGCTATCGGGCTTCGCCTTCACGGCATCGATATAGCTCTTGGCATCCTTGTAGGGCGAGTCCGACTTGACCCAAAGCAGGAACTCGTCGAGCGCCATGGCGGCGACCGGAGTCAACTCGTCGGGCTTGTAGGCGAGCTTCGCCACGTACGGCAGCAGATAGGCGTTGTTCGTGCCGAAGGTCAGCTTGTGGGTGTCGCCCGCCGCCATCTTCGTATAGATGAATCCTTCAGCGCCGCTGCCGCCGCCCTTGTTGGTGACGATGACGGATTGGTCCATCAGCTTGTGCTTGGCAATGACCGACTGCACGACGCGGGCGAAGTTGTCGGTACCGCCGCCGGGTGCGGACGTGACCACGAACTCGACCGGCTTCGAGGGTTTCCAGTCGGCCTGCGCGACACCGCCGAGCGTCAGCGCGGTGGCGGTGGCGAGCAACCATGAAGTCTTTTTGAGCATCTTTCTTCCTCCCTGTGATGTTTCCGAACGATGGCGTCGGGTCTCGGAACTGTTGCCGAGAGCCGTTTCCCCTCACGTGGAATCGGCCCTCTTCTTTGCTAGCCGCATTTTTTGACGGTGAACCGGATCCGCTTCACCGAAATTGCTCTAGGAATTGACCGCCGACAGTCTCGGCTGCTCGGCGTTGGACCGGCGAGCCTTCACTTCGGCACCCATGCGGATGGCCAGAGAAAGGGCCTCTCGGCTGGCGCCGAGATTGGCGATGCCCTTGCCGGCGATTTCATAGGCCGTGCCGTGAGCCGGCGTGCAGATCGGGAACTCGAAGCCGCCGATGAGCGTGATGCCACGGTCGAAGCCCATCAGCTTCATGGCGATCTGCCCCTGGTCGTGATACATGGTGAGAACGGCATCGAAATCGCCGTTCTTGGCACGCAGGAAGACCGTGTCGGACGGGAACGGACCCTCGACCGCAAAGCCCTGCTCCTGCGCCTGGCGAACCGCAGGCTCGATCACGTCGATTTCCTCGGTGCCGAAATTGCCGCCGTCACCCGCATGCGGGTTGAGGCCGGCGACCGCGATGCGCGGCGGGTTGAAGCCCGCGGCGCGCATGCACTGATCGGCCAAGGTGAGCGACCGCAGAATCGACTTCTCGGAAATGGCCGACGCAACCTGCGACAGCGGGATGTGGGACGTCACGCGGGCATTCCAGGTCCGGCCCAGAACGTTGAACTCGCTTGCCGCGACCGACGTCTTGAGAACGTCGCGTACGAAGC
Organism: Microvirga lotononidis; assembly: GCF_034627025.1. Classification (NCBI taxonomy): domain Bacteria; kingdom Pseudomonadati; phylum Pseudomonadota; class Alphaproteobacteria; order Hyphomicrobiales; family Methylobacteriaceae; genus Microvirga; species Microvirga lotononidis. Next base: position 4,204,854 of record NZ_CP141048.1, on the reverse strand, counting down.
GGATCTCGTCGTCGTAGCCGTCATAGGCCAGACGCATGGCCTTCTTGTTGAAGGGCGTGAAGAACACCGCATCCGCGCGGCCCGACTGAGCGAGCAGAAGAGCGCGACGGAAGTTTTCTGTCGCGAACTGACCGCCTTCGAGCGTAGCGGTGGCGGGCACGACCTGATCGAGGCTCAGGTTCTTGAGGTCAACGAAAACCGGTCTGGCGGAGCGCTCCGGAACAGCCTGCTCGGAGGCAACGACCTCCACGTCGACCGAAACACCCGCAACCTTGGCGCCCTGCTCCAGAATGCGCAGATCGCCGAAGATCACGAGGTCCGCGCCGGAACGGAACTCGTCCGATGCAATCAGCTTCGCAGCCAACTCCGGGCTGATCCCAGCCGGATCGCCCATGGCGAACGCGACAGTCGGCTTTGCTGACGGGGTCGATAACGTTTGAGCGCTCACGGCAACCTCTTCTCGGGATGACCCAGGGACACTAACAGGGCTAAATTTCGTACACAAGTATGCTGCATACAGAATTTTGTTTGCGGCCATTCAGGAAATGATTGTATAGAGTGAGCAATGCCCGTCATGACTTGTGGAAAGACGGCTGAAGATGGAACGAGCCATGACATCCGAAGCAGCCGGCCTGCCGGTCGACGAGTTCGATTCGCGCGGACCGATCCTCCGCCCCACTCTCCACGACGCCATCGTGGCGCGCGTGCGCGACATGATCATCGAGGGCGAACTCGCGGCGGGGACCAGGCTTCACGAGGGGAATCTGGGCAAGCTTCTCGGAGTGTCCCGCACTCCCTTGCGCGAAGCCCTCAAGTTTCTCGTGAGCGAGGGGCTGCTTGAACTCTCCCCCGGGCGCGGCGCCGTGGTCCGCCAGTTCACTGCCAAGGACGTGCACGACAGCCTGATCGTGCTCGGCAATCTCGAAGGTCTGGCCGGGCGTCTGGCCTGCGAGCACGCCACCGACGCCGAGATCGGCGAAGTCCGGCAGCTGCACGACCGCATGATGGACATGTACGAGAAGCGCGACCGCCTGCCCTATTTCAAGCTGAACCAGAGCATCCACTCGGCGATCCTGCGCCTCTCCAAGAACGAGGCCCTCGTGTCCGTCCACAGCGTCCTGCAGGCCCGTCTGAAGCGTATCCGCTACATCGGAAACGAGGGGCCGGAAAAATGGGCCGGCGCCGTCGCCGACCACGAAGAGATGATCGCCGCTCTGGAGGCGCGCGATGCAGATCGCCTGTCGAAGATCCTCAACGCCCATATGGAAAAGACATGGGAGCGCGTCCGTCACGCCATCTGATAGCAGCCGTCATTGAGCTTCCACGTCACCCCCAAAGGATTCCAAAGGCTTCCCATGAGCGATGAGAGCCGCCTGCGCGAGACGATCTGCCAGTTTGGGCGCTCCCTGTTCGAGCGTGGTCTCACCGCAGGCTCGTCCGGAAACATCTCGATCCGCCTGAGCGACGGAGGATGGCTGACGACCCCGACCAACAGTTCCCTCGGCTTCTTGGATCCGGCCCGGTTGAGCAAGCTCGACTCCGAGGGGCGCCTCGTCTCCGGCGACGCCGCGACAAAGGAGTTGCCCCTCCACTCCGCGCTTTATGCGACTCGCAAGGACGCGGGTGCGATCGTTCATCTGCACTCCACTCACTCCGTCGCGGTCTCGATGCTGCCCGACGTCGACCCGGCCAATGCGCTGCCGCCCATGACGGCCTATTACGTCATGAAGATCGGCCGGACGGCCCTCGTTCCGTATTACCGGCCGGGAGATCCCGCCGTGGCCGATGCGATCCGGGGGCTTGCAGGAAAGTACAGCGCGGTTCTTCTGGCCAATCACGGCCCTGTCGTGGCCGGCAAGGATCTGGAGGCTGCCGTCTATGCCACTGAGGAGCTGGAAGAGACCGCGAAACTGCGCCTCCTCCTGCACGGCCTCAATCCGCGCCTGCTGACCCGCGCGCAGGTTCGGGATCTTGTGACGCATTTCAATCTGGATGAGGCGATTGCTGAAGAAGCACCTGGCGGCACGCAGGAATGCTGCTCCTCTCCCCATCACCATTCTCATACCTGCGGATGAATCGATGCCACGTTTCTCGGCCAACCTAGGCTTTCTCTTCACTGAGCTTCCCGAAATCGACCGCGTCGCCGGAGCAGCCGCTGCGGGCTTCAAAGCCGTCGAGATGCATTGGCCTTACGAGGTTCCCGCGGCCGACATGCGCAGCGCCTTGACTCGCAGCCAGGTCACCATGCTCGGACTGAACACACCGGTCGGGAATGCTGCTGCGGGGGATTTCGGGCTGGGAGCCTTGGCGGGCCGAGAAAACGAATTCCAGCAGGCCGTCGATCAGGCCGTTTCCTACGGCCATGCCATCGGCGCGACGGCCGTCCACTGCATGTCCGGAACTGTTTCCTCCGATTCGATGGCGATTGCCGAACGGACTTTCGTAGCGAACCTGACGCTGGCAGCCGACAAGGCTGCCCGAGCGGGCATGACGGTTCTGATCGAGCCGATCAATCATCGGGACAAACCAGGATACTTTCTGCACACGGTCGAGCAGGCTGCCTCGATCATCGACCAAGTCGGACGTCGGAACGTGAAGATCATGTTCGACTGCTATCACACCCAGATCATGCAAGGCGATCTGACCCGACGGCTCAAGGATCATCTCGATCTCGTCGGCCACGTACAGGTCGCCGCCGTCCCGAGCCGGGCCGAGCCGGATGAAGGCGAGATCGACTGCCGCTATATCTGTCAGTTCCTCGACCGCCTGGGATATGACGGGTGGATCGGCGCCGAGTACAAACCGCGTGGGCGCACGGAGGATGGCCTCGGGTGGCTGACAAAATGGACCCAGGATCCTTCCTCGACCGCCCATGGAGCTGTGGCATGAAGCTCGGATGCATCGCCGATGATTTGACCGGGGCAACGGACTTGGCCCTCATGCTGGCCCGCGAGGGGCTTCGGACCATCCAGACGATCGGAGTGCCGCGCCCCGAACTGGATCTGGCAGACGCAGACGCTGTCGTCGTTGCGCTGAAATCCAGGACCAATCCCGCGCAGGAGGCTATTGATCTCTCCTTGATTGCTGCAAAGGCCCTCAAACAGGCCGGCGCGCAGCACCTGTTCTTCAAGTACTGTTCGACCTTCGATTCAACGGACGAAGGAAATATCGGACCGGTCACCGAGGCGCTCCTTCCATTCACCGAAAGTGACTTTACCCTCGCGTGCCCGGCCTTTCCGGCAAACGGCCGAACCGTCTACAAGGGGCACCTCTTCGTCAATGGCGTCCTTCTTCACGAAAGCAGCATGAAGGATCATCCACTTACGCCCATGCGTGATTCCAACCTCGTGCGTGTGCTTCAGCGTCAGACGAATCTCTCGGTCGGCCTCGTGTCCTATGACGATGTCGAGGCCGGACCGGACGCCATTCGCTCGGCCTTTCACCGCGAGAGATCCGCGGGACATCGGATCGCGATCGTGGATGCGCTGAACGACGCGCATCTTCGTGACATCGGCCTCGCTGCAGCAGACTTCCCTCTCATCACGGGCGGATCGGGCGTCGCCATGGGCCTACCAGCAGCCTACAGGCAGGGCGCTCGTTCGGGTCACGCAAGCAGGACCGGGTTCGAAGCGCCGGCCGGACGGAGCGTCATCCTGGCCGGATCCTGCTCCACCGCGACGCGAGGGCAGGTCCGGGCGGCGCTCGATGCCGGAATTCCTGCGCTGCGTCTCGACGCCATGGAGCTGGCTTCGGGTGCGACCGATGCGCAGGCCGCACTCGACTGGCTGAAGGCGCAGCCTGCGAGCGGGCCTGCGCTGATCTATTCCACCGCAACTCCTGAGGAGGTTCTTGCGGTTCAAAGCAAACTCGGGCGCATGAATGCCGGAGAGATCGTCGAGAACACGCTTGCGGAGATCGCAAAAGCGCTACCGGCTCTCGGCTTTACCCGCCTCATCGTCGCTGGCGGCGAGACATCCGGCGCCGTGGTGAACGCCCTCGACGTCGATGCCCTCGCCATCGGACCCGAAATCGATCCCGGCGTCCCCTGGACGCGCTCGCTTGCAGGCAGTGATCTCGCGCTTGCGCTGAAGTCGGGGAACTTCGGAGCCCCGGACTTCTTCCTGAAGGCTTGGAGCATGCTTCGCTAGAGCATTATTTTACGGCGAGGCGGATCTAGTTCGCCGTAAAATAATCGGCTCCGCAAAGAAGGGCGATGATTCCACGTGAGTGGAAACAGCTCTAGAACGTCGGCTTCGAGACGTCAGCGTCAGACTGCACAATAAGCCGGGGGTGCCAGCCTGCCGGATGGGGAGATACGCGCGATGAATTACCATGATTACTATGCGAAGGCGGACCGTCCGGTCGAGACTTGCGTCGTCGGCACAGGTGGCTTCGGCCAGAGTTTTCTTGCACAGGCGCAACGCGTTCCCCTGATGAATGCGCGAATTGCCGTGGATCTCACGGCCGAGAGTGCGGCGGCAGGTTTGAAGGCAGCCGGCGTAGACCCACGCAGTATCCGGATCTGCGACACTGCGCGTGATGCGAAGGCGGCGTGGGATAGTAACGACTTCATCGCAGTTAAGGATCTCGCCCTCGTCTCCGACCTTCCCTTCGACGTGCTCGTGGAAGCGACGGGGCAACCACAGGCCGCGGCTCGCCATGGCTTTATCGCCCTTGAGGCGGAAAAGCACCTCGCGCTCGTCACGAAGGAACTCGACAGCGTCGTGGGCCCCGGGCTCAAGGCGCTTGCCGCCGAACGCAACCGCGTCGTCACGACAGTTGACGGAGATCAGCCGGGCCTCCTCATTGGGCTGGCGACCTGGGCGGAGGTCATGGGGTTTCACATCGTCGCGGCCGGCAAGTCGAGCGAGTACGATTTCGTCTTCGATCCCTCCTCGCGCCGCCTCGTTAGCAATGAACGGTCCGCAGAGAACGTGGATCTGGAAGGCCATTGGGCTCTCGGCCAACGGGACGTGAGCGAGATCCTCACCGCGAGGGGCCGCGCCATCGCTGAATTCCCGCAACGGGCTGTTCCAGATCTCTGCGAATTGATGGTGGTCGCAAACGCCACGGGCCTGCAGCCGGATCGCTTCGATCTTCACGCACCGCTCGCCCGCATCAATGAAGTTCCGACGATCTTCTCGCAGCGCGGCGATGGCGGAATCCTTTCGGGCGACCGGCGCCTTGATGTATTCCATTGCCTGCGCAAGCCCGATGAAATCAGCTTCGCGGGTGGTGTGTTCGTGGTCGTCCGCTGCGACGACGCGAAGAGCTGGGACATGCTGGCCCAGAAGGGCCACATCGTCAGCCGGACGGGTGCAAACGCAATGGTGTTCCTGCCGCGGCACCTACTCGGCCTTGAAGCGGCCACAAGCGTCCTCGATGCCGCGATCCATCAGACATCCGGGTACGGTTACGATTACCGGCCCCGTTATGACCTGATCGCCGTGGCGACCGAGGATCTGCCGGCCGGCACGGTTCTTTCCATGGGGGGACACCACCATACGATCTCCGGTGTCACCGCCGAATTCCGCCCGGCAAGCCCTCTCACGGCGAACGCGCCCGCGCCCTTCTATCTAGCGGCCGATTGCCGCTTGGCGACACCGATCCTCAGAGGGCAGGAAATCCGCGTCGGCGACCTCGAGCTTCAGGCGGATTCGGCGCTGATGGACCTGCGCCGGCAGCAGGATGCACGCTTCTTCAGCTCCCGGTCCTGAAGCTCACGTCGGGGCGCGTCATCCATGGCTTTTCTCTCCCTCCTGCGACCCGACCGTTTCACCGTCGCCCTTGTAACAACTGCCCTCCTTGCGACGTTCCTGCCCGCAACGGGTGCGGCGGCCCCCATCCTCAAGATGGTGATCGCCGGCTCGATCGCACTCCTGTTCTTTCTTCAAGGCGCCCGTCTTTCGCGGAAGGCTATCGTCGAGGGCGTCGTTCACTGGCGCCTCCACCTGATGGTGTTCGCCGCGACATTCATCCTGTTCCCGGTTCTCGGAGTGCTCACGAAGACATTTCTTGAATCGCATTTCGCACCTGGAATAGCCTTAGGAATCCTCTATCTCTGTCTTCTCCCCTCCACGATCCAATCTTCCATCACCTTCACATCATTGGCACACGGGAACGTCGCAGCCGCAATCTGCAGCGCATCGGCCTCCAATGTTCTCGGGGTCTTCCTGACACCCCTCCTCATGGGTCTCTTCATGCAGACTCAGGGACATGTGTCGTTCGGAGAGATCGGGGAAATCGTGCTGCAGATTCTCGTCCCCTTCGCAATCGGACACCTCGCGCGCCCGTGGGTCGGACAATGGGTCGAGAAACGCCGAACGCTGACGGGCATCGTAGATCGCGGCGCGATCCTGCTGGTCGTCTATTACGCCTTCGGGGAAGCTGCCATCAACAATCTCTGGCGGCGATTGGCCCCCCTCGACATGCTCGTCCTGGTCCTCGTGAGCTGCATGCTCCTCGCTGCGGTCCTGGCTCTCACGACGACGGCAAGCCGGCTCTTCGGCTTCTCGCGCCGAGACGAGATCGCGATCGTATTCTGTGGATCCAAGAAGAGCCTCGGAAGCGGCGTCCCGATTGCCAGCATCCTGTTCCCGGCGAGCATGATCGGCGCTGTCATCCTGCCGCTGATGCTGTTCCACCAGATCCAGCTGCTGGTCTGTGCGGTCCTGGCGAGATCCTATGCCGAGCGCGGGAATTCAGCGCGAGATTCTGCCTGTTAAACAGAATTGGACGAACCCAAATCGTCAGAATGACATCGGCCGGAAGCGTGATTCGAAACGCTCGGCCTGCAACGAGTGAGAGTCACGACATACGCTTGTGAATGATGTTTCCCTGCGGGATGAAGTGAGCCTCCGCAGCGCGCCTGGGTTTGCGTCCACCCCGGCGCCTGTATCGCCGATAGAGTTCTCTGACGGATTCTGGCACCCGCGAACGGATATGTGTCCAATAGGCCTTGCGCAACCAGATACCGGGTAGATGGATTAGCATCGGCATCGCAGACCGGCGCACAAGATGCAGGTCGATATATTCCTCCTCGGGCATGTGCCAATAGGAATGAGCCTGCGCCTTGCTCATTGGATTGATCTCGTCCAACTCCGGTCGGGCAAACCCGTCCCGAATGGTAGCCTCAGTCAGGAGTGTGCCGACGCGGCACTCGGCGAAGTCCTCGTTGAAGGTGTACTTCGGCAGCATGAGCGATCTGTTGCACCTCAACGCGATCTGGGCCCCCACGAGGGTGTCGTCGACCCAGATTCGGTGCCACATCAAGCGGCCCTGCGCAGCGAAGTTCTCGACCAAGGCTGCATGAAAGGCGAACGAGTCCGGATTGTTGAGAATCGCGCCTCCACAGCGCCCCTTCCAGCCCGCAGCTTCCAGTGCTGCGAACTGGGACAGGAAATCGGCCCGAGCATGCCGGCCGTCAACGATCTCAAAGCGGACCTTTCCACGCTTTTTGATCTTGCGATGGAATCGTCCCAGGTTGCTCGCCATCTTCTTCAGATTTCCAATGAAGGAATCGAAGCTCCCGCTCACATCAAGTATAGAGAAGCCGTGGCGTGCGCTGGTGCACGCGATGTGCCGTGCCGCTCCGTTCTGCAGAGCGGACCAGACAGGCGAATTTTTCCGCACGGCCTGCAGATCAAGTCCGACGTGACTCGGCTCCTGGCGCACCACCTCCGCCAGTAATGCGGCAAACGCTTCGGTCGCGCAGTCTGACGCTAAAGCGATATCGCCCGAAGGCGTCAGCTTTCCATAGGTGCGTAGCAGAGGTCGGCGATGGCCGAGGATCGGATGGGGCATGATCACGACGGGCATCACGCCGACCAATCGTTGTCCCGCATAGGCAAAACAACACATCCAACGCCAATGCGGCCAAAGACCATGCTGGAATGTGGCCTTTACCCAGGCCGGAAGCATGGTCGCAAGCCCCTGAGGTGCCTCCCAGGCCAAACGATCCCATGCTTCCGTATGCGGTTTCAGATCATCCAGATGACGGACAGTCACCACGCGCACAGCATCCATTGCGGCGCTCGGCAACCTGTAAGCAATCTCGATGTCCATTTGGTCCAGCGTCATGCCTCACGCTAAAGTTGGAGCCGTCTGGAGATGATCAGATCAGCATGCCTGCTGAGGACAGGAAACCTAAGTGAGATAAAGTGAAGCTGCCTAAGCGCGTTAGGGGTAACCAGTCAGAGTGACCTGGCGGCCCTTGAAACCCTAGCATCCGGATCCGGCCATTCCATGTGAGTAGATCAATTTTTCGGTATATATCAATTATAGCCAGCGGATTTGGTTTTACATAACAAATACCATTTTAGAATTAGGCGCATAATACTTCCAGTTTTAGAGATATCATCTTTAAGTGTGATACACGTTTAAGTGTCTTTAATGACGTTGCATTCACCACATATGCTTTTGCGACGTATAACAGCAATTCTCTTCTAGTTGCTCAGAGAAATCACGCGTCAGCAACGGGGCCAAGTCATCGGTTGAGGTCAGCATTATGCAATTTCTGAATTGGGACGGAACTTTCAAGTTCGACGCGTTCACCGACATGGGGACGCTTGGCGAACCTACGTCCGGCACGTCGACCCAGGTATATGGGCGTGCAAGCCTCGCAACCTGGGGCGATGCGAGCGACTCCTTTACCATCTTCGGCACGGCTGATGCAGACCTGATTTATCTCGACACATCGAACACGGACACACCGCGTTTGATCAACGTAACGCAGATCTTCAGCGGCGATGGAAACGATATCGTTGACCTGACCACGCCTCGCTACCAATACGGTGCGGTCGCCATCGACGGTGGAAACGGCGACGATTGGCTTTTGGGAAATGATGGCAATGACAGCATCTCCGGCGGGACCGGAAATGACATGATCAAGGGATACGGCGGCAACGACCGCATCGACGGTGGCAGCGGTAACGATAGGCTGTACGGCGGTCGTGGCAATGACAAGCTATCGGGCTCAACCGGAAATGATTATCTGTCCGGCGGACTTGGCAATGACACATTGAAGGGCGGAACCGGCTCCGACATATTCCTTTTCGAGAATAATCCGGTTAAATCCAACGTGGACACGATCATGGATTTCTCTGTGAAGTACGACAGCATCCACTTGGAGAAAGATGTCTTCACCAAACTTGGCCCTCTGGGGCGACTGAAGGCGAGTGCATTCTGGACGGGTAGCGCAGCGCACGACAAAAACGACCGAATCATTTACAATGATCATACTGGCGACCTGTATTACGACCCTGACGGCACGGGATCGGCTGCGAAGAAGCTGATCGCAAAGCTCTCGAAGCATCTTCCGATCACAGAGAAGGATTTCTTTATCGTCTGAGCTGGGCCGCGGTCAAATACTGTCGGCAGCAATACGCCTTCAACAGCATCAGTGTTCAAGCCGCAGCGCCTGCTGCGGCTTTACACATTTACGTGGCCTTGACGAGGATGCCGTGAACACTCCCCCGTTGCTCAGATATCTGTAGGACTGCGCATCCCCTTACGGCACGAATTTTTTGTCTATCCGCACTGCGTACCTATGTCCGTTACGAGTTTGCAGGCTTTGACGATGAGAAGTGCCTCAATATCGATCAGCCCTTTGCGAGGATTTCGCGGATCCGTGCAGCCAGATCCTCAATGGCGAAGGGTTTCGTGATCATCTCCATGCCAGGCGCCAGGAATCCGGATGCGATGGCGGCCTGCTCGGCATAGCCCGTGATGAAGAGCACCTTCAGGTGAGGTCGCACTAGACGGGCATGATCGGCGAGTTGGCGACCGTTCAGACCAGGAAGACCCACATCACTGACGAGCAGATCGACCCGCTGCTTCGACTCCAGGATCTTGAGGCCCGACGGGCCGTCCATCGCTTCCAAAGCCTGGTATCCGAGATCAGCCAAGACTTCGAGGATGAGGGAGCGGACGACCGGCTCGTCCTCGACGACCAGGACCGTCTCCCCCGCCCCGGCCCGATGAGTTTCGCTCGACGCAGGCGCCGGGACCTCACCGTCCAGTTCCCCCGCGTGGCACGGAAGGTAGATCGTCACCGTCGTGCCTTGCCCAACCTCGCTGTAGATCCGGACATGGCCTTCGGACTGCTTTGCGAAACCGTAAACCATGGACAAGCCGAGGCCCGTTCCTTCGCCGAGCGGCTTTGTCGTGAAGAACGGATCGAAAGCCTGCGCCAGCACATCGGCAGGCATGCCGGTTCCCGTGTCGGAGACGCTGATCGTGACATAACGGCCTGGGACAATACCCTGCTGTGACGCGGCACAGGTGCGATCAAGCTTTGAGATCGACGTCTCGATGGTGAGCACCCCGCCGTCCGGCATGGCATCCCGGGCGTTGATCGCAAGATTGAGAATGGCGCTTTCCAGTTGGTTAGGATCGCAAAGCGTCAGTGGAAGACCCTCGCACGCGGATATCCTGAGCTGGATCGCCTCAGACAATGTCCGTCGAAGAAGTTCCTCCATCGAAAGGATCAGCCGATTGGCTTCGACCGGCTTCGGATCGAGCGGCTGCCGCCGGGCGAAAGCCAGAAGACGATGCGTCAGCGCGGCGGCGCGGTTGGCCGAGACCGTCGCCGCGTTGATATAGCGATCAAGTCGCTCGAGCCGCCCTTGCGCCATGCGCGATTGCAGAAGATCGAGCGAGCCGACGATGCCGGTCAAAAGATTGTTGAAATCGTGGGCGATACCACCCGTCAGCTGCCCGACAGCCTCCATCTTTTGGCTTTGCCGAAGCTGGTCCTCAAGCTGCTTGCGCTGGGTCACGTCGCGGCCGACGCTATAGAAGACGTTCTCTGCGGGAGCGAAGGTCCAGTTGATCCACCGATGGGACCCGTCCTTCGCCGGAACGCGAAGATCGATGTCGGTAATCGCCTTGCCCTGTTTCAAGGTCTCAAGCAGGGTGTTGCCCAATTCCCGATCCTCTTCGTGGATCCAGGCATCGACCCGGGTTCCGACGATCTCGTCCTCCCGATATCCCAGGAGTTCCGTCCAGGCTGGATTCACGGCACTGAGATAGCCGCCGCTGTCGCAAACGCTGAACAGATCGCTCGACAAGCTCCAGAGTCGGTCGCGCTCGCGAGTGCGCTCCTCGACGCGGTTTTCGAGCTTCTCGTTCAGCTCTCGGAGCCTCGCCTCCGATTCCTTGGCTGCCGTGATGTCGTAGATGACGCCGATGAAGCGTAACCCGGCCGTTTCCGCATCGCGCACATACTCGCCCCTGCGGGCGAGCCAGCGAAGCTTCTTGTCATCCGCGCGTCTTATCCGGAACTCGACATAGGAGGCACCACCGCCAGAACTCTGCTCCACGAGGACGCGATCGCCTGGCTCGATGAGGGAATTGACCGTCCGAACCGGGAGAACGTTGCTGGCATGAAGTCCGAGGAGACGACAGAACTCCGCCGAAACGTTCACGGTGGCGTAGCCATCCACATACTCGAACGTCCCGATGCCGCCGGCACTCTGCGCAATTCGAAGACGCTCCTCGACATGCTTCTGTTCGGTGATGTCCGTAACGACGCCCGTAAACTGCACGGGCCTGTCGTCATTGCCATAGTGGCAACGTCCCCGCGCCAGCGCCCAGCGGACCGAACCGTCCGAGGCCAACAGACGATATTCTTTCGAAAAGATCTCCGCCCCGTTGAGAATGCCACCGACGGCAAGGCGAATTCTGCGGCGATCGTCCGGGTGAATCGCCTTGAAAAAGGCCTCGGTCGGCAGCCCTTTTGCCGCCTCGGAGGAATTCAGGTCATGAAGCGCGGCGAAGCGCGCATCCCCGGTCAAGCGTCCGTTCGGAATGTCCCAATCCCACGAGCCTCCTGTTCCGGCAACGGTCAGCGTAAGCCGAAGCCGCTCGTTGGTCTGGTCAAGCTCCTTCTGGCTCGCCTCGAGCGCAGCCTGCACCGTTCGTGACTCGTAGGCCTGGGTGACATCGACCTGGGTCGCCAGGAAAAACCGAGGATCGCTGCCTCCATCGGAGATAGGCGTAATGAAAAGATGGTTCCAGAATTCCGTTCCGTCCTTGCGACGATTGAGCAGTTCAGCCGAGATTGCCCTCCCAGCCGAGATCGCTTCTCGAATTCGCGTGACGGTATTATCGTCCACCCGGGGAGCCTGGAGGAAGCGGCAGTTCCTCCCGATCGCCTCCTCCGGCGAATAACCGGTGACCTTGCAGAAGGCATCGTTGACGTACACGATCGGATTGTCCGGAGCTCGGGGATCCGTCGCGATCATCGGGAGCCCGGATTTCTCGAAAGCCCCGAAAACCCGACCTGCCATGAAGCGCAGCTCTCCGGCGGCGGCTTCGATAGCCTTCCGTGCTTCACCCTGAGATAGGATTGGCGCCGTCATATGCGGTAAGAAACGTAGAGGCGAATCTTGGAGACCATCGTCTAAGCCTCGTCTCCCATGACCCGGTCGATGAAGCACGCGATCAGTTCCTTGAGCGCTGAGAGCGACGGCAAATCCATCAGCATGGCGATATAACCTCGAATATCGCGGTTCCGGACGGAGAAATTGATGTAGAGGAAAAGAACGAGTCCTTCATCGGAAGATTCATGCGCATCCGTGAAGAGCCTCATACCGTCGCCGCGAATGACCTCCGGCAGCGAGATATTGAGGGAGCGCTTCAGCATGTTCGCCATGGTCGCAAGGCAGCCATTCAGTATAATGTTGCCTGTCTCCGCCAGAGCTTCCTGCTCCATCTCGACGATCTGCTCCGGCGGCACGTCGTTCCCGATGATGGCCTTGACGAGATCGAAGCTGGTCGCCTCGGGAAAAATCAACAGCGCCCGCCCGGAGAAGGCACCTTCGAACTGCTGCTGGATAGCAACGAGGCTGTCCGTTTCGCGCTCGCCGATGAGGCGGGCTGCGTTCTGAGGAGCCATGATCTCGATGGAGGGAACCGACAGAAGGACCTCTTCGCCGACCATCTTGCGCAGGCTCGAAGCGGCACGGCTGACCCCGATATTGACGATTTCCGTCAGAGCATCGTGTTCGAGATCGGATAGGAGGACACCACCGCTCATCATGCTCATGCGCCGCCCGACCGAAGGCGCAAAGCGGCTCCCGCGATGAACCCTCTCAAGCTATCCTCCGTCAGAGGCTTGCTCACAAATGTGGCATTCACCTCTCTTGCGCGGGCAATCACTTCATCCTGAATATTGGCGGTGATGACCGCAATAGGCATCGTCGGTTGGAGGGCTCGCAACTCGGCCGCCAGTTCCAGCCCATCTTTGTCCGGCATGTTGAAGTCGATCATCGCGATGTCGATCTTCTTCTCGCGGAAGGTCGCCAGAGCATCGTGCGCATTGCCGGCCTCGATACGCTCCCATTCGGGCTGCAGAGCGCTTAAGGCCTTGCCCGCGACAATGCGCGCCAGCTTGCTGTCGTCGACGATCAGTACGGTTGTAGGCACTCAGATGCTCCGCCAGCGGGATCACAACGGCCAATATTGGCCGGTTCTGCTTGAAACAGAAAAGTAATTTTATCTTTTAGAGTACACGGACGGAATGACAACTGCTCAGGCACCGTTCTACTCCGGGCGATGAGGCTTTGCCGCCGTTAGAATAGGGCTCAGCCAGTCACGAACGAAAGCATCTTTTCCTTCTCCTCGAATCTCCGGATTCAAAGCCATCAAAACCTGAAACACTGCTCCATGAAGATGCTCCGCGGTTGTCAGGTCCACAATGCGGCTTCCGTCCGCTTGGAGCCACGCAAGGAGGGGCTCGGCGTCCTCCGCCCGGCACGGCCCCTCGAGCAGGATGACTGCACCTTCCAAACGCACGCTCATCCGATCAACCCCGGGACATCGAGAATCATGAGGACGCCGCCGTCACCGAGCAGGGTTGTGCCCATAAGTCCGGGCATTCCGGCCAGGAGGCCGGTCATGGGTCGCATCAGGACATCCATGCGCTCGGCAAATCCATCGACCGCGAGTCCGACTTTTTCACCTTCAACCCGCATGACGACGACCTTTGTACCGGTTCCGGGAACAACCTGGGAGGGGATGTCGAGGAGATCGGCGAGCCGCACCAATGGAAGCGTCCGGTCGCGCAGCACAAAGGCCTCGCTTTCCTGGATGGGTAGGATGCGAGAGGCCGGAACGAAGGTCGTCTCCAAGATATCATCCATCGGGATTCCATAGGTCTCGCCCCCGACGCGGATCAGCATGGCCTTTGTCATGACGACGGTGAGCGGCAGGGCAAAACGGATCGTCGTTCCTCGCCCGGGCACGCTGTGAACGCTGATCTGGCCGCCCAGCCTTTTGACCGCAGTGCGCACCGCGTCCATCCCTACCCCGCGACCGGACAAATCCGTAACCTTTTCCGCGGTCGAGAACCCAGGAGCGAAGATCAGATCTGTGACCTCCGCATCGCTCATCCGAGCGAGCTGATCCCCTGAAACGACGCCACGCCCCAGGGCTGTCCGCCGGATCGTCGCGGGATCGATGCCCGATCCATCGTCGCTCACTTCGACAACGACCCAATCCGCTTCGCGGCGGGCGCGGAGATCGATCCTCGCTTTAGCTGGCTTTCCTGTGGCGAGGCGCATTGCATCTGGCTCCGCACCATGGGCAACGGCATTGCGCAGCACATGGACCAGAGGTTCGGACAGGCCCTCCACGACAGATTTGTCCGCCTCGACATCGTGGCCGTCCACGAAGAAATCGACGGTCTTTCCGAGTTGCGCGGCGATCTCGCGAACAGCCCGCGGAAAGCGCCGGAAAACCTTGCGCATCGGCATCATGCGCACATCCATGACTGCCCTATGCATGTCACCGACCAACCGATCGATGGCAGCATGACTTGTCTGAATGCCCTGGACCAGAGCGGCCCGATCCAATCCGTCACCTAGGGAGACAAGATGCGCCAAGACGTTCTTGGCAACGACCATCTCTCCGACGAGATCCGCGAGACGATCGATCCGGGTGGCATCGATCCTTATGACCCGCGCACCCGATCCATCGGATGCAAGCGGATCATGGCCTGTAGGCCCCTCGGCTCCGGCTCTGTCAGGCTCACGGGTCCCATGCGCGCTCAAATCATGAATCGCCACTTGATCAGGCACGAAACGGAAAACGGCCTTCACGGCATCGAACGGAGCGGCGGATATTGCTTCGATCAGGAGGTTGCAGGCGAAAGGATCGATCTCTGCGGGAGGAGGCCATGGGTCCCTGCCGACCACGCGGAGTGCCACAAGGTCCGGAACCGATCGCAGAAGCGCCAGGGGATCGTCGCCGGCAAAGAAACAATCAACCCTCGGGCTGTACCGGACCGCTATGAGCGAAGCGTCACGCGCCTTCGCATCGATGGTCGCTTGTAAGGCATCGACCCACCCGATATCGGCAACGGGAACCATGGGAGCAGGTGCCTCGCTCTCCTGACCAAGCTGTGACCGCAGCCCTCCTGCAAGGCATTGTCCTTCTTCGACGGCCTCCGGCGGAAGCTGCCCGCTTTCTTCGATGAAGCCAACCCAGCGGTCCGTTTGGCCGATACATTGAAGGAGGATGTCGATCGCGTCGCCGTCGAGGCGTGCTTGTCGCCCTTTGAGCGCGCTTAAAAGATCCTCTGCCGCGTGGAGCGCATGCCCCATGGGAGCGAAATCGAACAGCCCCACTGAGCCCTTCAGCGTATGAATGGCTCGAAAGGCGCTATCCAGATGGACGGCACTGGCAGGATCGCGTTCGAGAGCCAGGAGATCGTCGGTGGCCTGCTGAACCAGTTCGCGCGCCTCAACGATGAAGTGCTCAAGGAGGTCGTCCGTCATCGATCCTCCTCCCGCGGTTGATAAACGATCGCATCCTCGAAACGGCAAAGCCTGAAACGGTTCGAGATCCGGCTCATCGACTCCGTATGGCCGAGACAGATGTAGCCGCCCGGATTCAAAGCATCGTAGAGATGATTGGCTGCCAGAAGACGCGATGCATCGTCGAAATAGATCAGGACATTGCGGCAGAAGACGATATCGAACCGGCCCTGGGTCGTGACGGACGCTCGATCGACAAGATTGACCGATGTAAACGTCACGGATTCCCGGATGTCCTGAATGATCCTACGCGAATTGTTATAGGGACTTTCGAAATAACGTTCGATCACATCGGGCGGCAGACGGGACAATGCGCGCTCACGATAATCACCGGCTACAGCCATCTGCAAAGCGCACGTGTCGATATCGGAGCCGACGATCTCGATATGGTAGGCGTCGACCATCAGCCAGTTCTCGAGAAGCCATATGGCGATCGAATACGGCTCCTCGCCGGTCGAGCATGGCACCGACCAGATGCGCACGAGATCGCCGGGTTTCCTATCCCGTACGATGTTCGGCAACAAGGACCGGCCCAAGCATTGGAGCTGGTTCTCCTCACGATAAAAATAGGTCTCATTGACCGTGAAGATGTTGATCAGGCTCTCGATCTCGGTCTCGCTCGCTTGAACATGCGAGAAATAGGTCGGGAAGGTGCGCATCCCCGTCGCGGACATCCGGTCTGCAACGCGCCTTTCTATGTAGTAGCGCTTGCTTTCACCGAAGATCATTCCGGTGCGGCGGTAGAGCAGCTCGCAAAGGTTGCGGATCGCATCCGGGCTGAGATGTTCTCCGGTTTCCCGACCCTCTTCAGCGGATCGAGCAGGCGGCTGACGCTTGCTCATGGGAGCCGCGCCATGGCGATGATCCGATCGGCGATCTGCTCCAGGGGAACGACGACTTCCGCGCCACCTCGCCGGACGAGTTCGCCGGGCATGCCCCAGACCACAGCGCTTTCTTCCGATTCGGCAATCGTGCGTCCGCCTTGCTCTCGAAGCCGGGTCATTGCCTGCGCACCGTCGCTTCCCATGCCGGTCATCAGCACGCCGATCAAGCCGGACGCGGAATAGTGTTGCATGGCACTGTCGACGAGCCTGTCGACGCTCGGGTGCCAACGATGCTCGGGAAGGGACGGGGCGGCCAGCACGACCGGACCATCCGGGCGCATACTGACGATCACGTCTGCGTCGCCCTTGCCGATGTAGATGGTTCCGCATTCGAGAGGCATCGGGCGCGTGACTTCCACGACGCTCAACGCGCACAACTTGTCCAGGCGGCGGGCAAGCGGCCCTGTGAACGATCCCGGCATATGCTGCGCCACTACCACAGGATATGGGAAGTCTGGCGGAAGCCGCGAAAGCAGAGCATCCAGGGCCGGAGGGCCGCCCGTTGAGGTGCCGATGAGAACAAGATTCCGAACGGGGGAATTAGCCTTGCTGCTCCTGCGTATGGCCGACAGCGGTCGAAGAGGCTTTTGCGTGACCGGCATCGGTTTCAAATCCAACCCGCTCCTCAATCGCACCCGATCCGCCAGCCTCAACGTCCCCGGCAGGCGCGCCCGGGATGCAGCGCGGACCTTCTCGACGAGGATTGGAGCAAGCGTCTCGATCTCCAGGGAGACTGCCCTCCCCGGCTTAGTGATGAAATCGACGGCTCCCAAGTCGATAGCCTTGAGCGTAGCGTCTGCTCCTTCCGTCGTGAGAGACGAGACCATCACGACGGGGCAAGGATGCTCCAGCATGATGCGGTCCAGACAGATCAAACCATCCATCTCGGGCATCTGGATATCCAGCGTGATGACATCCGGACTGAATACGGGAATCTGTTCTAAAGCCTCCAGACCGTTGCGTGCGAAAGCGATCTCGAAATCCCGCTCGGCCGCGAAGACATTGCCGAGAAGACGTCGCATCAGGGGTGAGTCGTCGACAATCAGCAACCGGATCACGAAGCAGGCCGATCCGGGTGATCGCCACCCATCGCGGCAAGGAGATCCTTCTCTGCCCGGTCTAAAAGCTCGCGTGGATCGAGCAGCAGGATCATCCGCCTCTCGGCATCGATGTTCGCGATCCGGTCGATGACCTGGCTTCCATCTGTCGCCAGATCGGGTGTTGCCCGAAGCTGGGTTTGAGGGATCTTGAGAACCTCGGAGACATGGTCGACCACGAAGCCGGCTTGCATTCGGTCGATCGTGACCACGATGACACGTTCGCGGCGTTTTTGCCCGTTGCCGGACACCTTGAAGCGGCGCCTCTGATCGATCACCGGAACGACGCGCCCACGCAGGTTCATGACCCCCTCGATGAAGGCGGGAGCTTTGGGCAGGCGAGACAAGGTTTCCGGAACGCGCACGATTTCGTCCACGGACGCGATGGGCAGCCCGTATTCCTCATCGCCCAAGCGGAACACGATGAACTGCTCGTCGTCATTCGAAGCATTATCGATGCTCAACGCTGAACTCTTCTCGATGTGCGGTGCCACGTGCTCGGCCCAGACCTGATCGCGGAACAAGCTCTCGGCTGCGAGAACCGAAACCAACCGCCGGCCACCTTCGAGCCTGCAGATTCCTTGGATTCTCGCCTCTGCCTCGCCTCGCGACAAGAGAGCTGGAACAGGATCGATCTCACCCGTGCGAATGCGGAGAATCTCCTTCATGCCATCCGCAACGAGCCCCACGAGAGCCTCGCCTATCCGAACGACCAGCGCCTTGGATTTGTCAAATCCATTCCCGCCGCTTCGCAAGCGGAGAAGCCCGCCGAGGGAGGCGAGCGGGAGCAGACGCCCTCGCAAAGCCATGACCCCGAGCATGACGCCATCCGCCTGAGGAACAGCCGCAACCCCGGCTGGAATCGTCACGATCTCTTCAACATAGCTGAGAGGTAGCGCGAAGTCCTGACCTGCGACCGAGAAGCAGACGAAAGGAATTTCATCGCCTCTCGCATCCTCTCCGGCCTCCGAATTAGAATTGTCTGAGACACGAGGGAGTTGTGCACGTTTCTCGAAGTGACCGAAATTGCGGGACAGCAGCGCGTCGAGGTCGATCTGACGTTCGGTCGTTCGCTCGCCATCTGCAAGCCTCGATGCATCTGCTCCAGCATCCTGCTCCAGGGATGCCACTCTGTCGATGACAAGGCCGATCGGCGTACTGCGATTCAGGACAACGACCCGGGTCCTCGCACTCGGATTCGTCTCGTCCCCCAGGAGACCGTGAAGGGATACAACCGGCATCACGGCGCCACGCAGGTTGGCGACGCCCAGCAGGCTCGGCGGGCTGAGCGGCACTCGGGTCAAGGCCGGCGGCCGGATCACCTCGGCGACGTCCGCGGCCGGCAGGGCGAAACGATCGCGGCCCACTTCCACTGTGAGGAACAACTCGGAGGCCGCCAGCGGAGCCTTCTCGACCATTTTGTTACGACTCCGCGATCTGGAGTTCGTCGGCCAGAGAGGCAATCTCCTCGATAGCGGCAGCCAAATCCTCAGCACCGCGTGCCTGCTGCCGCGCGGCTGTGGAAGCTTGGGCGGCAGCACTTCCGGCCTGCTCAGCCACCGTCGCGACCTGCTGCGTGCCCGATCGAACCTCCCGGACAGACATCAGGATCGTATCCGCTCCCGACAAAATGGCAGCGCTGCCCTGCTGAATCGCGGCAATCTCAGTTTCCACCGCACCCAACCGTTCGGCCATCAGGCCATTCTTCGCAACCTCGGCCTCGGCGACGGCCGCACTCTGCTCCAGATCCCGTCTCACGAGTGTAACCTGATTGCGGATCTGCCGGATGACTTCCTTGATGCGATCGGCATTATCGGAGGCGTCCCGCGCCAGTGCGCGGATATCACCGGAGACGATCGCGAAACCGCGGCCCGCCTCTCCGGTCCGGGCCGCTTCGATCGAGCCGCTGACAGCCAACATGTTCGTCTGGACCGCGACAAGGGCAATGCCGTCGACGATTTTCTCGATGCGACGGCCGGATTCGTCCAAATCGTCCATGAGGCAGATGACGGCGCGTGTCTCCTTGAGTCCGCGCTCCACGCCTGCGGTCATCTGCAGTGTCACAGAGCGGTTCTCCTGTAGGAGGGAGGCAAGCTCTTCGGTCCGCTGGACCGACAGGCCGGCGATGTCCCGAGAAGTACCCGTGGCCCGCTCGATTTGTTCCATCGCGGCATTGGCCTGCTGAGTCGCAGCGGCTTGCATCTGCGCCCCCCGACTGATCTGATCGACGGCGGTCATGATCTCGCCGGCCGCACCCGACAATTCCTGAATGGCTGCCGATAGCTCTTCCGCTGCGGATCCGACCTGTTCGGCATTGGACGATCCCGCGGTATTCGCCTGGAGCTCGTCGGCCAAAGCCGCGAGTTCATGGGCGGTCTGCTGACTCTGATCCAGCGAGACGCTTTGTTGCTGCACGGCTCGCTGGGCCTCCGCCGCAGCCGCAGCCTGCTCTTCCGCGGCACTGGCCACCTGCTCCGCCCCACGTTGCGCCTCGCGGACGGCCGCCTCGGCCTCGATGGCCGCGGCAAGAATGGACTGGCTCCCCTCCGCGAGGTGAGTCATATCGGAACGGATCTTGTCTAAAGCCGCAACGATGGCACGGCCGGTCCGGGCCTCGCCTGCCCCGGTCTCCGCCGTGTTCCTGATCTTCTCGGCGATGGAGCGGACTTCGGTGACAATTCCCTCTGCAAGGCCCTGGATATCCTGAGCGCTCTTTTCAGACGTGCCGGCGAGGGCCCGCACCTCATCGGCCACGACAGCGAACCCCCGGCCATTGTCCCCGGCGCGAGCAGCCTCGATGGCGGCGTTCAGGGCCAGAAGGTTCGTTTGATCGGAGATGTCGCCGACGGTGTGGGTAATACCGCCGATCGCGACAGCCTGCTTCTCAAGGAGGGCCACCACATCGACCATGGCATTCTGACGCGCGACATTGGTCGCAACGGCCGCAACAGACGCATCAATCTGCGCGCCCGTCTCGATCAGGAGAGTCTGAAGGCTAGCGATCTTGGCGCGAGCCGCCTCCGCATGCTGACGCGCCTCTGAGAACGAGTTGCCCAGGCTCACGATCGCGGTCAGAGATTGCTGCGAGGCACCTGCCGCCTCCTCCGCACCACTGGCGATCTGCTCCATGGCGCGGCGAAGTTCGTCCGCCGCCGAGGAAGCCTCGGTCATCCCGCTGGCCAGCTCCTCCGTGGCCGCGCCGATGCGCTCGGCCGCCTTCTGGTGCCGAGCGCGGACGCGCTCCAATGTCCGACGGTGCGAATTTCCGCCCTTCGTCGGCGCCGCCACTGCGGGATCCGCATCGCCGTTCGCGCGGCGGAGGTTGCCTTTGCCTAAAAGTTCGGATGTCTTGACCAGTGCCATCGAGGGCCTTCGGAGTTTCTTCACAATCTTGGGATTCGACCCACACGCTGGACCTCACAGCCGTCCCGCCAAGCTGGGCCGAAGCGGAGTGGCTACGTTTATAGGCTGCGGTGGAGGTCTAGCAAGCCGCACGGCCACGGAATCACGCGATGAAGACAACCTTGTTTCATGTTCATCGCGCGCAGCCACTCCGAGCGCGCCCAGGGTCTCTCGGGTCGAAGCACGCCTGAGGCGTCCGCCCTGCAAATCGCCAAGTCTCAATCTTTATCGAGCTCTGAATCATTTTCGGGCTTGCAGCTGGTCGCAAGCCGGCAGGACCGGACGGGCCCAAACCGTTCCGCAGCGGACATTAGATGCAGTTGGTCAAAGAACGAGCGGCCGCGAAGTACCGGGATCCGCGAGACAGCGGATGCCACTCGGGACCGGTATATCTCGAGGATTTCCATCACCATTTAGGAAGGCTCAAATTCCTTTTCTCGTGATGGGTCATCGGCCCGTCACGCGAGAATTCCAAGCAAAGCAACGACCTCGCCCAAGCAACCTTATATCTGCATTTATGTCTACTTTGCACCCTTTGGTGTAGGCGGCCCATACACCCAAATATCCAGTGCGCTCTACTTGCTTTGGAAAGCACTTGAATGTTTCATTAAATCACTCCGCATGAATGGAAATCCCGTTCATTGGAACGAGCTGCACTTTCGCAACACGAACCCCAAGCGATCGGATTCCACGTATGACTCTGGCTGCTGCTTTGAGGTCCGAGATCATGATGCCGGTCATGGGGTGCAATGGTTTGGACCTCCTGGCTCTGAGGCTCGATATCGGATCGGACCTCGAGCAGGAGATGAGCGCATGCCTGAGCGAGGATGAGCATCAGCGTGCAAAATGTCTCGCGCAAGTGCGCGACCGCCGCCGGTTCGTCGCAAGGCGGAGCTACCTGCGCCACATCCTCGCTTCGAGACTGGGAATCTCACCGGCCGAGGTCGAGTTGGAATATGGCCCACAAGGCAAACCTCGGCTCTCACACCGCATGCCTATGCAAGAGTTGCACTTCGGCATGACTCGATCCGAGGAACTCGCAATCGTCGCACTTTCGAACACGGGTGAAATCGGCGTCGACATCGAGGCGATACGCCCTGTTGCGGAGGCCGAAGACATCGCAGCTCTTTGCTTTTCGCCTCCCGAGTATGAGTCCTTTCGTTCCCTCGCTCCAGAGGACAGAGTGGAGGGCTTTTTCCGACATTGGACCCGGCTGGAAGCCATCTCGAAGGCGATCGGATGCGGGCTAGCTCAG
Source organism: Microvirga lotononidis (assembly GCF_034627025.1). Taxonomy (NCBI): domain Bacteria; kingdom Pseudomonadati; phylum Pseudomonadota; class Alphaproteobacteria; order Hyphomicrobiales; family Methylobacteriaceae; genus Microvirga; species Microvirga lotononidis. The sequence continues at coordinate 4,182,398 of NZ_CP141048.1, read as the reverse complement.
CCGATCCCATCGGATGACGGAGAATGGGAGACCCATACGTTCGTGCCGGAACCCGGATACATCGGGACCGTGGTCTTTCAGAAGTGATGGGGATTTCTATGAATACGGCTGCGACGAAGATTCCAGACTTCCTGTCTGATCTCGCGGGCAGAGACATCAAGGTCTGGCTGGAGGGAAGCCAGTTGCGTTGCAGTGCGCCCGCCGGTGCGTTGACGGCGGAGTTCCGCGACCAGTTGCGGGAGCGTAAGAGCGAGATCATCGGATTCCTGAACATGGCGGCGGCAGCTGCCCGCCAACAGCCGTCGATCGTGCCGCTGCAACCCCACGGAACACGCACACCCATTTATGCCGTCCCTGGCCATGGTGGAGTCGTCTTCTCTTTCTCGGACCTCGCGAAGCGGCTGGGCGACGATCAGCCGTTCTTCGCTCTCGAACCGCCGGGCCTCGATGGCCGCACTGAGCCCATGGAGCGCGTCGAAGACATCGCCGAGTACTTCGCGCGTCAGATACTCGAATTCCAGCCCGCTGGCCCCTATATCATCGCCGGTTACTGCTCCGGTGCATCGACTGCTTTCGAGTTGGCGAAGCTTCTCGGGCAACGCGGGGCAGAGGTCGAATGCCTCGCCCTCTTCGGGCCCGTTCATCCGAGCACATATCAGGCGGCATCACGGCTGATGTTCTTCCAGGGCAAGCGCCGGATCGGCGCCGTGATCCATCACCTGCGCAAAGCCGCGGCCATGCCCTCCATGGAAGCATTCCTCCAGCATCTCGGCGACCGCGCGCGGTATCTCGGAACCCGCCTCAGAAACCGCAGCAACGGTCTGCGCCCCCTTTTAGCCTACCTCGGCGCCGAGGGCGACAAGGTCAAGCCGGATCCGGTTCTGGCGCGGCGCTCCCGGCTCGAGGCGACGGCCACAACAGCCGTGCGTCGATATACGCCGACGTCTTACCAGGGCCGCATCTGCATCTTTCTTCCGAACAAAGCCTGGGTTCGATCCGGAGCCAGGCCGCTCCGCTGGCTCGATGTCGCGCCTCAGGCCGAATTCTATTATGGCCCGAAGAGCTGTTACGGCCCCCTCATGCTCCAGGAACCAGACGCGCCGTCCATCGCCGAGCTCTACCGCCAATCGGCCAGATGAATTGAGGAAATCCTATGAATCGAATCCTTCCGCCTGCGCTGGATAGCGTCGCGCTTTCTGTTCTGGACGATCGGGATCATCACACGCTGGTCGTCGATTACAATGCCACCGAGGCGCCTTACCCATCGAGCGAAACGGTGATCGATCTCTTCCGTGCTCAAGCAGCGCGTACTCCCGACGCGGAGGCGATCCGGTACGGCACCGATGCGCTGACATATCGCCAATTGGAACAGCGCGCTAACCAGATGGCCGGACACCTCGCCTCGAGCGATGTCGGGCCAGGCCGCTGCGTGGCCGTGTTCATGGAGCACTCCATCGAGGTCGTCGTCGCGATTCTCGGAATCCTGAAGTCCGGCGCGGCCTATGTGCCCCTGGATGCCGCAACGCCAAAAGGACGGATTGCAACGATCCTGAAGGACATCGCGGAGGGAACGGACGGAACGCCCCCCTTCACGATCACGCAGTCGCATCTTCAGTCCGACCTTCCGCACGAGCTTGCCGACGTATTCATTCTCGATGCCGATTTCAGGACGATTTCCCAACAGCCGAGTACGGATCGGCCATCCTCAGCTACTCCGGACGGCACGGCTTATATCATCTTCACGTCCGGATCGACGGGTGTCCCCAAGGGGGTCATGATCAGCCATCGGAGCTTGGTCAACTACATCTGGTGGGCCGCCGGAGTGTACAGCGCGGGAGAAAGTCTGGCTTGGCCCCTCTTCTCGTCGCTGGCATTCGACCTGACCGTGACGACGCTCTTCACGCCCCTCATCTCAGGCGGCCGGATCGTGGTCTACCGCGGCGATCCTGGTGCACAGAGCATGGTCGTACTCAAAGTCGTCGACGACAACGCCGTCGACATCGTGAAGTTGACGCCTGCCCATCTCGCCATGATCCGCGACCGAGATCTGCGGGCGACACGGCTCCGCAAGTTCATCGTCGGAGGAGAAGACTTCAAGACCGAACTGGCCCGTGACATCACGAGGGCGATACCCCACCCGATCGAGATCTACAACGAATATGGCCCAACCGAAGCCACGGTCGGCTGCATGATCCATCGGTTCGATATGGATCGCGATCAGCACCCGTCGGTACCGATCGGCGTTCCTGCGGCAAACGCTGGAATTTACGTCCTCAACGAGGCGCACCAGCCGGTCCCGCCGGGTGTCATCGGGGAGATGTTCATTGCCGGAGACGGCCTTGCCAAGGGCTATTTCAATCGCCTCGAGTTGACCGGAGAACGCTTCCTGATGACCACCGATCCGCGTGATGGCACATCCAAGCTGCGACTGTATCGGACTGGTGACCTTGCCCGGTGGAGTTCCGAGGGGCGTCTGGACTTCCTGGGACGTGCGGATCACCAGGTGAAAGTCGGAGGCGCACGTGTCGAACTAGGCGAGATCGAAGCCCGCCTCATGAAGCATCCGCTTGTCCATGATTGCGCCGTCGTCGCCACCGCAGCGCCGGCAGCAAAAGCCGCCACGCAGGTGCGCTATTGCGAGCGCTGCGGCGTCTCATCGGATATGCCGGGAACGACCTACGACGCAAACGGCGTCTGCAATCTCTGCCAAGCGTTCGACACCTACGTCGAAAAGGCCCAGGCCTATTTCAAGACGCCGGACGATCTCCAGAGTCTGATAGTCGAGATGAAGGCGAACCGTAAGGGGCCCTACGATTGTATCGTTCTTCTGAGCGGCGGCAAGGATAGCAGCTTCATGCTGTGCAAGCTTGTCGCGATGGGCGTGAAACCGCTCACATTCACTCTGGACAACGGGTTCATCTCGGAAGATGCCAAGGCGAACATAAGACGGCTGGTGAGTGGGCTCGGGGTCGATCACCACTGGGGAAGCACGCCCCACATGAACGAGATCTTCGTGGACAGTCTGAAACGGTTCGCGAACGTCTGCAACGGTTGCTTCAAGACGATCTATACCCTCGCTACCAACTTCGCCCGCGAGAATGGAATTGGCTACATCGTCACCGGCCTCTCACGCGGCCAGTTCTTCGAGACACGGCTGACCGAGGAGGTTTTCAAGCGGGACGACTACGATCCGTCCCGTCTTGACGCGCTCGTGACCGAGGCCCGTAAGGAGTATCATCGCCGGGAGGATGCGGTTTCACGCTACCTGGACGTCGATGTATTCCGCAATGACTCCATCTTCGAGGAAGTCAAGTTCATCGACTTCTATCGCTATTGGAGCGTTCCGCTCGAGGATATGCTGGAGTTTCTGAAGACTCAGGCCGGATGGAGCAGGCCCTCCGATACCGGGCGTTCCACGAATTGCCTGATCAACGACGTCGGCATCTACATTCACAAGAAGCAGCGCGGGTATCACAACTACGCCCTGCCCTACAGCTGGGACGTGCGCCTAGGCCAGAAAACGCGCGACGAAGCCATCGACGAACTGAATGACGAACTCGATGTGCCTCGCATCAAGGAGATCATGGCCCAGATCGGATATGTCGAGCCGATCGCAGCGGAAGACGGGATCGCCCGCCTCGTCGCCTACTATGTCTCTCCCCAGAATGTGAGCGTCGCGGACTTACGCGCCCATCTTGCTGAAGAACTGCCGGACGCGATGATTCCGACGCATTTCGTCCGATTGGAGCGGTTGCCGCTGACAACCAACGGGAAGGTGGATCGCGCTGCCCTTCCCGAACCGACGGGCGACAACATTCAGCCGGCCGAGGAGTTCATTGCGCCGTCATCGGAAACCGAGAAGACCTTGGCCGCCCTGTGGTGCGATCTCCTCAAGGTCGACTCGATCGGGCGCAACGACAACTTCTTCAGCCTTGGAGGGCATTCCCTCCTCGTCATGCGGGCGGTGTCTCGCCTCCGGGAAACCTTCGGAGTCGATGTGCAACTCCGCAACCTATTCGAGCGGCCGACCGTGGCGGGATTGGCCGAGGTGATCGACGGGATGCTCTGGATGGCAGAGGCCCGCGCGCCATCGACAAGCGAAGGTCCTCGCGAGGAAATCGAAATTTAGGCGAGGGCGGGAGCCGGACCGCCATTGTGAGCCATCCTCATGATGGCGGCATTACCACGAGACAGACAACAGATCGGATGAGGCGTATGGACGGAACGGGGGGAATGACAAGGGGGGCCGGACTTCCGTGGGCGGGAGGAGAGTATGAACTCCTGCGCAATCAGGTACGCCGCTTCGTCGAGAAGGAGATCAAACCTCATGCGGACAGCTGGGAAGAGGACGGGTTCATTCCCCGTAGCGTCCTGCGTCGAATGGGTGAACTCGGCTTCTTAGGGATTCAGTACCCGACCGAATATGGCGGCGCCGGGATGGATGCAGTTGCATCCACGGTGTTCGCAGAGGAGCTAGGGCGCTCCACTTATGGCGGCGTCGCCATCGCCACGTTGGTGCACACCGACATGGCGTCCGTTCACGTCTTCAATGAAGGGACCAAGGCCCAGCGCGCCCGCTGGATGCCAGGTATCATCAGCGGTGAGGTCATCACGGCCGTCGCCATCACGGAGGCGGATGCGGGTTCGGACGTCAAAGCCATCCGCACGCGCGCCCGACGAGATGGGCAGGACTACGTCCTCAACGGAGAGAAGCTGTACATCACGAATGGCGTCTATGCAGACCTGTACTGTGTTGCCGCCAAAACGGATCCTGCGGCCGGAAGCCATGGCATCTCGATGTTTCTCGTCGAGAAAGGCACGCCGGGCCTGAAGATCGCCCGTGCCCTCGACAAGCATGGCTGGCGCTGTTCCGACACGGCTGAACTCGTCTTCGAAGACTGTCGTATCCCTGCGGAGAACATGCTCGGGGTCGAGGGGCAGGGCTTCTACTCGATCATGGGCAACTTTCAGAACGAGCGCCTTGTCCTTGCCGCCATGGCAATCGGAGCAGCTCAGGCGGCAATCGACATGACGCTCGCCTGGGTGCGGACCCGTCGCGCCTTCGGAGGCGTCCTATGGGACATGCAGGCGATCCGTGAACGCCTGGCCATGCTCGCCACCAAAGTCGAGGCCGGCCGCCAATTCCTCTACGCCACCGCCTGGCGAATGGCTGCGGGAGAAGATTGCATCCGCGAAGTCTCGATGGTGAAAGCCTTCTGCGGCGAACTCGCCAATGAAGTCATGTATACGTGCGTTCAGTTCCACGGGGCGATGGGTTTCATGCGTGAGAGCCCGATCGAGCGCATGGCACGGGATGCGCGTGTTCTGTCCATCGGTGGCGGCGCGACTGAAGTGATGCTGGACGTCGTCGCATCGATCTCCTGATAAACCGCCCGCTGATCGACTGGGCTCAGGCGAGTGCGGTTTCGATGGCGGCCTCCCTTATGCGCTGAGGTACTCCCTGGACAATCCAAGCCAATGCCGTCGATGGACCGGTCGGTCTCAGACCACCTTTTGCCAACCTCATCGGCCATCAAGATTTCTCAGAAATCGGGGTCAAATCTGGGAGGTCCAAGCCCTCGGCGTTCCCCTTTTTAAGCGTAAAAGCGGAAGTTCTGTCACGTGCCGCCGAGATGCATTCGGGACGAGATCTATACAGAACGGCTTCCTTACTTGGACGCCCCGCTCGAAGAGATAGATGCCTTATAAGAGCTCTAATGCCGCATCTATTAGTGATACCACCGGCTACTGCCAGTGCTTCTATTCGGCTCGCTCAGAGACGTAGAATCCAGATCGTCCAGGCAACCGGATCCTGATCCGAGAAGAATACCTTCGATCTTGCGACGGGAAAGCACGAATCCCCGCATGAGGGCCGAGCCAATCACCCTATGCAGTTTTCTCCCGAGCCGCGAACGTGGCCACAGCAAGGGTGATCGCGACGATAGCGTCGGTAAACCGCAGCAAGAGCACGTCATGAGCAGCCGACATTTGAATGACGAGTGTCAACATGAACCCGAACACGATACCAAGATACTTTGATTTCCTTGCGGCGATGACGGGCCAAACGAGGAAGCTTAGGAATGCGAGAAAAGGAATTAAGCCGCTCTCCCCCAGGATGGTCAGGAACGTGTTGTGAATGCCCAGCCATCGATTCGTTTCGAGACCATTTACGATTTTTCTGAGCCCGCCCTCCATGGCATGGAACTCACCCAGTCCCGCTCCCCATGGAAAGACCTGCTTTATCTTCTGTAGCCCGAAGTCCACGAGAACGGTGCGGCCTGTGGTCGTTCGCGCGCTGACCTCCCCGCCTACCAGGTTGAAGACATCCGCCAATCTCTCCCGTTGATCCCATGACAGGTGAAAAAGATCGTGTTCATAGATGAACCAGAGCCCGATGATGCCGGTAGCCACCGCCACCGAGAACAAAAGCATGGTTCCCAGCGATCGCCTCGTCAGCACGAAGGCTGCAGCCAGCACCAAACCGCCAAGCATAGCAGCTTTCGAGAATGTCATGACCAGAGCGATGACGGCGATCACAACCTGAAGCGCTCTCCAGGCAAATATCCTTGCGGGAAGCGCCACCACCAATACCAGGCAGTACAAGGCAGCCGTCGCTGCCTGGTTCGGATTCTCGAAAAGTCCGGATGCACGCTCCATCTCCTCGACTGGCCCGGAGGAGATCGCGTCAGCAGGGTTTATCGCCTGATACTGCTGAAGGGTGCTCGAGAAGATCGTTCCGACACATGCGATCAGCATAAGATACTTGAAGAAGATCAGCACCAATCGCAAATGATCCTCGTCCAGTGATACGATCCAGAAATACAGCGCAGACACCAGCAGGAACGTTACAAAATATAACCTGATATAATATAGATCTATCGAAATGGTCTCGAAGCGAGGGATAGAGCCCATAATCAGGTATGATAGTATTGCTGCGACAAACAGCATGTAGATAAAGGAAATATGCCGCAATCTGGTGTACTGAACGAGGAGAATCAGGGTCAGCGCGAGCGCAAGCGGCGACAGCATTTCAGCCTCGCCGATAAACATTGCAGCGACGGCGTTCAGGTTCAGCCCTGTAAACAGGAGCAGGCCCAAGCCGATCGGATTAAGAAAACGACTTGATGTGAATTGTGAATCAAGCGTTCCAATGCTGGCTACCACGTCATGACTCCAAAGTGGCTGCCCTGTGTGCCGGCAGCATTGTCCCCATTAAAGCAAGACACTGTCATCTTGGGACAGGTTCAATCGCAGCTGACGGCCTGGACGGACCTCCGATCCTCCGAGGGCCAGAAATCGATCCGGCCAGAGCTCTTTCATATTCTCCGACGATGTGCTGAACATCGAAACTACTGACTGCGTCGGGACGAACTCTGGAGCCCCCTCCCCTTGCAAGCTCGTCGATCTCGCGGGCCAGAACAGATGCACCGTAATCGGCCGCAACACGGCACTCCGGAATGCCCGTCAAAGCCGCTCTCAGGCCGGCCACGGGTGTCGCCACCACCGGGGTGCCACACGACAGTGCTTCGAGAACAACATTGGGGAAACCTTCGAATCGGGACGATAGAAGAAAACCGTCGGCCTGCGCATAGAACGGATACGGGTTGGGGGTATAACCGAGCAACCTCACCCGATCCTCCAGGTTCAGTTCCCTGATCAGACGCTCCAGTGTCTGGCGCCGCTTCCCATCTCCGAGAATTGTCAGAGTGACGTCCTTATTGCTGCAAAGACCCACGGCCTCGATGGCAGCATCGAAGCCTTTCTGGTCCTCCAGGCGCCCGGCGGCCACGAGGTTGAATCGGTCAGGGTCGAAACCTGTGTTCGCCGCCTGTCGAGATCGCTTGCGAATGAGATCGACGTCCAGCGGGTTATGGATCACCACCGAGTTCCCGCCTCTCCATCCGAGAGACTCCCGATAGTCTTCTTCCATCGCGTGCGACTGAAACACGACAAGGTCCGCACGGCACACGGACCGCCTATGGAGGAGCTTCCAGACAAACGGTCGGCTGCGCGTCTTGAGATCAGCACTGAAAAGAATGGCTGGACGAGCAACGAACGCTGTCTTCCTAGGCCAGAGCAGTCGGCTGGAACCGAGCGCGACGTTCAGATAGTCGATGGTGGAGAAGACGATGTCGGGCTTCAGCTTCCATATAAGCTTCGCGGCCCTTGTCAGGGCAAAACGTAGGCGCCCGGCATCCAGATCATAGACCTTTATGTCCGGCGGAAGCTCGTTCTCGAGAACAGCTCCTTTCTGGTTGACGACGGCCAGCGACACTTCGAACCTCTCACGCGAGAGGTTTCTCAGCAATGTCAGAACGACCCGCTCGGCGCCTCCCGCAGCCAGGCTGGGCAGGAAAAAGAGCACATGAATTCTCTTATCGGCCATAGCACGCCTGCCACGAACGCAACATCAGGACACGCCACAGATGGTCTGCATAATTCCAAGTGCCGGACTGATGATCGCCCCACATTCTTTTGATGGTCTTCTCGTTCAGAAAATCGTCCCGCACGTCACTTGAGAACAGCAAGTCCGCCGCCCAGGATTTCAGAGGGCCCCTCAGCCAGGTACCGATAGGCACGCCGAAGCCCATCTTCGGCCGATCGATAATCGAATTTGGCACGAACGAATTCAGAATCTGGCGCAACGGCCACTTCGTCTGTCCTTGCCTCACCTTGTATGAAGATGGCAGGCTGAAAGCGAACTCGACCACCCGATGATCCAGCAGGGGTAGCCGGGTCTCTAGGCTCACTGCCATGGCAGCCCTGTCGACCTTCGTGAGGATGTCCGTCGGTAGATATGTCACCGCATCCATTGCGGATACGAGCGTAAGCCTGTCTCGCGCGTCCGAGACCGGGAAGGTGGAGGCTCCAATATGATAGTTTGACGCCTGATTGAGCAGCGAACTCCAGTAATCGGGCCTGAACGAGAAAGCCATATACCGGTGAGCCGGGCTGTCGAGGGCAAACATCTCGGCCAGCGCCCCAAGACGATTGGCGGCCGCTTTGGAGGAACGGCCGACCGGCAACGCCCTCAACCGCATGATGGCGGATGGCGAGTTGAATGCGAACAGCAATGCGCCGAAAAGCGGCTTACCCGGGATGCGTTCGATCGCGGCGGCCGTATGCTGCCGCTTATATCCGCAGAAGAGCTCGTCCCCGCCGTCCCCGCTTAGGGCGACGGTCACGTTCTCCCGCGTCATCCGGGAGAGAACGGCCGTGGGAACCTGAGAACTGTCGCCGAACGGCTCGTCCCAGATCTCGGCCAAATGCGGCACGACTGCGAGCGCCTCGGACGGCGTGACCGTCAGCTCATGATGATCCGTCCCGAGACACTCCGCCACGGCCCTTGCATGGTGAGCTTCGTTGAATCCAGCCTCCTCGAATCCGATCGTGTATGACTGGACCTTCCGGCTCGATACCGATTGCATAAGCGCAACGATCGTACTCGAGTCGATTCCACCCGACAGGAATGCACCGACCGGAACATCCGCGATCATCTGCATGCGGACGGCTTCGGTGAGGATGCGCCGTAGCTCGTCTGCCGCGTCCTCGGCCGTCCCACGGAATGGTTCGCCGCTCAGTGCCGTCTGGAGAGACCAGTAGTACTCCGTCTTCACCTCGCCCAGCGGCTGCGATCCAGTCATCTCGAGCGTAAGCAGCTGCCCAGGTTCGAGCTTGAAGATCCCGTCATAGATCGAGTGCGGCGCCGGAATTGCCCTTTGATAGAAATATTGCCAAAGGGCGGTCGAGTTGATCGTCGGATTGAAGCCGGGAATGGTCTGGAACGCTTTGAGCTCAGACGCGAAAACGAACATCCCGTTGGTATGTCCGTAGTAGAGAGGCTTCTCTCCCATCCGGTCCCGCGCGAGTGTCAGAACCCGTTCCTGGCGGTCCCAGAGGCCGAAAGCGAACATTCCGACACAGCGCTCGAGTGCCTGCCGGACCCCCCATCTCTCGATGGCCGCCAGCAGGGTCTCCGTATCGGATCCTCCTCTCCACGCTCTGGAACCTGCCGAGCGATCGTCACCCCGGTGCGGGAAATAGCCGCCCTCTCCCACTTCTTCCAGAGATTTCCTAATATCCTTGTGATTGTAGATTTCGCCGTTGAAGACGAGGACATAACGTCCGCTCTGGGAAATCATAGGCTGATGGCCCGCCGGCGACAGATCGATGACGCTCAGGCGACGATGGCCCAACGCGACACCGGCCGAGCTATCTATCCACTCGCCATGGTCGTCCGGCCCCCTCGTGACCAAAGACGACGTCATTCGCTCAAGAAGCTTACCGGGTTCCATTCGGCCATGGCGAGGCAAGAAGAGAAACCCAACGATGCCACACATGATGTTCCCTTAAAGTGGTCCCGCAACGATCCGGCTCTTGCGTATTTCGCCGCCTGCGTCAGGTGACGATCTCACATTCCAGCCGCCAAGAAGCGAAGATACCATCATCACACCGTCGTTCCGGCTGAGCATTCTAGCTAGCAGAGTTCCTGAGGGGGTACCTCCGACGAACCGCAATATCTGATCGGATCGCCCCGGCAGATCGCGGCCGACTTTGCACCCCTCAAGCGGCGTAGAACAGTCGATGTTGAGAGCTTCGCACATTCGCCTGCATCAGCGACCGCATCCTCTGCTCGTCCGAACGCTCTGGCCGAACGGCGCATTCGATGTAGGTCAAGGAATTTGGTGTAGTCGCCTCCCAAGGCAACTGGACCAGGTGCCGAAGTCCACGGATGATGGCCGGTGTGCGCCATAGATTATATGGTGCTTTCTCATTTCCGGCAGCATCAGATGAAGTTTACAAGACTCCCGTATGATCTGGTTGATTGGCAGCGCCTCGACGCCTTTGAGGATCGAACCTTCTCCCAGAGGAAGGCGTGGCTGGACTTCATCTGTGAAACCCAGAGCGGTGAACCTGTCGTCGCGCAGCTAACGGACGGAAACGAAACACTCGGCTTTTTCTCGGGCGTTCGCATCAAGCGAATGGGCTTCAGCATCATGGGAAGCCCATTCCCGGGCTGGACCACGCCTTACATGGGGTTCAATCTAGCCCCGGGGGTCTCTCGAACCTCAGCCGTTTCGGCGTTGATCCCCTTCGTCTTCCGCGATCTGAAATGCCATCATCTGGAGATCGCCGATCCCTTCCTGGATCGTGAGGACATGGTCGAGCTCGGTTTCCACGTTCGGACGGGGCAGACGTTCCGTTCCGACCTGACCCTTCCGGAGGACGAGTTGTTCAACCGGATGGACAGCGCCTGCAGACGCTGCATTCGAAAGGCGGCCAAAAGCGGCGTTACGGTCGAAGAAGCCGATGCCGAAGGATTCCCTGCCGAATACTACCAGCAGCTTCTCGACGTCTTCGCCAAGCAGGACCTCAAGCCGACATACCGACAGGAGAGAGTCGAGGCTCTCATCAAGCACTACCACGGCACGGGCAATCTCCTGCTTCTTCGAGCCCGCAACGCCGATGGGCAGTCGATCGCAACCGGCATCTATCCGGGGTTCAATAAAATCTCCTTCTTTTGGGGAAATGCGAGTTTCCGGGAGCATCAACATGTGCGTCCCAACGAGACACTCCACTGGCATGCGATGCAGCACTGGAAGAAGCGCGGAATAGAATCGCATTACTGGGGGAATGGCGGCGAATACAAAAGGAAATACGGGGGCGACCAAGTCCCGTTCATGGAGTTTCGCCTGTCGCGCGGAGCGGCCACGGCGGTCGCCCGCGATACAGCCAAGGCTTTGTACTTTTACGGCCGCAACGTGAGAAAGCATGTTCTCGCACTGACACGGTCACTTCTGGCCACCTAGCTTGTCGCCGGTCTGTCATCGTATCCGGTGAAGTCGGGGTAGCCCCCGGTCCATCGGAAAGCGTGCGTCTCCTTCGCGTTAGAGGCGGCCTCGACGGCTAAGTAGAGCGGAGCCGAGTGGCGCAATCGGGCGGGGTTTAGCTCATCCTATTTTCCTTGGTTTTATCCCAAGTGCTCCCCAAGGATCTTAAGTTTTACCGTAAAGAATACATTCGTAGCACCACCGCCATCTCTAGAGTTAACTCATAATATGGCTCCACATCTGCTATGCTCACCACAGCTGCAATGCTATCTTTCAATGGCCTTATAGAGCATTTCGCAGTGAGACCGCAGTGAAGTTGGCTTCCGAAACCCCAAGGTTCAGACAGGACATGATCGTCGTCCTGAACAGCGACATTCACACGAGCGCGTGAAGCGGCTCATTCCGCCGAAATCATTATGTCAGACATGTCAGATTTGAGGAAAGGGAGGCACGGATGAAGGCCGTCATTCAGTCGGGGGGAAGAGGAACGCGCCTGAGGCCATACACATCGGTTCTACCGAAGCCATTGATGCCAATCGGAGCCAAGCCCGTCATCGAACTACTTCTGAAGTGGCTGCGGCGTAACGGCATCGAAGACATCTACATCACGACCGGATACCTGGGCCACCTGATCCGTAGCTTCTGCGGCGACGGCAAGCAATGGGGCATGAACATCACCTACACTCAGGAGACAGAGCCGCTCGGCACCATAGGCCCCCTGACGCTTCTTCGAGACAAGCTGGACTGCACGTTTCTCGTTCTGAATGGCGACGTTCTGACGGATCTCAGCCTCAACGCTTTTAGCTCCTTCCACCGCAGCCACGGTCATCCTCTTACGATTGCCACGACGACGAGAACCACGAAGATGGATTTCGGTGTGGTTGACGATGTCGACGGGGTCGTGACGCGGTTTCGCGAGAAGCCCACGCTTTCGAATTGCGTCAGCATGGGAGCATACTGCATGGAGCCGGAGGTGTTGCGTTACATTCCCTCCGGCATGCCCTTCGGTTTCGACGACCTCGTGTTCTGCATGATGGAGAGAAGCGTTCCTGTCCACATCTACAAGCATCAGGGGCTCTGGCTGGATATCGGCCGGGTCGAGGATTTTCACAAGGCACAGGAAATCGACTGGGACGATCAGGTCCCATCGCTGGCGGCGGCCGCCGTTTGAAACGCAAGCATACCATCAGCATAACGAGTTCGTTCATCGGAGATCATCATGCTCGCAGCGGCACCCGCCACGAAGGTCGATATCAACGAAGCACCTCTGACACCTGTCACCGACTTCTCCTTTATCCCAGTGGCAGATCCTGTGCTCGGGTCGGACGAGAAAGAAGCCCTGTGTGAGGTGATCGACAGCGGCTGGATAACAATGGGGGAGCGGGTCCAACGCTTCGAGGAAGATCTTGCGAAGATACACGCCGTGGATGAGACGATCGCCGTCAATTCCTGTACCGCTGGTCTGCACCTCATCCTCCATGCGCTCGGAATCGGTCCGGGCGATGAAGTCTTGGTTCCCTCTCTAACCTTTGTGGCTACGATCAATTGCGTTCTGTATGTCGGCGCCAAGCCGGTTCTCGTGGACATCGAGTCTCTCGATAACCCCTTGATGTCCTTGGAAGAGGCGGAGAGTAAGTGCACGGAGAGGACGAGGGCGATCATCCTCGTTCACTACGCGGGCTACCTGGCGGACCTCCCCGCCTGGAAGGAGTTCGCGGATCGGCGAGGTTTACTGCTCATCGAGGATGCCGCTCATGCGACCGGTCTCAAGGAAGTCGGAACCTACAGCGTTGCGGCGGCGCTAAGCTTCTATGGCAACAAGAACATGACGACCGCGGAAGGTGGCGCGATCATCGCATCCGATCCGGACCTTCGCGATCGGATGCGGAAGATGCGCGGCCATGGCCTGACGAGCGGCACGTTCCAGCGCCATAACGGATCGGGGCCCGGCTACGACATGATCATGCTGGGTTTCAACTTCCGAATGGACGAGCTGAGGGCCGCGATTGGGATCGTGCAGCTGAAGAACCTCGAAGCCTGGAACCTCAAAAGAAGGCAATTGACGAACCTATACCGGGCTCTTCTGGAAGAATATGTCCCCGAAGTCGTGGTTCCTTTCGATGAAAACACGACGTCGTCCTACCATATCATGCCTGTGATCCTACCGGGCGACGTCGATAGATCCCGCGTGATCAAGTCGCTGCGTGACGCGGGCATTCAGACGACGATTCATTATCCTCCCGCTCATCTGTTCTCGTACTATCGTGAGCGACTTCCCTCGGTAAAGCTTCCGAAGACAGAGGAATACAGCGAGCGCGAACTGACGCTTCCACTTTTCCCCCGTCTGAATGACGCCCATGTAGAACGGGTCACGCAGGCCCTTGCGAAGTCGGTTCATTGTGAGTGAGGTCAGATCAATGCTGAAATCGCAAGCCCAGGGCCGTTTATCGACTGTCCTTCGGTTGGGCTCGGAGGCGACGCGGCGTTTATTCGACATTGTCTTTTCCGCCCTTTGTCTTATCCTCCTAGCTCCCGCTCTGCTGTTGATCGTCGCGGCGATCTGGCTGGAGAGCGGGCGCCCGATCTTCTTCAAGCAGGTGCGCCTCGGTAAGCACGGTCGCCCCTTCCACATGTACAAGTTCCGCAAATTTCACAAGGATAGCGGAACGAGTGGCCCTCCGCTCACCTTGCAGAAGGACCCGAGGCTGACCTCCGTCGGAAACTTCCTGGCATCCTCGAAGTTCGACGAGCTGCCGCAGCTCTGGAACACCCTCCGGGGCGACATGTCGGTCATCGGCCCTCGTCCGGAATCCATGGCGTTCGCAGATTGCTTCACAGGCACTTTCACGGAAGTGCTGGATCACAAACCCGGCATTCTCGGGCCAAGCCAGGTCACCTTCCGAAATGAGAACGCCCTTTATCCGCGAGATTCCGATCCAACCGAGTTCTACCGTCGGGAGATCTTTCCAGCCAAGGCGCTCATTGACCTGCAATACTATTCTCAGCGGAGCTTCCTTCAGGACATCATGTGGCTCGTTTATGGCGTGCTCGCCGTCCTTCGTATCGGTCCCAGACTGCCGAGAGCGAAACTGGCAAACGTCCATGGTGAGAGTCCGCACGTGATGATCCCGCCACCGAAGTCTCCTCTGACGATCCATAATGCGGCCAAGACACGGGGTACTGAAGCGTGAGATACGAAGGCACCAGGGTTCTCATCACCGGCGCAGACGGCTTCATCGGCTCTCACCTGGCGGAAGCTCTTATCGCCCAGTCGGCCAAAGTGACGGCTTTGAGCCTGTACAATTCCTATGACAGCTACGGATGGCTCGACGACCTCCCGGACGATGCCCGGTCCCGCGCGAAGCTGATCCGTGGCGATCTGCGCGACTCCGCGTTCATACGCCGGATCGTGCGCGATCAGGACGTCGTCTTCCACCTCGGCGCTCTGATCGCGATCCCTCAATCGTACAGCACGCCTCATGCGTACGTGGAAACCAACATCGTCGGGACCCTCAACGTCCTCGAGGCGGCGCGAGAGTTCGGGGTCAGGCGTGTGGTCCATACGTCCACCAGCGAGGTTTACGGGACGGCCATCACGATGCCGATCAGCGAGTCCCATCCCCTACAGGGACAATCGCCCTATTCGGCCTCGAAGATCGGTGCCGACATGATGTCGGAAGCCTTCGCTCGGTCGTTCGATCTGCCCGTAGCCATCCTCCGACCATTCAATACCTTCGGCCCTCGTCAGAGCGAGCGTGCCATCATCCCGACCATCATACGGCAAGCCCTTGACCGAAACTGTCACGAGATCCGCGTTGGCGATACATCTCCGGTTCGTGATCTGACGTTCGTTCAGGATACGGTCGCCGCGTTCCTCACCCTCGGATCCGCACCCAATATCGAATTCGGCAAAGCGTACAATGCGGGAAGCGGTTCCGCCGTCACGGTTGCAGACCTGATCAACCTGATCCTGGAAGCGACGAACTGCGGCAAACCTGTCGTTCAGGATCCCCAGCGCCTCCGGCCGGTGAATTCCGAGGTGCGTGCCCTCCTGGCTGATAGCAGCCGGCTCCATCGGGAGGCTGGATGGCAGCCGCGGGTGCGTCTGTCCGATGGTCTAGAACGAACGATTAACTGGTGGCGGGACCGTATTGATCGCGGCCTCGTCCGGCGAGACGCAGGCTTCAGCACCTAGAGCTGTTCCTGGCCAAGAGCGCCATGCGATCGTTTCGTGCGGTCCAATGCCCACGAACGGACCGCCAGGCATTGTAGTTTCCGAACCGTACGGTTGGACATCTCGCTGAGATGAAAGCGGCAGCCGCAGGATGCTCGCGCAAGCGGCAAGGATCCTGCGGCTGCCAGCGCCCGAAACGACCGGACAGTATCGGAGAATGGGGGATCGAGCAGTTCAGATGTGGCGCGGAAACTCTCACAGCGCGGATCTCGCGCCTCCCATCCACTCTACGATGGAGGACGGTTCCCTTTCCAACGGCACTAATGCGGGGGCTTTTCGCCGTGTCGTCGACCGGGCGACCGGGCAGTTTCACACGCTGAGAAAGCACCCCTTCATCCGCAGCGCAAGTGTGGCCGTCGGAGGGGCTGCAACGGCTCAGTTCCTCACGATCGCCTTCTCTCCTCTGATTACGCGTCTCTACGGTCCTGAGGCCTTTGGCGCGGTCGGCGTCTTCACCGCGACGGTTATGATTATCGGCTCCTTTGCGGATCTCATGTACGGGACCGCGATCGTTCTGCCTCCATCCGGCACGGAGGCCCGATCGCTCCTCAAGCTTTCCGCTCTCATTTCGATCGTCATATCTGCAATCTCGCTTCTGGTTTTCGGGGTCTTCCGGCATGAGATCGCGGCTGCCATAGGATTCAGTGCTTCGCCGGACCTGCTGTTCTTCGCTCCAGTCCTGATCTTGCTCTCAGGCTTGTGCCAGCCGCTTCATCACTGGCTTTACCGACAGGGCAAGTTCAACGAAATCTCACGCATCAACATCATCGAGGCGCTGGCGAACAACGTCTCGAAGGTGTCGATCGGGTTCGTGTCGGCCACGGCCCCGGTGCTCCTGGTGCTCGGCATTCTATCAAAGCTTCTGCAAACGATCCTGCTATGGTTCCGAGCGCGTCCCTCCATCATGCGGCGGGAGGAGGCTTCGGCTCACCCATCGGATTCTCCGCCTACGGCGAACTCCCTGCGGGCCGTGGCCTACCGCTACCGTGATTTTCCCCTCTTCCGCGCGCCCCAGAAATGGTTCCGCGACCTGTCCTATACGATCCCGTCGCTGATGCTTGCCTCCCTCGTCGGCCCATCGGCCGCCGGCTTCTACCTCCTGTCGACCCGCGTCATTCAACTTCCCAATACCGTCATCGCGGAAGCGGCGGGGCCCGTATTCCTTGCCCGCATTGCCAAGGCCAGCCACGAATCGGACGCTCTGCGACCGATCCTGCTCAGGGGGACCGTCGCTCTCGCCGCGATCGGGCTGTTGCCGTTCGGGTTTGTCGCAGTGACCGGGCCGTGGCTGTTTGGATTGGTCTTCGGAGCCGAATGGGTGATCGCCGGCGAGTATGCGCGCTGGCTGGCGCTGTCTTCCTACTTTGCGTTCATAGCGGTGCCGACGCTGAGCGCAGTTCCACTGATGAACCTGCAAGGTCACCTCCTCGTGTACGAGGTCGGCACCACGGCTCTTCGGGCCGGCGCTCTGGCCTTCGGCGCGCTGTATCTCCAAAGCGATCTCGCCGCGATCGCTCTGTTTGCACTTGCGGGATCAGGCGCGACCCTCGCGCAGATCCTCGTGTGCCTCGTCCTGTCCAACAGCCGCGTCCGTGCCGGGTGATGCGGCTCCTGATCTGTTCATCGGACGGAGTCTATTCCTGATGTGGCATCGAAACTCCGCAGAGCATGAATTGTCTAGTCATACTTGGGAGCACCCCTTGAGGGCAAAAGACACCACAGCTTGATGGAGGATACAATTGGATAGCGCATTGCTCGATTCTACTTGATGCCCTGGTGCCACGCATGTCGTTCCCTTTGATCTGCCACCCTGACAAAGCGGTTCCGAGTGACGTCTGAATCCGATGCCCTTTGCCGACGGTGACGTTTGCGTCAGAAAAGAGAATAGTCGATGAACTACGTAGATGGACCTCTGATCGACAGCTACCACGACGAGAGGCAATCCTCCTCATCCGATTACCCCTTCGTCAGCGTTATCATGCCAATCCGGAATGAATCGCGTTTCATCGAGGCGAGCCTCGGCGCAGTGCTTGCGCAGGATTACCCCGGCGATCGGATGGAAGTCCTGATCGCGGACGGCATGTCGACGGATGACACCCGCGACATCATTGCCCGTATCGCGGGTTCGCATCCGGACGTTTCTGTCATGATTGTCGACAATCCGGGGCGCATCGCGTCGACCGGCCTCAATGCCGGGCTGGCGCAGGCGCGCGGCGACGTCATCGTTCGTGTCGACGGCCATACCTTTCTGGAACCGGACCATGTTCGGCAATGTATCGAGGCCCTTCAACGTTCGGGGGCCGACCACGTGGGCGGCCGAATGGAGACCGTGAGCGAAGGACCGTTCGGCGAGGCGGTGTCCTGGGCGACCGGGACGGGTTTCGGCGTTGGGCACGGCCGTTTTCACTACTCGGATCACGAAGAGTGGAGCGATACCGTTTCGATGGGTGCCTGGCCCCGGCAGGTCTTCGAGCGGATCGGACTTTTCGACGAAGAGCAGGTGCGCAACCAGGACGACGAGTTCAACTATCGCCTTCTCGAGCACGGCGGCAAGATTCTGCTCTGCCCGAGCATAAAGTCGAAGTACTACAACCGCAGCACGCCCCGCTCGCTCTGGAGGCAGTACTACCAATACGGCTACTGGAAGATCAGGGTCATGCAGAAGCACCCTCTCCAGATGCGTCCCCGCCAGTTCGCACCTCCTCTCCTCGCGGCAGCTCTGCTCGCCACGTTTGTCCTGTCTCCCTTCTTCGCTTGGGCGGCATGGGGCTTGGCGCTTGTCCTGGGAAGCTATCTTGTCGCGAACCTCATAGCATCGACGCTAACCGCCCGGCAGGCCGGCTGGCGCCTCATGCCCCGTCTCTCTTTAGCGTACGGAATCCTCCATCTGTCCTATGGATTCGGCTTTCTGGTCGGCTTGATCCGCTTCTGGAACCGGTGGCATGATCGGGGAGAATGGGCTGCCCTAAAACCGGCTTAGCGGATTGGCAGGGAGGGAATAAAGCAGCCCTTTCTTCAAAGTAACTGGAGGTATAGCAAAGGGCCATTCAGAATGTATCCGGGAATGCTGATGGAACGGGAGGTAACAGCCGCCATGCCGCGCGTGCTGACATATCACGACGTTGTCGAAGAACACCCCGACGCCAGCGGCTTTCCGGGCGGTGGCCCGGCGTTGTACAAGCTACCTGCGCGTGTATTTGCACGCCATCTCGACGCCATCGCGGCCACGGCAGCTTCGCCGATCCTGTTACCACAACTCAGAAGCTCGCATGTGGATGATGCAACGCCCCTATTGATTACGTTCGACGACGGTGGCGTTAGCGCGGCGAACATCATTGCGGATGCGCTCGAGCGAAAAGGCTGGCGCGGACATTTCTTCGTCACGACCGATTATATCGGGCGCAAAGGTTTCATGACGTCGGCGCAGATTCGCGACCTCACCTCAAGAGGACACATCATCGGCACACACTCCTGCAGCCACCCGCGACGGATGTCGGCATGTTCCCCGCAGATATTGCGCGACGAGTGGCACCGAAGCCGGATGGTCTTGTCGGAGATCCTGGACAAGCCGGTCACGGCCGGTTCGGTCCCAGGTGGCTACTACTCGGAGAACATTGCAATCGCGGCCGCCGCATCGGGCTTGACGGACCTCTTCACCTCGGAACCTACGACTCGCATGACGATGGTGAATGGACTGCGCGTCTATGGCCGCTTCTCGATCTACCGACGGACGCCGCTGACCAAAGTCACCGCAATTGCGTCGGGCCGCCGGCTTGCGATCGTGCGTGAGGCGGTTGCATGGGAGTTGAAGAAGGCGATAAAGCTTGCCGGCGGAGAGACTTACCTGAAGCTTCGTAAGCTCATCCTAGATCGTCAGCATCGCTATTTACTGTGAAGACCTTTCGCTCACTTCTGCCAATGCGAATGGTCGCTCCGTTCTTCCAGCAGACGCTTCGTTAGGTCGTGTCGCTCCCCGGGAAAGCTCGGTCCTGAAACCAGAACCGAAGCCGAGATCAGGACCGACAGCGCTCCTGCCGCGCCGACTCCCATCATACTTGCCGTTGCATCGATGGCGCTCGCAAATCGTCCTGGCGAGATCAGTTGGCCCAACTCGAGGCAACAGGCGTAAACCATGAGGGATATGGCGGCGAAGACTCGTCTCCGCGGATATCCGAACATGAAGAACAACGTAGCGCCGAAGTACGCGGCGAAATGCTCGAGCCGGGTCGGAGCACCGGTCCGGATTTCAAGATCCCCGGGGATCAGTGACAAGTACGCGAGCAGCACGACGCAGAACCATGCACAGATACGCAGGTTCCGTTGACGGAAGACGCTCAGCACAGGACACTCCTTTGGATTTTGAAGATGGCGATCGCGATGCCGTTCTCCGACGAAACTGCGGTCGAAGCTGCTCGATATGCGCTTCCGGCAGGCAAGCCGGAGGCGGCATCGGACCGGCGGCTCAACCAGCCGTCAGTCCGCGGGACCATGGCAAATACCCGTGACATCGACAGCTCGCATCATTCGGTTGCCTTGAAGATTTCACGCGGAAGCATGACCTCGACGACGTCGCCTGGCATGAGCTCCGTATCGTAGACCGCGTCGGAGCCGGACCAGGTGTTCCCATCCTTCCTGAAAATCTTGAAGCTGGGATTGTCGGTCGTGTTCTCCTGGCCTCGGGACTTCAACGCTCCGACATGCATGAGTTTGTCGCCGGCAGCCTGGATCCTCGTACGAATGTCGGCCAGCCGGTTCTCCGCTTCCTCGCGCTCCCGGACCAGCCTCAGCCGTCGCTGATCGTCGACACGCTGCAGCTGCCGCTTCTGTTCTTCCTCGCCTCGCCTGGCGATGGTGAGGTTCGCTTCCGTCTGGAGCAGCCGTTCGGAGACGAAGCTGAGCGCCCGCTGCTCCTCGGAGAGCCGCCCGATGGAGGTCAGACCCTTCTCCAGATTCTGCCTCAATCGGGCAACATCGGCGGCCTGCTGCTGGTAGCTTTGCATCAGCTCCTCCCGCAACCGCTCGAGGGTGCCGATCTGCGACTGCGTCTGCTCGACCGATTTCTGAAGGGACGCAACTTCCTTCTTGTAATCCTCCAGGGCGATGTCCAGCTGTTCCATCTGCGCGCGCTGCACCTTCGTCAGGGGCTGACCTCCAGAACCGGCGCCGTCGGCGCTCTTGCTGGGCGCCCCGCTCAACTCCCCGGATAGGCGCGCGACGACGGCCTGCTGCCGAAGGTACTCGGCATGAAGCAGGCGGCCTTCCGCCTGCAGATCCACTTCCTGCATGGCAGGGTCTACGCCGGCTCGGGCGCGCATGACGTCCAATCCTCCGGCGAGCGCGATCGCTTGGCGGATCGTCATTTTGGCCCGGTATGGGAGTTCGCCGGGCCGCGAGACGTCTCCGTTCACGTAGATGGGCCGGTTCTCGGCGATCGTGACGGTGATTTCCTCCGGGTAGATATAGACGGCCCGCTCGCTCCCGTCCTGGGCTCTGTTGCGGACTGTCTTATTGGTCAGGTCGTTCCTCAATTTGCTCTGGAGGTCGTTCAGGGTGAGCCCGGCCACGTTGACCAGTCCAATCAGTGGAAGCGAGACCTGTCCCTCCATGTTGACGGTCGCTCGCTGACGAAGCTCCGGCAGCCCGACGACGGACAGCTCGATGACGTCGCCTGGCGCCACGAGATAGGACGCCCAAGCCCCGGTCGCATTGAGCCCCATGAGCACCGGCACCGCTGCAAGCAGTCGGGTCAACGACACGAGGCCAGCGCGAACGGAGTCATGAAAGAACGGCATAAGGTTTGCTCCGAGAAATCTGTGTCCACCAACTGGGCTCACGCGCCCAGCACCCCACCGACGATGACCGGTACGGCTCCACGACGCCCATCGTACCGCCGCGAAAAGTCCCAGCGATGGGTATCCCCATGGCTGTTCTGAGCCTTGGCAGATTAACGAGTGCTTCGACACGCTCGGTACCGTTCCCACCACGGGAGAATAGAATTTATAGAAGATTGGAGGCCCGGCCCATACTATCCTGGGGCGGTAATACCAAGTTGGTGAGTAGCGCGGATCGGATCCTCTCCTGCCCCTCTTGCCGCAGAAGGCCCTTTGGAAGCAGAAGATGTCGGGCCGCACGACCCCGCAAATGGAGCCCTCTCCTGTTCTTTCGTGTCGATCCGTACAAGGGACAAGGGGCTCGATATGGCTTAGGATCGCTCAAGCGGTCATTCTTCGGTGCAATTTTGACTCACGATCGCTTCCGCTACCACTATTCAGGCGCTCAGATGGCTAGGAAAGTAAGCTCTGAGCCGGACAGGGATGCGCGATCGAGGCGAGGCGGATTTCATCGCGCAGCCAGGTGCATTGAGGAACGGGTTTGAACGATGATGCGTACAGGTCGAACACGGATTGGGCTAATCTTGACCGTCACGGTCATCTCGATTAGCGCCCTTGCGCTGCTCCTCATCCGGTATCAATCCCGTGCACTCGCCTCGATCGCCACGACCCACCTCTCGTTTTCATTGCTGCAATGGTCAGCCTCCGTCCTGGAGCAGGAGGTTATTCAGTATCAAGGGATGATTTACCGGATCGCCGCCTCCAGCCCGCACAACTTCCAAATGCTCGACGATGACATCCTTCGGTTCGAGGTTCGCCGGGGAGACCGGTACCGGTCGGCCTCCTGGACGGACGAGGAAGGAATTGAACGTTCTGAGATGGGCGAGACGTCGAACCACAAGCTGACGGGCGAGGGCAGCCACTTCCACGCGACGTACAAGATGATGATCGAGCCGGGCGCCAAGAACACCGCCCAGTGGCTCGTCACCGGCCAGCTCTTCACCGGAGGCACGCCGCCCTTCGAGATCAAGTTCATGGGCAACGACAAGATGGCCGTGGTGATCAAGTACGGCACCTCGAGCTCGCCGGTCGAGAAGACCATCTACCTCGACACCGCCGACATCCAGCGCGGCAAGTGGTACGACATGGAGGTCGACGTCCAGCTCGACGCCGCCGGCAGCAACGGCCATGCCTATGTCTGGCGCGACGGCGCCAAGATCGCCAACTACACAGGCAAGATCGGCTACACCAACGCCACCGAGTCGCACTGGGAGATGGGTGCCTACCGCAAGTCCCCGACCGGCGGCGAGAGCTTCGCCGTCAACTACAAGGACATCGACCTGACCTACGGTTCCGCCGGACACAGCGACGGGAACTAGGGCTTATCGACATTCAGAAGATCCGGAGCGATGCGTCATTTCACGAGACGAAGATCATCGTGCCATGATGCAGGATCGGACTGCAGGTGACTGACGGAATCTCTCTCGGCGTCTTGGATGCGCGCGCCCCAAAGAGCATTATGCGCGTAGTCGTTATTGACCAGCGTCATGCCGAGAGCTTTGGAGAAACGCTCGGCCGCCGCGGGGGCGAGATGGTATCCGTCGAGAAAATCGTCGGGACCGGTGCGCTCGATGCCTTGCAGATCGACGAGCTCTGCGCCGCCCCGGCTGATGGTATTGTGGAGGTCCTCAGGCAGCGGATATCGCTCGGGAAGAGGTGTGGCGACGAACACGACTTTGATGCCATCACTTGCGACGATATCGAGGAATCTGGCGAGCTTATTGTAAGTGGGAGGCTTCGCGCGCGCTTCGCCCTGCTTGCTGCTGCGGAAGTAATTGTTGATGACCGGAGCAAGCTCCTGATAACCCGGAATCATCGTGAGGATGCGTTTCTGAATACGCTCTCTGTTGGCCCAGAGCCGTGACGTAGCGCCGAGCATGTATCTGGCCCGATCGCTGAGAGAGAGGACGTCGTGCGAGAGGGCTTCCGAGGCGAAAGCCAGCCCGGCAAACTCGCCGCCGAGACGCTCGATACTATGAACCGGACCGTCCTCTAGATGTTTGTCGGCAAAGCAGATGACGAGCAGTTGAGGCTGAGCTCTGCTCGGTTGAACGAAACGACGATACACGTAGTGCCAATCGGTCAGGATCGTGTCGTCCGGATAAACGAGACCGATCCGGGCGTCCGAACGATTTGTGTTCGCCCATGCTCCCTGCACGACATCCGGAAAGACCCCTCGATGCGTCAACGAATTCCCGAGAAAGAGGATGCGAGGGGCATTCCCTTGTTTAACGAAGCTGAGGATCGCCGGTATCTCTCTCAGGTGCTGCATGTCGTGGGACAGCCAGTCCTCAGTGAAGTAAAGACCGGCCTCACCAAGAAGCAGGACGGCCAGCACGCTGGCGATCACTTTCCATTCGGATCTAGAATTGGAAGTAGATGAATTCATGGCTTTCCGGTGCTTGGAAGAAGACGAGCATGAGAACTGCGTACGCGTATACGCCGGCACGGGCGATCCAGGGGCTTTGTGCAAGGCTGAGAAGATTGTTCGCACGAGAGCTCGCCCAATACTCGAAAAGGAACAGAGGAAGGGCATAGAATGCGATCAAACCCAGCATGGCGACGGCCGTCGGAGTGACACGCCAGTCAGTAGCCATAAGGTAGAGGAAGTCACCCACCTGGTGCATGCTTGTGGCACGGAACAAAAGCCAGCCGAAGCAGACAAGATGAAACATCAGGATAATTCGCCAGCTGCGATCCATGAAAGAGAGCGGCTTTGCTGTCTCCCAGCCCATGAACCTGTAGATCGACAGAAGCGCCCCATGATAGAGGCCCCAGAACACGAAGGTCCAGTTGGCGCCATGCCAGATGCCGCCGAGGATCATCGTGATCATGAGGTTGCGGAGAACCATGGACCCTCCGCCACGGTTGCCGCCCAGTGCGATGTAAAGGTAGTCGCGCAACCACGTGGATAGGCTAATGTGCCAGCGGCGCCAGAAATCGCTGGGGGAAATCGCCAGATAGGGAACCTTGAAGTTGTCCATCAGGTCGATGCCCATCCATCTTGCGACACCCTGAGCTATCGAGCTGTAGCCTGAGAAGTCAGCATAGATCTGCCACGCAAAGGCATAGACACCGACAAGACATTCGAGGCCCGTGAGCTCGGATGTATCGCGACTGAAGACGGTATTGACCAGAACGGCCATGTTGTCGCCGATCACGACCTTTTTGAAAAGACCTAGAAGGATGTAGTAAAGTCCGACTGCGAAGTCGTCCGACCGACGGATCCGCGGCGTTTCAATCTGTTTCAGAAGTCCTCGTCCAAGGGCATCTTGCCCTTTCGCGCCAGAGCGCATGATCGGCCCGGCGACGAGATGCGGGAAGAATGAGACATAGAGAGCAAAGTTCCAAAAACTCGTAGCGGGTTTTGTCACCCCACGAGCGATATCGAAAATATAGCTCATGCTCTGAAAGGTGTAGAACGATATCCCCACAGGAAGAAGCACTTGGACGACCGGCAACGATGCGTGGATACCGATCGAGTTGAGCGCCGTAACGACCTCATTGGAGAAGAAGTTGTAGTATTTGAAGACGCCAAGCAAAAGCAGGTTGACGGCCACCGACAACCAGACAAGTCGCTGCTTGGTCGCTTGCGTTGAAGTCGATGCTATCAGGAGCCCCAAATAGAAATCCATCACAGTAGAAAACATAATAAGAGGCAAAAACCGCCAGTCCCACCATCCATAGAAGAGGTAGCTGGCTGCCAGCAAAAAGAATGTCTGAAGGCGAAATGGAAGAAGCCAGTAAATCGGTAGGACAATGGCAAAAAACAACCAGAATGTCCAACTGTTGAATAACATGTTTCTCTCGTTCAAGAGTGTCGGATCAGCTGATCTGAATATGTCGCTTTTGACCTATATGCGCGGGAGACATTGCTCTTGATTTTGGAAGATAACAATTGGCTCATTCGGGTAAGACGCACGTACCCAGAGCCGAGCCAATCTGATCAAGATCTCGAGGAACATGGATGCTTTCGAAAGGCTCATTGTTCCGGCTATGGTTCTGTCGCTTATTGTCTTTCAAGGCAACAGGCAAATTTACGCCGCTTGAATACAAACGAAGAGATAGCCTGCCGGGAGTATCTATGACAGCCGGCCCAGTCGAAATGGGTATTTCTCTCGAAAGGTCTTCAGACCTGTTCCTGTAATGGCTTCCTCCGGAGACAAACGTCTATCGGACGAGCATTCATGCAACTCTTCGTCTGCGGTCATCCGACGCGCGCCCTGGCATGATCGGGCGCATCCTGAGCGCGCGGAACAGTTGCCGACGGAATTGGTGCCGTAACGGCAGGGCGGTGATCCAAGCTGCTGTATAAAGCTGTTTCGACAGAGTGAAGCCGCTTCGCCGTACATCGAAGCCACGGAGACGACGGGTTGCGATGACCTCGCCTTGCGCGGAGCCGGCAGGCCGTAGCACGCCTGGACAATTGTCCAGCCGTTACCGTCCGGCTGCTGGGCTTGAAGCGCTCTGCTCACATCTCCAGCCGCAGCGAGCCAGCGCCCACTTCGTCTCGACCCCAATGCCACGCCGTACTGCATCTTACGGGTGATGACCCGGCAAGAATTCACCGGGCCTAAGCCATCCATATTACTCCGGATGTTCCACTCGGGAAGGGTCGATCCTGCCAACAGGGAACTTCAACCACCGCGCTGGACCTGTCATAATGAACGGAATGCAAGTTGCCTCGTTAATATTGGTCTCAGAAGAACAATAAGATCGGCCGTATATGCTCTGGAAGACGTATCGACGCCGCAATTGGAAGACCATATGCCAATCGATAATCGCTGCATAAATGGGGTCATGAACACATGAAGCTTCTCTATGTCACAAGGGAGGCGCCTTATGGAGACAACGAAGGCTTCATCCTCCCAGAGATCGACAGCCATATCCAGGCCGGATGGGACGTTTTCGTGTGTCCACTCGACGGCCGGAAGTTGGTGCACCGCATCGAGCAGACCGTCCTCGACCGGACGATGACGAAGCTCCTGATCAGCCCGAGCATCTGTGCGGGTGCCATCGCCCAGTTCGTCAGAACACCCAGGCTCGCACTGGACACTCTTTGGAAGCTTGTGACCCACAGCCGGATCACACTCCTGCCCCGCAACCTTGCCGTTTGGCCGAAGGGCCTGTGGCTGGGACGGCAGGTTCGGCTATTGAACATCCAGCACATTCATGCCCATTGGATCGCCGTTCCAGCCACGATGGGCTTCATCGCGGCCTCCGTCGCCGAGGTGCCCTTCAGCATCACGGCGCACCGGTATGATATCGCGCAAGGGAATCTCATTCCGACCAAGTTCGAGGCAGCGTCCTTCGTCCGGGCGATCGACGAGGGCGGAGCGAGCGAACTGGCGATGCAGGCCCGAAGCGATCAGCGACGTCCGATCATCCTTCGCATGGGAGTGAACATTCCCGATCAGCCTGCCCCCTCCCCGCCGGACGGTGTGTTCCGGGGCGTAGTGGGAGCCCGGCTTGCCGAGAAGAAGGGCTATGGTTACCTCCTGGAGGCCGTCGCCATTGCAAAACAACAGGGTCTTGCGGTCCATATCGACGCCTTCGGAGACGGCCCTCTCGAAGCCGAGCTACGGCGCAAGGCCGACAAGCTCGGGATCAGCGAACTGGTTACGTGGCAAGGGTCGGTCGGGCATGAGACGCTGCTCGAGCGCATTCGCTCGGGGGATTATCATTTCGGCGTCCTTCCGAGCGTCACGGCCCGGGATGGAGACAAGGAGGGCATCCCGGTGTTCCTCATGGAAGCCATGGCGGCCGGTCTCCCGGTCATCTCGACACCGAACGGCGGCATCCGGGAACTCGTCGCTCCCGGCACCGGCATCCTCGTCGAGGAACGCGACAGTGACGCAATCGCGGCAGCCATGGTCCGGCTCGCGCGAAACCCATCCGAGCGCCGCGCCATGGGAACAGCGGCCAGGGATAGGATCATCACGGATTTCTCGATCGAGGCCCGCATGAATCAATTGCGCTCTCTGATCTCCAAATCGGTCACGTCCGGTCCGCCGTATCGGCAGCCGGTACCGGAAACTCAACAGGATTTCCGGAAAGTCATTGTTTGACGTCGATCTTCGTCGGCGCGGCACCTTGCGGGAAAGAGCCTTCGCCCATCTGCTTGCGGGCCGAGGTTGGTGAATTTCCCGTCCAACGCTGAAAGGCATGAGCGAACGAACTCACTTCCGAATAGCCGAGAAGCCACGCGATCTGCGAGATGGAGAGGCTGTTGTTCTGCAGGTAGCGATTCGCCAGGTCGGACCGGAGATCCTCCAGGATGGAACTGAAAGTGAGACCCTCGTCGGAGAGCCGGCGGGACAAGGTCCGGACGCTCATTCCGAGATCACTCGCGATATTGTTGATGCTCATCGTTCCGTGGGGCAGCCGCGGCGTGATCGCGTTCTCGACCCGGTTGCGGATCGACTGGCGCATGCTGCGCCGCCTCAGGATCGTCTCCTCATAATATTCGACCAGAAACTTGTTCAGGTAGCGGTCAGCGGAAAGCAGCCGGAGCTTTCCGTCCTGCGCATCGAACGACAGAGTATCCCTCGGAGCCCCAAACTCCACCGCGCATCCGAAATATCGCTCCATCTCGGAGACGTCGCCATCCCGCTGATGAAGAAATCCCACGGAGAGCGGGATGATCTCCCGTCCGGTGAACAGACGGATCAAGCGCAGGCCCGCGGTCACCCAGAACTCCATCTGATGTCGATCCAGGAGGCGCCGAACGCCGACATATTCGAATTCCATCGTGAAAGCGTTCGGGCCGCGGTGAAGCTGAACGCCTTCGTTGAGGATGGAACAGAACCGGACCGCGCAGTCGAACCCGTCGGCCACCGTCTCGGACGAAGCCATGACATGGAAGATGGGCCCTGCTTCGCGCAGATCCGTATCCTTGGCGAGGTGGAATCCGAGCAGATCGTCCCCCAATGCCTCAGCAGCAAGCCGAAGGAAGTCGATCTGACTGCGAACGGACACGCGGGTGTCGGGCTCGCTCAGGATATCGTCCGGGATCCCGGCTTCTTTGAGCAACGGGATCAGCTCGAACCCCGCTTGAACCAGCCGGTCAGCAGCGAGTCTGGTCAACACTCCTGACGCAGTCGGGACCCGAGGGTTGTCCGGTTGTGGCGCATGGTTGATCGGACCCTTCGGCATTGCTCGGCCCTGTCGCAGTCGTGACCACTTCCAACATCGTTCGATACTGGCAACACAGGTCGTCACACGAAAGGCCTGCTGACGCAGATGGCCGGACGACTATACCTTTGCACCCCCCGCCTCCCGGGGCAGGCGGGCACTCGGCTCCATGCGGAGGCGGAACGACGACCGCCGGCCATGCGGCAGGCTCCGGCGGTTGGCGTCCGGCTCATGAACAATTTTCATCTTCCGCAGCGTTAGGCGCAGAGAGAAGCCTAACGCACCGAAAGTTCGGCCTCGGAGCGCATTTCACGGAAGCGACGCGTGCGCGATGATCTCCGTTTTTGGGACGAGCCCGGACGCGTTCCGGAGCTGCATAGTCTCGCGAGAGCGATCCCGCCACGCGAATCGCCAAGCTGATCCCCCGGCCCTCCCGGGCTCCGTGCCATAGTCTCGACGGCGGCCCTTCACATGTCTTGCAAAGTCACGCCACGCTTTCGTCACAGTCCAGCTTAGGCTGCGAGCGGTGGCACGATTTCGCAAATAACTGTCCTCATATCACAAGACGGGTCGTCCAAGCTCTGTGTATTCGAAATGGGTGCACTTGAAATACATTGAATAGCGCACACCCACCTCGTGTCTTCCCAGGCATTACAGTACACGTTTCAATTACTTGATAAAAATACCGCCTGCATTGCTGAGGTGGAAAAACAATTTTTACATCAAAAAAGCCTCTCTATTCAGAGAGGTAACGTAGGGGTTTTTAATATGTCTTATTCAGCCACAGCGTGGAAGCCCGACATCTATGAGAGCGATTCCTTCTCTCTTGATGGATATAACTGGCGTGTCGCTGGTGACGAAGCGCATAGCTTCAAGTCAGACGGCAGCGTCTACCGTTTCGAAGTGCGCAAAGGCGATCTTTTCAGCGCCTCTTACTGGACCGATGCCGCCGGCGTCGAGCGTTCTGAGATGGGCGAGACGTCGAACCACAAGCTGACGGGCGAGGGCAGCCACTTCCACGCGACGTACAAGATGATGATCGAGCCGGGCGCCAAGAACACCGCCCAGTGGCTCGTCACCGGCCAGCTCTTCACCGGAGGCACGCCGCCCTTCGAGATCAAGTTCATGGGCAACGACAAGATGGCCGTGGTGATCAAGTACGGCACCTCGAGCTCGCCGGTCGAGAAGACCATCTACCTCGACACCGCCGACATCCAGCGCGGCAAGTGGTACGACATGGAGGTCGACGTCCAGCTCGACGCCGCCGGCAGCAACGGCCATGCCTATGTCTGGCGCGACGGCGCCAAGATCGCCAACTACACAGGCAAGATCGGCTACACCAACGCCACCGAGTCGCACTGGGAGATGGGTGCCTACCGCAAGTCCCCGACCGGCGGCGAGAGCTTCGCCGTCAACTACAAGGACATCGACCTGACCTACGGTTCCGCCGGACACAGCGACACGGCTCATGCCAGCCCGTCGCCCGAGCCGACCCCGGCGCCGACCCCCACCCCGACGCCGACGCCTACCCCGACTCCCACGCCCACCCCGACGCCCTCGCCCGCCCCGACCACGATCAATGGAACGAGCGGCGCCGACAAGCTGATCGGCACCTCGGCGGCCGAGACGATCCTTGGCAATGGCGGCAACGACACGCTGAACGGCAAGGGTGGCAACGACATCCTGACCGGCGGTTCGGGACGTGACATCTTCGTGTTCGACACCGCTCCGAAGGGCACCGTCGCCAAGATCACGGACTTCCTTCCGGGTACGGACAAGATCCATGTGGAGAACGCCGTGTTCTCCGGCGGCTACGTCGACTGGGGCACGCTCCCGTCGTCCAAGTTCGCGATCGGAGCCAAGGCGGCCGACTCGTCCGACCGTTTCATCTACAACAAGGCCACGGGCAGCCTGTACTTCGACAAGGACGGCACCGGCCCCGCTGCTCAGATTGAGTTCGCGAAGCTTGCCCCGAACCTGAAGATGACGGCAGCGGACTTCTACATCCTCTGATCGGCACCTTCTGATCGTTTCGAGACAGAGCGGCCCCCGTCATCACGGGGGCCGCTTTATTTGTGTCTGAAAAACCGACCGGGCGCTTACCGAAGGTCGGAAGCTTCCGCGAAGTTCAGGCCCGTCGTCAGATTGGCCGTCCTCGTCCGCTGGAGATCGAGCACCGCATCGCGGACCCGGACGGGCCGAGCCTGCGTTGCGCGCGCGAGCAGCAGCACCCCGTCGACATGCTGGGCGATCATGAGTGCATCCGCAGCGGTCTCGAGCGACGCGGCATCGATGACGATCAGATCGAACCGCTCCTCCAGGTCCTTGATCACTTGGCCCAGGTGAGGCGATTGCAGAGGCTGGTCGGGACTGGCGTTACCGAGATCGCCACTCGGGATGACGAAGCACGAGGACTGCGGATCCCTCTGGAGAAGCGACATTCTCAGGGATGGCGGAGATGAGAGCAGCATCTCGCTGATACCCTCGTCGTTGCTGACACCCGTCTTCGCATGCAGGCTCGGATTGCGAAGATCGCAATCCACGAGGGCAACTTTGAGCCCTGCCCGTGCCGCATCCCGCGCAAGCGACAGGGCGATGGTGGTCCGACCTTCGTGGCGCTGCGTGGACGTCACGAGCAGAGACTTGAACCCTGCCCCTCGGTTGAAGGCGAGCTGCAGCGAGACGCGCAGTCGCCGGATGGCTTCGGAATAATCCGACTGCGGGCGCGCGAAGATCAGGTTCTCGGGTTGCAGACCCTTTGTCTTGGACCGCCTCGAATCCGGAATAACACCCAGGTTCGGGATGCCCGACGAAACCTCCAGCTCATCGACGAACTTGATGTTCTCAGGATAATTGTCGCGCGCATAGCCGACGCTGACCGCGATACCGATTCCGACCAGGAATCCGACGATGATCAGCAGCGACCGCGGCGGGAAGCTCTTGTTCGGCGGAATGCCGGCTTCGGCCACCACGTACACGCTCGGCGTGACCGTGCTGCGCTGCTGAGCCGCCGCCTTCAATCGACCGAGATAGTCCTGATAGAGCTGTCGGGTCGTCGCAGCCTCCTGTTGCAGCCGGAAGAGCTGCACGGAGTTGTCCGTCGAGAGATCGGCCCTTTGCACGACCTGCTTCAACTCCTGCCGCAGGGCGGACACCTGATTATTGCTGGCATCCGCCTGCTTCCGGAGGTCCTCGACGGCCTTGGTGCCGGCGGAGCGTAGCTGAGACTTCGCCAGATCGAGACGCTTCTGCGAACCCGCGAGATCCGTTTCGCCTTCGCTGGGGCGTTGAACCCTCTGTTCAAGGGAACTGCGCTGCTCGTCCAGAAGCACGATCTCGGGATTGTTGAGCAGCTTTCCGAGGGCCGCGAAGTTCCCAGCGGACAGGAGATTTTCGGCCTCGCGAAGCTTGGACGCGTTGGCGCTGGCTTCCCGGCCGGCGGCGGCAACGTCGGCTTGCAGCCGATCGATGGCAGGCCGGGCGGAATCGTCGTTCGACTGAGCTCCCTGCACGAGCGCGAACGCTTTGATCTGGGATTCCGAGCGCCGCAACTCCTCGCCCAACTCCGTGACCCGCCGCGACAAGGCCGCTTCCGTATGACCTGCGGCGGCGAGCTTCGAGCTGATCTGTTCGGTGATGTACGTGTCGGCATAGGCATTCGCCAGCCGGGCCGCATCCTTGGGATTATCGATGGTGATGTCCAGAGCCAGGACGTTCGTCAGTCCGCGCCTGCGGACATTCGTGATCTTCTGAAGAGCCACGGCCGCACGGACCACTGCCGGATCTTCGCTCTCTGCGGCAAGTTCCGCAGGCGTCTTGGGATCCGTTCCTGAGCTTTCTCCGGCCTGCGCGGCGGACGAGCCGCCTGCCGGCAGCAAACCCGTCAGGTAACCCGAAACCCCACCCGATGCGGGCGCCGGAGACGACGCCTTGTCGATGAAGCGCGGGTCCTCGGTCAGGTTGAGCCGTTTCACGACCTGCTGCGCGACCTTCATCGACTGCATGACTTCAACTTCGCCGTCGACGTTGAGCGAATATCCGGTGACGGCCGGTTCAGCCGGACGGCCCTCCGGCGCATCGACAGCCAGAAGCGTGGTCGCCGTAAATTGAGGAGGCAGGAGCATCACGAGCCCGAGCGCCAGAACGGACAAAAGCACGCTCAGCAACGCGACGAGCTTGAACTGGCGACGAACGGCTCCGAGCACCTTGCCCATGATCTCGAGGTTGCCCTTGGGCTTTTGCCCCTCGGAGGCGCGGAGTCTTTCGCGGGGCCGCTTCTGGGCCCCCATGACCAAGTTGTCCGTCTCCGGTCTTTCCGTCCCCGGCTGCCGCGCCTTGAACATGGATTGACGGCTACCGCCGACCATCGAGGGCGTCTGGTACACCTGCCCCCCCGACGAGGCTGTATGGCCTGCAGACGGCGCAGCGGCGCCAAGATCGGGAACGACACTCGTTTCTTGATATTTCATGCCTGTCGACCTGTCCGATCCTAAGCAGATACGAATGAGGAATTGCCCCCGACTGCTCGAAACCTTGGCCGATCTGCGCAGCGACAAGTCACGATCGAGAGCCTACAAGTATTGGTCCAGCAGATTAGCATCGGGAACGGCTCTCCCGTTCAAAGGCAAGCGTGTCTACATTGCCCTATCGCTGCTTCCAAGACTATCATCCGGGCGGCACAACTCGGGGCTACAACGAAGGTCTGGACAACTGTCCCGAGGTAACTCGGAATTGCCTTCGCCATCCTTCACGACATCTGGGCCCCGGCTGCCTGCTCATCATCCTGGAGCAGATTTGCCTCGCCGCCCTCGCCGGCCTGTCGCTTGGTGCGGATTCAAACGGGAGGAGAACCGCTCCGGTGCCCGCGTCAAACCGGATGTTGTAAAGGCCAACCCGGTGTTGTAAAGGCACATCGCGTCTTAAGTCGCGCGGTCCTGACACGCTGGAGCGCCTGCGCGAGACGCTGGATCGATCCAGGCTCATCGTCGGCAGGTCTTACGTGCAATCCTGCCGGACGTGCCAGTGTTCCTGCCCTCGATCGACAGGTTTCCCGTCGCGGATCCGTCACGATGCGCCCCGGGCGGGAGCGTCGCGGATGTCGGTATCGATTAGATAAGTGGATTTTGCGGATGAATGCTCCCGCGCCGAAAGTCTCGTTCGTATCCCTGGGCTGTCCGAAGGCCCTGGTGGATTCCGAGCGCATCATCACCCAGCTTCGCGCCCAAGGTTACCAACTGACCAAGGAGCATGACGGGGCCGACGTGGTGATCGTCAACACCTGCGGCTTCCTCGACAGCGCCAAGGCCGAGTCTCTGGAAGCCATCGGCGAGGCCATGGCCGAGAACGGCAAGGTCATCGTCACGGGGTGCATGGGCGCCGAGCCCGAGCAGATCCGCGACCAGTTCCCGAACGTCCTTGCGATCACCGGCCCCCAGGCCTACGAATCCGTGGTCTCGGCCGTGCATCAGGCCGTACCGCCCGCCCATGACCCCTTCGTGGACCTCGTCCCGCCCCAGGGCGTAAAGCTGACGCCGCGCCACTATGCCTATCTGAAGATTTCGGAGGGCTGCAATAACCGCTGCTCGTTCTGCATCATTCCGAAGCTGCGCGGCGATCTCGTCAGCCGTCCCATCGCCGATGTGCTGCGCGAGGCCGAAAAGCTCGCCAAGGCAGGCGTCAAGGAACTCCTGGTCATTTCCCAGGACACCAGCGCCTACGGCCTCGACATCAAGTACCAGCCGAGCCTGTGGAAGGACCGAGAGATCCGCACGCGGTTCTTCGAGCTCGCCAAGGAGCTCGGCGATCTCGGCATGTGGGTGCGCATGCACTACGTCTATCCTTACCCGCATGTGGACGAGGTCATCCCGCTGATGGCCGAGGGCAAGATCCTTCCCTATCTGGACATCCCGTTCCAGCACGCCTCCCCGCGCGTCCTGAAATCCATGCGCCGTCCCGGCAACCAGGAAAAGACCCTGGAGCGCATCCACAAGTGGCGCGAGATCTGCCCCGATCTCGCCATCCGCTCGACCTTCATCGTCGGCTTCCCCGGCGAGACGGAAGAGGACGTGGATGTCCTGATGCAATGGCTGAAGGAGGCAAAGATCGACCGCGCCGGCTGCTTCCAGTACGAGCCGGTCCAGGGCGCGCCCGCCAACGACATCGACGGCCCGGTCCCGCCCGAAGTGAAGGAAGAGCGCTGGCACCGCTTCATGCAGACCCAGCAGGCGGTCAGCGCCAGGATCCTCAAGAGCAAGGTCGGCAAGACCCTGCCGGTCATCATCGACGAGCAGGGCGCCACGGTCGCGACCGGCCGCACCCAATACGACGCTCCCGAGATCGATGGCGTCGTCTACGTGGCCTCGAAGACGCCGCTGAAGCCGGGTCAGGTCGTGAACGTCAAGATCCAAAGCTCCGACGAGTACGACCTGCACGGGACGGTGGTTTAAGGGCCCACCATGTCATTCCCGGCGCACGCAGTCCGGGAAGGGAATCCATGGCTCGCGCTTGCACGTGGATCCCCTTCGGCTCGCCGGGGATGACAATGAGGTTCAATCCCCGACGATCTGCCCGCTCCTGATCATATGAACGCCCGCCGCTTCCAGGTCCCGCCGGGCACTCGCGAGCGAACCGCCGGTGTCGATCGCCCGGGACGCATCCTCGATCAGATAAGTATCGAATCCGGCCTCTACGGCGTCGAGCGCCGTCCAGGCGACGCAGAAGTCCAGGGCGAGACCGGCACAGAAGACGCGGCGGAAGCCCCGCTCCTTCAGGTAGCCGGCCAGTCCGGTCGAGGTCCGCCGATCCGCCTCCTTGAAGCCCGAATAGCTGTCGATCCCGGCGTTGTAGCCTTTGCGGATGACGAGCTGCGCATGCGGGATATCGAGGTCCCGGGCGAACTCGGCCCCGGGTGTCCCCTGCACGCAATGGTCCGGCCAGAGCACCTGCGGTCCGTAATGCAGCTCGGTCGTCTCGAACAGCTGCTTCTGAGGATGGCTCGACGCGAAGGAGGCGTGTCCCTCCGGGTGCCAGTCCTGCGTCAGCACCACGTGCCGGAAAAGCTTCGCCAGCCGATTGATGGGTGCGATCACCGCGTCGCCCTCCGGCACTGCAAGCGCACCGCCCGGCAGGAAATCGACCTGCACGTCCACGACGATCAGGACGTCGTGCTCACCCGGCTCGATTGTTGCCCGTTCGGTCATTCGTTCCCCCAGTTCCGGTGGTGGATATAGCAGCCGCAAAGAAAAAGGCAGCCGGTCGCCCGGCCGCCCTCCTCAATCTGAAATGTGATTCCGCTTATTGCGGGATCTTGTCCTCGATGCCCTTCACGTAGAAGTTCATGCCGAGCACCTGCTCGTCGGACAGCGCGCCGTTGCCCTTGCACTCGATCTCCTTGCCGTCCTGGCCGATGACCGGGCACTTGAAGGGGTTGAGCTTGTGGGTCTTGATCGCGGCCTCGGTCTCCTCGGCCAACTTCTTCACGTCGTCGGGCATGTTCTTGTAGGGCGTCATCACGACCATGTGGGCATCGATGCCGCCCCAGGTGTCCTCGGATTTCCAGGTGCCGTCGAGAACCGCCTTGGCGCGAGCAACGTAGTAGTCGTCCCAATTGTCGGTGATGGCGGTGAGCTGCGCCTTCGGGGCGAAGCGCTCCATGTCGGAGGCCTGGCCGAAACCGAACTTGCCCCGTGCCTCGGCGGCCTGGATTGGAGCCGGGCTGTCCGTGTGCTGGGCCAGCATGTCGACGCCTTGGTCGAGAAGCGCCTTGGCGGCATCGCCTTCTTTCGCCGGATCAAACCAGGTGTTGGCGAACACGATCTTGATCTTGACGTCCGGGTTCACGGACTTGGCGCCGAGATAGAAGGCGTTGATGCCCGCGATCACTTCCGGGATCGGGAAGGCACCCACATAGCCGATGGTGTTGGACTTGGTCATCTTGCCGGCGATCACGCCGGTGATGTAGCGGCCCTCGTGGAACTTCGCCGCGTAGGTCGAGAGGTTCGGGGCGCGCTTGAAGCCGGTGGCGTGCTCGAACTTGATGTTCGGGTACTTCTTGGCGACCTTCAGGGTCGGCTCCATGAAGCCGAAGGAGGTCGTGAAGATCAGGTCGTGGCCGGTGCGGGCGAGCTGCTCGATGGCGCGCTCGGAATCGGCCTCCGGCACGCTCTCGACGAAGGTAGTCGTCACCTTGCCCGGGAAGGCCTTCTCGATGGCCTGGCGGCCTTGGTCGTGCTGGTGGCTCCAGCCGAAGTCACCTACCGGGCCCACATAGATGAAGCCGACCTTGATCTTGTCCTTCGCCTGCGCGAATGCGCCGGTCGCGGACAGCGCCAGGACCGCTGCCCCCGCAACGGCCCCGAAGACTTTCCCTGAAAACATGCTCGTTCCCTCGAGGTTGAATTCCAAACATTCCGTCGCAGGTCTGAAGGCTTCTGGCAAGAATTCCTCTGCCTACACTTTGGTCAGATTAACACCAGATTGCTCACCGGTCAGGCACGAACGGCACGCCCAGGGAACCCGGCGCTCCGATGGCCCTGCCATGGCGCAGGGAGAGGAGCAGCAGGGCGATGATCGTCGCGAGATACGGCACGGCCGACAGGAGCTGAGGCGGCACGCCGAACTGAGCCGCCTGGGCATGGAGCTGCAACACCGTCGCGGCTCCGAAGATGTATGCCCCGACCAGGAGCCAGCCCGGCCGCCAGGCCGCGAAGACCACCAGCGCCAGCGCGATCCAGCCGCGCCCCGCCGTCATGCCGGGCGACCAGAAACGGGTATAGACCAGGGCGAGATAGGCGCCGGCCAACCCGGCGCAGGCACCGCCGAACAGGATCGCCCAGAAGCGTACCCGCCAGACTGGCAGGCCGAGCGCATTCGCCGAAGTATGGTTCTCGCCGATGGAGCGCAGGGTCAGGCCGGAGCGGGTCCGGGTGAGGTAGATCGCGACCAGGATCGTGAGCGCGATGGAGGCGTAGACGAAGAGATCCTGCTCAAAAAACAGGCGGCCGACCACAGGGATGTCGCTCAGGACCGGAATGTCGATATGCGGGACCGGATCGCGCCGTGCGCCCACGAAGGGAGCGCCGACGAGCCCCGACAATCCGAGACCGAAGATCGTGAGGGCAAGACCCGAGCCGACCTGGTTCGCCGCGAAGCCCAGCACCACGAGGGCGAACAGGGCGGCCATCAGGACACCGGCGAGCATCCCGGCCGCGACGCCGAGCAGGGTCGAGTCGAAGGTCACGGCGGCGGCGAAGCTGCAGGCGGCGCCCATCGCCATCATGCCCTCGACGCCGAGATTGAGCACGCCGGAACGCTCCGCCACCAGTTCGCCGAGGGCGGCGATCAGAAGCGGCGTGGAGGCCGTGACGATGGTGAGCAGAATGGCCTCGAAAGTGGTCATTTGCTCCCTCCCCGTGAGACGAAACGAACGCGGTAGCTCACGAGCGCATCGGCCGCGAGCACGCAGAGCAGCAGGATGCCCTGGAACGCCTGCGTGAGATCGAGCGGCAGCTTCAGCATGATCTGGGCGCTCTCGCCGCCGATGAAGGTCAGGGCGACGACGAGGGCCGCGATCAGAATGCCGATGGGGTTGAGGCGTCCCAGGAACGCCACCGTGATGGCCGTGAAGCCATACCCGGGGGAGATCGACGGCTGCAGCTGCCCGATCTGGCCCGTCACCTCGGAAATGCCCGCCAGCCCGGCCAGCCCGCCCGAGATGGCGAAGACCGCCATCGTGGTCGCGTTGGAGCTGAACCCGGCGAACCGCGCCGCGCGGGGCGCATCGCCGGTGAGCTTCAGCCGGTACCCGAACAGGGTCCGCCCGAGGATTACGGCAGTGAGCAGCACGGCGATCAGCGCGAACACGGCTCCGAAATGGACGCGGCCGCCTTCCAGGATGGGATGCAGCGTCGCCGAAGGGTCGAAGGTCACGGATTGCGGGAAGTTGAAGCCCTTGGGATCGCGCCAGGGTCCACGCACCAGGTAATCGAGGACCAGTTGCGCCACGTAGACGAGCATGAGGCTGGTTAGAATCTCGTTCACGCCGAACCGGGTCTTCAGGAAGGCGGGGATCAACCCGTATAGTGCGCCGCCGATGATGCCGAGCAGGAGCATGAGCGGCAGCACCCAGAACCCGGCCTCCGTGCCGTGGGTCTTGAGAGCGAGCCAGCTGCCGAGCACGGCGCCGATCACGTATTGGCCTTCCGCCCCGATGTTCCAGAGATTGGCCCGGAAACAATAGGACAATCCGATGGCGATCAGCGTCAACGGCGTCGCCTTGACCAGAAGCTCCTGCAGCGACCAGGGGTCGCTCAGGGGCTGGAGAACGTAGACGTCGAAGGCCGCGACGGGCGAGCGGCCCATCAGCCAGATAACGAAGCCCGCGATGAGGAAGGCCGTCACGAAGGCGGCCCCGGGCGCGAGCGCCCGCATGACGGGAGACACGTTGGGGCGGGGCGTCAGCTCAAAGCGCATGAGCGCCCCCCTGGGCTTGTGCGACACCAAGCATTTCCAAGCCGATGGCTTCCTTTGTCCATTCGCCGACGGGCTTCAGCGGGCTCAGCTGCCCCTGGTGGATGACGGCCATCCGGTCGGCCACTTCGAACAACTCGTCGAGATCCTGGCTGACGACCACGACGGCGCTGCCCTCGCGGGCGAGATCGACGAGCGCCTGACGGATGAGCCGCGCCGCTCCCGCATCGACGCCCCAGGTCGGCTGATCGACGATGATGAGCTTCGGCTTGCGGATGATCTCGCGGCCGATGACGAACTTCTGCAGATTGCCCCCGGACAGCTTTCGAGCCTGGGGATCGCCCTCGGGCGTGCGCACGTCGAAGCTCTGGATGATGGAGCGGGCAAGCCGCTTGGCGGCATTCAGCAGGATGAACCCGGAGCGGCTCACTTCCGTTGCCGCATGGGAAATCAGGGTGTTCTCGCTCAGGCGATGGGTCGGAGCCGCCGCGTGGCCCAGGCGCTCCTCCGGCACGAAGGCCGCGCCCAGACGGCGGCGGGCATCGATGCCCATGGTCCCCGAGGCCTGTCCGGCGATGACGATGGCATCCGGCCGGTCGGCTAGGCGCTCACCCGACAAAGCGGCGAACAATTCGCTCTGCCCGTTGCCCGCGACGCCGGCGATCCCCACGACCTCCCCGGCCCGCGCCACGAGGCCGATGTCGCGCAGGGCCTGACCGTGGAGACCGGCAGGCGGGATCGACAGATGCGAGACCCTGAGCATCTCGCCCAGCACATGGTGCGGCGCGTCGGTGCGCACTTCGCCGACTTCGTTTCCGACCATCAATGCGGCGATCTCGCGGGCGCTCCTGGCCCGGGGATCGATGGTGGCGACCACCCGTCCGGCCCGCAGGATCGTGGCGCTGCGGCAGAGGCGACGCACCTCCTCCAGCTTGTGCGAGATGTAGAGGATGGCGCAGCCCTCGGCCGAGAGGCGGTCCAGGGTGGTGAAGAGATGCTCGGCCTCCTGCGGAGTCAGAACCGAGGTCGGCTCGTCCAGGATCAGAAGCCTGGGATTCTGGAGCAGGCAGCGGACGATCTCGATGCGCTGACGCTCGCCGGCCGACAGGGTCCAGACCGCCCGGTCGGAATCGAGCGCCAGCCCGTAGGTCCGGCTGATCTCGCCGAGCTTGCTGCGGACGGTGGACAGGCTCCACTCGTTCGACAACGCTACGGCGATGTTCTCCGCCACGGTCAGCTCGTCGAACAGCGAAAAATGCTGGAACACCATGCCGAGGCCGAGATTGCGTGCCTCGACCGGGGAGCCGATGGTGACCGGGCGGCCCTCCCAGCGGATCTCGCCGGCACTCGGCTCGATCACACCGTAGAGGATCTTGACCAGCGTGGATTTCCCCGCGCCGTTCTCGCCCAGCAGGGCGTGGATCTCGCCCGGCTGGATGGCCAGATTGATCCCGTCATTGGCGAGAACGTCGCCATAGCGCTTGCTGATCCCTTGAAGTTCGACGAGGGGTGGCCCCGATGATGATACGTCTGCCTTCACACAAGCGACTCTGACTTAAGGGTTGCAGCGGGTTAGGAATTTGCACATGGATGACCGCCCGCGCGGCACTTGGCAAGAGCCGAACGGCGCGAGCTTCCGTTATGGAACGATCATAGGGAAGCGGCGCGCGGATCGGCAATGCCGAATCCGTGGTTTATTGTGAGTCCGCGAACCGTCCACAACCTTGAGCATTTTTCGGCGAAGGGGATCCGGTTCGCCGTTTGAAAATGCGGCATAACAAGGAAGAGAGATGTTTCCGCGAAAGTGAAAACGCCTCTGATGCGAGAGAGCCCGTGACCGAGAACACCTATGACATTGCAGTGGTCGGCGCCGGAGCCGTGGGCCTGAGCGCTGCACTGGCCTTCGCTCGTGACGGATACGAGACCGTTCTCATCGGCGGCCTCGACGTACGCCGGGACGGGCGCACCGTCGCCCTGCTCAACGGCTCGGTTCGCTTCCTGGAAGCCCTCGGCGTATGGCCGGCGGTCGCTTCCGTAGCGTCGCCGCTGGAAATCATGCGCATCATCGACGACACGGGCAGCCTGTTTCGCCCGCCTCCGGCGTCGTTCCGGGCCGGAGAGATCGGCCTCGACGCCTTCGGCTGGAACATCGAGAACGTCGCCCTCGTCGAGACCCTGGCCGAGGCCGCCGGGCATGCCGAGCACCTGACCCTCGTTCCGGAATTCGCCACGGGTTTCACGACGGACGAGCAGGGCGCAGCCCTCACCCTGGCCGGCGGCACGACCATCCGCGCCGGCCTCGTGGTCGCGGCCGACGGGCGGAACTCGAAGCTGCGCCAGATTGCCGGGATCGACGCGAAGACCTGGTCCTATCCGCAATCCGCCGTGACGGTCATCCTGGCGCACGACCGGGAGCATCGCGACACGTCCACGGAATTCCACACCCGTCACGGTCCCTTCACCCTGGTGCCCCTGCCCGGCCGCCGTTCGAGCCTCGTCTGGGTCACCAGCAAGGAGGAGGCGGAGCGCCTCTCCAGCTTGGACGATGCGGCCCTAGCCCTCGCCATCGAGCGACAGGCGCAGTCGCATCTCGGCGCCATGCGCATCGACGGCCCGCGGGGGC
The DNA here is from genome assembly GCF_034627025.1 of Microvirga lotononidis. Lineage (NCBI taxonomy): Bacteria > Pseudomonadati > Pseudomonadota > Alphaproteobacteria > Hyphomicrobiales > Methylobacteriaceae > Microvirga > Microvirga lotononidis. The sequence continues at coordinate 4,140,218 of NZ_CP141048.1, read as the reverse complement.
TCGTGCCCATGAGCGGCCTCTCGGTCAACCGCTACTGGTCGCGCCATCTCGCCCTCGTGGGCGAAGCCGCCCACGTGTTCCCGCCTATCGGCGCCCAGGGCCTCAATCTCGGCTTCCGGGATGTCGCCTCGCTCAGGGACGCGGTTGTCGACGGCCACGACGCGGGCCACTCCGCCGGGTCGGACGAGACCCTGACAGGTTACCAGCGCAGCCGCGATCTCGACGTCCGGCTGCGCACGGCCGCCGTGGACGGCCTCAACAGGACGCTCCTCACGGGCATGATCCCGACCGATTTCCTGCGCGGCGCCGGGCTCCTGGCCCTGAGCAACATCGGTCCCTTGCGCCGGATCGTCATGCGCGAGGGCGTCCTCCCACGCGTGGGGGTGCCCCGGCTGATGCAGGGATAGGGCCGGGTTGAAGCGGACCGGCCTATCGATTGTCATTCCCGGCCGGAACGTGGTGGAGGGGAAGCGAATCCATGGCGGCTCACCTGATCGTGGATCCCCTTCCCTCGCTTCGCTCGCCGGGGATGACACTGACCCGTCAGGTCGGGAGGCGACGACGTGGTGGAGCCCGCTCACGGAAACAGGTCGTAAGGCAGAGCCCCCGTCTTCGTGGTGAGGTAGAGCACGCCGGTCAGGGTGACCATCGACACCAGGGTTCCGACGAGGACGCAGGCCGAGGCGCGCTCCACGCCCACGTTGTACTGGGTCGAGATCACGAAGATGTTCAGGGCGGGCGGGAGCGCCGCCATGATCATGGCGGCGTATGTCCAGGCCGGGCCGAAATCGCCCACGGCGGAGAGCACCACCCAGACCAGGAGCGGGTGGAGGATCAGCTTGATGAAGACCAGGGCCGGAACCTCGCCCGGCATCTGCCGCAGGGGACGCAGGGCCACCGTCACGCCGAGGATGAACAGGGCACACGGCGCCGCCGCTCCGGACAGCCACGAGACGATCTGCTCGGCGGGGCCGGGCAGCTGGACGTGCAGGTAGCTTGCGGCGATGCCGACCGCGGTTGCGACGTTGAAGGGATGGGTTACCACGCGCCAGACGATCCGCCGGATCGTCGCCGGCAGGCTGAGCTTGTCGAGGCCCGCCATGGACATCAGCAGCGGGACCACGGAGAACAGGAAAAGGTTGTCGAAGACGAAGATCAGGACCACCGGAGCGCTCGCCGGGGCGCCGATGGCCGCGAGGATCAGCGGCGGCCCCATATAGCCGATATTGGAATAGGACCCGGCCACGCCCTGCATGACCGATTGCGGCAGGTCCTTCGTATAGCGCCAGCCTGTCGCGAACGAGAGCAGGAACGCGCAGGCGGTCGAGACGGTCGTGGCCGCGATGAACGGCCAGTTGGCCAGCTCGTCCAGGGGCTTGTCGGCGATCAGCCGGTAGAACAGGCAGGGCAGCGCAACGTAGATGAGGAAGAACTGCATCCAGGCGAGGCCCGCCTCGGGCTGCTTCACGACCCTGCCGCAGAAGAAGCCGAGCCCGATGAGGCCGAAGAACGGGGCAAGAAGATTGAACAGCCCGATCAGGTCGGACATCGGCGGCTCCGAATGGACAGCGGGAGGAAGGAACGGCAGGCGGGCGCTAAGGCCCCTTCTGACAAGGTTCCCATCCTGCCACAATCCTACCTTTCGCGAGGGCGCCAGTCCCGAAACGCAAGGCTCCGGCCGGGGACGTCTCCGCTCTCTCGATTGTGACAGGCGGCCGATTTGGAGAATCCGTCCAAGATCTCTATATGAAGATCAAGGAGTTAAGACCATGAAAGCGAGTTCAGCAAAATTCGCGATCGGCCAAGTGGTTCGGCATCGGGTCTTCGATTTCAGGGGGCTCATCTTCGACGTCGACCCGGAATTCGACAACACCGAGGAATGGTGGCTGTCGATCCCCGAAGACGTCCGGCCCCGCAAGGACCAGCCGTTCTACCATCTCTTCGCCGAGAACGCGGAAACCGAGTACATCGCCTACGTTTCCGAGCAGAACCTCCTGCCCGACCTTTCCGATGAGCCTCTGCGCAATCCGATGATTGCCGAGATGTTCACCCTGGACAAGAACGGCAGCTACAAGGCTAAGCCGATTCTGGCGCACTGAAATACCTTATCGAGGCAAAAGAGAACGCCGGGCTTTTGGCCCGGCGTTTTCTTTGTTCTGAGTTCTTGAGCCTTACGGCTTGGGAGCAGCCGGAGCGGCCGGAGCAGCGGCTCCGGGAGCGGCCGCGCCGCCCTGACCCTGGCTCTGGAGCATGCGCTGGCGCATCTCCTCGCTCTTCTTCTGCAGCTCTTCCTGGAGCTTCTTCTGCTGCTCCTCGAGCACCTTCGGGTCGATCGGCGGGCCATCGAAGGCCTTGCCGAAGCCAGCCGCCGGAACCGCGAAGGTCAGCTCGCGTCCCATCTGGTTCTGGACGCTGACGTTCAGGTTGGTGCCCTTCTTGATGGCAGCGATGAAGTCGTCCTTCACCTGAGCCTCGGCGAAGCAGCCGTTGGGCAGGCACATGACGTAGCGGCCAGCGATCGCCTGGCCCTGGTCGACGGCGAAACGCAGGCCGGGCTGCAGGAGCAGGCCGAGCGGCATTACGAAGCGGACGACCTTCTGCGGCTGCTGGCCCTTCACGTCATAGACGGCGAGAGCGAGAACCGGCTGGCCCTGGTCCGACACGAAGTCGCGGGTCGTGTAGCAGATCTCGGTGTTGGTGTTCTGGTCCTTGCCGCAGACCTTGGTCCATTCCGGCTGGGACGGCTCGGCCTTCACCTGCACGACCGTCGGGCCGGCATTCTGCTGCTGGGCGCCGCCCTGGGCGGGCTGCTGGGCCGGAGCGGCCGGACGGGTCGCCGGAGCGGCGGGCTTCGGCGCCGGGGCAGTCTGAGCCAGAACGGGTGCGCTCACCAGAAGAGCCAAGGCGGTTGCCAGGCCACGGGTCCCCCCCAGGCTCGCGAAGCGTGTCGCGAAAGACATGTTTGTGATCCTCTTCAGTCGAAAGGTCGGCTTTCGAATAGGCCGTTTATCCGGCGTGTTCTTAACCTGCAATGACGGGGTCCAAATCCTTGCCGAATGTGGCGAAGACAAGACGTGTGGGGCTCCTTTAACCTTTCATGTGATACGTTTCCAGTCACCTCGGGCAAATTTCTGTACAACATTGCTCAGGTTGATCGCCGTCTTGCACCGGGAGCGTCATGGGCCTCAGCCTTATACGGAATCTGCTGATCGCCGCCGCTTTTCTCGTTCCTGCCTCGGACCCTGCAGCCGGGTTCGCGCAGGAGGTCGTGCGGCATGGCATCGCGATGCACGGGGAGCCTGGCCTGGCGCCGGATTTCGAGCACCTGCCCTATGCCAACCCGAAGGCACCAAGGGGCGGCCGAATCACGCTGGCCCTCCAGGGCACCTTCGACAGCCTCAATCCGTTGATCGTTCTCGGCGTCGCGCCGGACGTGGTGCCGCGCTATGTGCTCCAGAGCCTGATGATGCGCTCGACCGACGAGCCGTTCACGATCTACGGCCTCGTCGCCCGCACGGTCGAGATGCCGGACGACCGGAGCTCCGTCACCTTCAACCTCGATCCAAGGGCCCGCTTCTCCGACGGCCATCCCCTGACGGCGGAGGATGTGCGCTTCTCGTTCGAGGCGTTGAAGAAATACGGCAAGCCGTTCCACCGCTCCAGCTTCAGCCAGGTGAAGGCTGTCGAGATCCTGGACCCGCACCGCATCCGGTTCGACCTGTCCGGCTCCAACGACCGGGAGCTGCCGCTGCTCATCGGCATGACGATGCCGATCTTCCCGGCCCATGCGACGAACCTGGAGACCTTCGACCGGACCTCGCTGACGCCTCCCATCGGGTCCGGCCCCTATGCCTTGACGGAAGTGAGGCCCGGGGAGCGCGTCGTGCTGACCCGCCGCAAGGATTACTGGGGCGAGGATCTGCCCGTCACCCGGGGTCTCTACAACTTCGACGAGATCCGGTACGATTTCTACCGCGACGCCAACACCCTATTCGAGGCCTTCAAGGCGGGTCTCTACGATTTCCGGATCGAGGGCGATCCGGGTCAATGGGCCACGGGCTACGACATACCCGCCATCCGGGACGGCCGTATCGTCCGCGAGACCCTGACGACCCGGCTCCCCAAGGGCATGAACGGATTCGTTTTCAATACCCGCAAGCCCCTCTTCGCCGATGTCCGGGTCCGCGAGGCCCTGGGCTACCTGTTCGACTTCGACTGGGTGAACCGCAACCTCTATTTCGGCCAGCTCACCCGGTCCGACAGCTATTTCGCCGGTTCCGACCTCGCCGCCACGGGCCGGCCCGCCGACGAGCGGGAACGCGCCCTGCTGGCGGGTTTTCCCGGTGCCGTGCGCGAGGATGTCCTCGAAGGCCGATGGGTGCCGCCCGCCGGCGACGGCTCGGGCCGCGACCGGGAGATGGCGCGGCGGGCCCTCGCGCTTCTGGCCGATGCCGGATGGGTGCTCGAGAACGATGTCCTGCGGAGGAAGGACACGGGTGAGCCCTTCGCCTTCGAGATGCTGGTGAATTCGCGCTCGCAGGAGCGGCTCGCCCTCAACTTCTCGCAATCGCTGAGCCGGATCGGCGTCCAGGCCCGGGTGCGCCTCGTCGACGACGTACAGTACTGGCGCCGCCTCGCACGGTTCGACTTCGACATGGTCCAATGGCTCTGGCCCGGAACGCCCTCCCCGGGCAACGAGCAGCGCAATCGCTGGGGCTCGGCGGCGGCGCAGAGGGGCGGATCCCAGAATCACGCAGGTGTCGCGTCCCCGGCGGTCGACCGCCTGATCGACAGCCTGCTGGAAGCCAAGACCCGGGAGGATTTCGTCTCATCCGTGCGGGCGCTCGACCGCACCCTTCTGTCGGGATTCTATGTCGTTCCGCTGTTTTACGTGAAAGATCAGTGGCTTGCCTACAAGAGCGGCCTGCGGCGCCCCGACAGGACGCCGCTCATGGGAACGAATATCGATACCTGGTGGTGGCAGCCGGATGCGTCCCGATGAACGGGACATGCGGCCTATCGTTGAGCTTCCATTCATGTAGATGATGAAACAAATGCTCTGCTTCGACGTTGGGTGAACACCTCCTGTCTCATCCGTCGCGTCCAACTGCAGGGTATCGTCATGAACGCAATGCCGAAGGTTCTCGTCGTCGATGACGGCGACCGTGATCCCGACAGTGCTCTGTCGATGGAACTGGCCGGCATGGGATATGCGAGCGTCACGACCCCCTTCGAGGCCGCCGACGATGTTCTGGCCCTGATCCCGAGCCCGGCCGCCGTGGTGCTGCAGATGCCCCGTCGGGCCGGCTGGGCAGAGCGCCGGCGCTTCCTGGAACTCGCCAACCGCCTGCGCAAGAACCTGGCCGAGAGCGGCACTCCCGTGATCCTCACGGGCGGCGTGAGCGGCGCCGTCACGATGCTCCAGAACCAGCTCAGCATGCACGCTGTCGCGGCGCAGGATATTTGAGTTTCCGTCTCATAGCATTCTACTCTCTTGTCGTGGCCGGCCTTGTGCCGGCCATCCCGATTGGAAAAGCGCTACGCTCCACGGCAGCGGGATCACCGGCACGAGGCCGGTGATGACGTGAGAGGGTGTCATTCTGGGACGCCGCAGGCGAGCTCGGAACAACGCGATGCCCCCTACGCCGCCTTCTTCTCCGCGATGCGCACGAGGCTGCGCAGGATCGTGGTCGCCGCCTTGATGCGCTCATCCGGGGTCTCGGTGTCGCGGACGAACACGATCTTCATGTCGGGACGCACCTTCGCGAAGGATGCCTGCTCGGTGACATAGGAGATGAGCCCGGTCGGGTTGGCAAAGGAATTGTCGCGGAAGGAAATGATGATGCCCTTCGGGCCGCCGTCCACCTTCTCCACATTGGCACGGCGGCAGAGCACCTTGATCGCCATGATCTTGAGAAGCTGATCGACCTCGGACGGCACCGGCCCGAACCTGTCCACAAGCTCCGCCCGGAAGGCGTCGATCTCCTGGTCGGTCTCGAAAGTCGAGAGCCGGCGGTAGAGCCCGAGCCGCAATTGCAGGTCGGCGATGTAGCTCTCCGGAATCATGACCGGTGCGCCAACCGCGATGGTGGGCGACCATTGATCCTCCGCCGGTTCCTCGATGCCGGCCTTCAGTTGCGCCACCGCCTCCTCCAGCATCTGCTGGTAGAGCTCGTAGCCGACTTCCTTGATGTGGCCGGACTGCTCCTCGCCGAGCAGGTTGCCCGCGCCTCGGATGTCGAGGTCGTGGGAAGCGAGCTGGAAGCCCGCGCCCAGGGTATCGAGGGTCTGGAGCACCTTCAGGCGCCGCTCGGCCTGGACCGTCAGGGTCTTGTTCGCCGGCACGGAAAACAGCGCATAGGCGCGGGTCTTGGAGCGCCCGACGCGGCCGCGCAGCTGATAGAGCTGCGACAGGCCGAACATGTCGGCCCGATGGACGATGAGCGTGTTGGCGGTCGGAATGTCGAGACCCGATTCCACGATGGTGGTGGAGAGCAGGATGTCGTACTTGCCCTCGTAGAAGGCCGTCATGACGTCCTCGAGCTGGCCCGCCGCCATCTGGCCGTGCGCCACCGCCACCTTCGCCTCCGGCACCTCCTTGTCCAGGAAGGCCTTCACGTCTCCGAGATCGTCCAGGCGCGGCACCACGTAGAAGGCCTGCCCGCCGCGGTAACGCTCGCGCAGCAGCGCCTCGCGGATCAGGAGCGGATCGAACGGCGTGATGAAGGTGCGCACCGCGAGGCGGTCCACGGGCGGCGTCGTGATCAGCGACAGCTCGCGCACGCCGGTCAGCGCCAGCTGCAGGGTGCGCGGGATCGGGGTGGCCGAGAGGGTCAGCACGTGCACCTCGGCGCGCAGCTCCTTCAGGCGCTCCTTGTGCGAAACGCCGAAATGCTGCTCCTCGTCGACGATGATGAGGCCGAGATCCTTGAACTTGATGGTCTTGCCCAGCACCGTATGGGTGCCGATGACGATGTCGACCGACCCGTCGGTCAGACCCTCCTTCGTCTTCTTCATCTCGGCGGCCGGCACGAAGCGCGAGGCCTGTGCCACGTTGAGCGGAAGGCCGCGGAAGCGGTCGCAGAAGGTGCGGTAATGCTGGCGGGCGAGCAGCGTCGTCGGCACCACCACGGCCACCTGCTTGCCGCTCATCGCGGCCACGAAGGCGGCGCGCAGCGCGACCTCCGTCTTGCCGAAGCCCACGTCGCCGCAGACGAGGCGATCCATCGGGCGGCCAGACGCCATATCGTCCAGCACCGCCTCGATGGCGTTGAGCTGGTCCTCGGTCTCGTCGTAGGGGAAGCGGGCCGCGAATTCGTCGTAGAGTCCTTCTGGCGGCGTCAGGCGCGGGGCCTCCTTCAGGATGCGCGCGGCGGCGATCTTCATGAGTGCGCCCGCCATCTCGCGGATGCGCTGCTTCATGCGCGCCTTGCGGGCCTGCCAGGCCCCGCCGCCGAGCTTGTCGAGTTGAACTTCCGTCTCCTCCGACCCGTAGCGGGTCAGAAGCTCGATGTTCTCCACCGGCAGGAACAGGCGGTCGCCGCCGGCATAATGCAGTTCGAGGCAATCATGCGGGGCTCCCGCCGCCTCGATGGTCTTCAGGCCCTCGAAGCGCCCGATGCCGTGATCCACGTGGACCACGAGGTCGCCCGGCGTGAGCGCCGCCACTTCGGTCAGGAAGTCCTGCGGCCGCTTCGACTTGCGTTTCTGGCGCACGAGTCGGTCGCCGAGGATGTCCTGCTCGCTGATGACCGCGAGGTCCGACGTCTCGAAGCCCGATTCGAGCGGCCAGATGCCAACCGGGATCTCGTTGCGCGGATAGGCCATCGCGTCGGAGAACCGGGAAATGGGCTTCGTCTGCCGCAGGTCGTGGTCCTGAAGCACGTGGCAGAGGCGCTCGCGGGAGCCCTCGGTCCACGCGCCGAGCATGACCCGCTTCTTGGCCGACTGCAGCTCGCGGATGTGCCGCACCACGGCCTCGAACACGTTCGCGTTCTCGTCCGCGCGCTCGGCGATGAAGTTGCGGCCCTGCCGGGCCTCGCAATCGATCACGAGGCGACCGGACGATTCGGGCATGGCGAAGGGCGTCAGCCGGGCGAGCGGCAGCTTGGCGGTGCGCTCGGACCATTCCTCCGGCTTGAAGTACAGCGCGTCCGGCGGCAGCGGGCGATAGGGCGCGACGCCGGGCTGGTTCTGCCCCATGGTTTCGCGGCGGGCGTCGTAATAATCCTTCACCTGGGCCAGGCGCTCGGCGGCGGCATCGTCGGCCAGGGTGTCGAACACCACCGGGATGCCCGGCAGGTAGTCGAACAGGGTGTCGAGGTGGTCGTGGAACAGGGGCATCCAATGCTCGAGGCCCGGATAGCGCCGTCCTTCGCTGATCGCCTCGTAGAGCCGGTCGTCCCGGGTCGGCGCGCCGAAGGCCGCCACATAGGATTGCCGGAATCGCTTGATGCTCTCGGTGGTGAGCTGAACCTCGCTCATGGGCACGAGATCGAGGGCCCGCAGGGTGCCGACCGTGCGCTGGGTCTCCGGGTCGAAGGCGCGGATCGATTCCAGGGCGTCGCCGAAGAAGTCCAGGCGCACCGGATTGGGAAGCCCGGCCGGGAAGAGATCGATGATGCCGCCCCGGACCGCGTATTCACCCGTGTCGCGCACGGTGCCGGTGCGCAGGAAGCCATTCGACTCGAGCCAGTTGATGAGCTGCGTCGTGTCGACCACGTTGCCGGGCGCTGCCGAGAAGGTCTCGGCCGCAATGCGTGCCTTCGGAGGCACGCGCTGCACCAGGGCATTCACCGTGGTCGAGAGGATGCGCGGCTTGTCCTCGGAGGTTTTCGAGCGGGCAAGGCGGGCGAGGGTCGTCATCCGCTGCGCCGTGATCGCCGCATTGGGCGACACCCGGTCATAGGGCTGGCAGTCCCAGGCCGGGAAGGTCAGGATCTCGACCTCCGGGGCGATGAAGGCGAGGCTGTTGGCGAAGTTCTGCTGCCTCTGCCCGTCCCGGGCCACATGGACCAGGACCGCCGGCCCCTCCACCTGCCCCGACAGGCCGCGCGCGAGATCGGCGACGGCAAGCGCGTCGAAGCCGTCCGGCACGCTGGACAGCGTCAGGCTTTGCCCCTTCTTCAGGGCGTCGAGAGCACGGGTCAGGGCTGGCTTCATGATGAGGTATCGGTTCAGAGATCAAGAAGAACGCGGGCCGATCGGCGCGGTTCGTCGAATTGAAGGAGCGACGAGGTTTAGTCCCATGCCGGGCTTCCTGTCATCCCTTCCGGGTCGCCATCGGAATTGTGCCGGTGATCCTGATAGAAAGGCTCCCACGGTGTCATTCCCAGCCGGAGCGCAGCGGTGGGAAAGGGAATCCACGGTCAAGCGCAGCGCCATGGATCCCCTTCCCGCAATTCGTGCGCCGGGGAGGACAAGGCGGTATCAGCTGTGAATCGGCGAGGTGTGGGTGTGGAATGCCTTCAGCCGCTTGAACAGGGGCGTGTCGAAATTGGAGGGCGTCTCGATCTCGCCCGTGATCCAGCCGAGGAGATCGCGGTCGGTCACCTCGATCAGGCGCTCGAACTCGTCGAGATCCTCCTCGGAAAGCTCCCCGATCTCCGCATCGGCGAAACGGCCCATGATCAGGTCCATCTCCCGCATGCCCCGATGCCAGGAGCGATACAGGATCTGCCTGCGGCGGGTGTCGAGGCCGGCGCTGCTGCGTGTGGTTCCGCTCATGGATTTGCTCCGATCGGTGAAAGACGAGGTCGCCTTCGGGCGACCCAGCGCATCGTGCGGCCTTCCGGATCCGCACTCGACGATGCGCCGCGTAAAGGATCGAGCTCTCGATAGCTCCCAAAAGTGCATTCCACTTTTGGGTTCGATGCTCTAGCCGCTATATAACCATCTCCCTTCCCGTTGCCACCCATTTGAATGTCCCTGCGTCCCTCCATTCTCGATCCGCTCTTCGCCCCCGCCAACACCCTGCCCGGCGTGGGCCCGAAGATCGCTCCCTTGCTGGACCGTCTCCTCGGAGAGCCGGGCAAGCCGACGCGCGTCGCGGACCTGCTGTTCCACGTGCCGACCAGCGGCATCTCCCGCGAGATGAAGGGATCGGTCGCCGACGCGCCCGTGGGCGAGCCGGTGACCCTCTCCGTGACCGTCGTGGGGCACCGGCCGCCGCCGCCCGGCCGCCGTGCTCCATACCGGATCCTTGTGGAGGACGAGACCGGCGACGTGACGCTGGTCTTCTTCAACGGCCAGAAGGCGCGGCTCGAGAAGATCCTTCCGGTGGGCGAGCGGCGCTACGTCTCGGGAAAGATCGAGCTGTGGGACGGACGGCGCCAGATGGTCCACCCGGACCGGATTCTAGACGAGAAGGGCATCGCCGACCTTCCCGTCGTCGAGGCGGTCTACGGCCTGACCGAGGGTCTTTCGTCCCGGATGGTCGGCAAGTACATCGGGACTGCCCTGGACCGGGTTCCCCACCTGCCGGAATGGCAGGATCCCGCATGGCTCGACCGGAATGCCCTGCCGGATTTCCGTCAGGCGCTCTTCGCTTTGCACAAGCCGGACAACGCCTCCCAGCTCTCCGAGGAGGCCCTCGCAAAGTCCGCCCCGCGCCGGCGCCTCGCCTATGACGAGCTGCTGGCCTCGCAGCTGGCGCTCGCCCTCGTCAGGAGCCGCATGCGACGCCTGCCGGGCCGGGTGAATGCCGGGGACGGGCATCTGGTCGAGCGGCTGAAGGCCGCCCTGCCCTTCGGGCTGACCGGCTCCCAGGCCCAGGCCATCGTGGACATCCGCCACGACCTGACCTCCGACAAGAAGATGCTGCGCCTGCTCCAGGGCGACGTTGGTTCGGGCAAGACCGTGGTCGGGCTGCTCACCATGGCGAGCGCCATCGAGGCCGGGCGTCAGGCGGCCATGATGGCTCCGACCGAGATCCTCGCCCGTCAGCATTACGAGCGCCTCGCGCCCATGGCCGAACAGGCTGGCCTGACCATCGCGCTGCTCACCGGGCGGGAGAAAGGCGTCGCGCGCCGGACGATTCTCGCGGGCCTCGCCGACGGCAGCGTCCAGATCGCGGTCGGCACGCACGCCCTGTTTCAGGAGGGCGTCGCGTTCCAGGATCTCGGTGTCGCCGTGGTGGACGAGCAGCATCGCTTCGGCGTGCACCAGCGCCTCGCGCTCGGCTCCAAGGGCGAGGCGGTCGACATCCTCGTCATGACCGCCACCCCGATCCCCCGCACCCTGGCGCTCACCTATTTCGGCGACATGGACGTGTCGGTCCTGTCCGAGAAGCCGGCCGGCCGCAAGCCCATCGCCACGAAGCTCATCTCCATCGACCGGCTCGACGAGGTCGTCGGCGGCATCGGCCGCGCCATCGCCAACGGCGATCAGGTCTATTGGGTCTGCCCGCTCGTGGGCGAATCCGAATCCATCGATCTCGCGGCCGCCGAGGAGCGCTTCGAGATGCTCAAGAGCTTCTTCGGCGATCAGGTCGGCCTCGTCCACGGCAAGATGGCCGGCAAGGACAAGGACGCCGCCATGGAGCGCTTCTCCAGCGGCGAGACCAAGGTCCTCGTCTCCACCACGGTGATCGAGGTCGGCGTCGACGTGCCGAACGCGACCATCATGGTGATCGAGCACGCTGAGCGCTTCGGCCTCGCCCAGCTCCATCAGCTGCGCGGCCGCATCGGCCGAGGTTCGAAATCCTCCACCTGCCTCCTGGTCTACAAGGGCCCGCTGGGTCAGGTCGCCCAAGCGCGGCTCGAGATGATGCGCCAGACCGAGGACGGCTTCCGCATTGCCGAGGAGGATCTGCGCCTGCGCGGCGAAGGCGAGGTCCTGGGCACGCGCCAGTCCGGCACCCCCGGCTTCAAGCTCGCCCGTCTGGAGACGGACGGCGACCTCCTCGGCGCCGCCCGGGACGACGCTCGCCTGATTGTCGACCGTGACCCCGATCTCGTCAGCGAACGGGGACAGGCCCTGCGGGTGCTGCTCTACCTGTTCGAACGGGACTCGGCGATCCGGCTGCTGCGGGCGGGCTGATCGAGGCGCAGCGCCATGATGCAGCGTCGGGCCGGATCGTGCCCGGCCTCCGCCTCCTCGCGCAGCTTCCCGCGGTGTCCGGGTCGGGCCTCATCCGTATCGATCTCGACGAAGCCCAGCCGGGCATAGAACGGCCCGTTCCACGACAGGTCGCGGTAGGTCGTCAGCGTAACGGCAGCGAATCCCATCCGTCTGCCATGGCTTATGGCAGCTTCCACCAGACGGTTACCAATCCCCAGGCGCTGGTGCGACGCGGCAACCGACACCTCCGCGATGTAGAACGAACCATCCAGCGCATGGCCGGCGAGGAAGCCGACCGGCTCGTCGCGCTCGTCTGCCGCTACCCAGAGCGTTTCCTTACGGCACAAGGCGGCGAGGACGTCGGGATCCATCGTCTCCCCGTCGGCAAGCCACGCGAGGCCGACGTCCCGAAACACGGACGCGGCGGAGCGCTCGACGGGACCGAGGCGAGCCAGATCGTCCGGCCGCGCCAGGCGGATGGCAAAGTCTGAAGGGCTCACTCCACCGTCACGGATTTCGCGAGGTTGCGCGGCTGATCCACGTCCTTCCCCATGAAAACGGCCGTGTGATAGGCAAGCAGCTGGATCGGGACCGCGTTCACGATTGGCGCCACGATGGGGTGCACGGACGGCATGACGATGGTCGCCATGGTATCGAGACCGGCTTCCAGCGCCCCACGCTCATCCGTGATGAGGATGATGCGGCCGCCGCGCGCAGCCACTTCCTGCATGTTGGACACCGTCTTCTCGAAGATGTTGTCGTGCGGGGCGATCACGATCACGGGCATCGTCTCGTCGATGAGCGCGATGGGACCGTGCTTGAGTTCGCCGGCCGCGTAGCCTTCCGCGTGGATATAGGAGATTTCCTTGAGCTTCAGCGCCCCTTCCATGGCGAGCGGATAGGACGTGCCACGCCCGAGATAGAGCACATCCTTCGCCTTGGAGAGATCACGGGCTAGGATCTCGATCTGGTGCTCCCGCTTCATCGCCTCGGTCATCTGCCCGGGGACGGCCATGAGGGCGTCCACCAGCTCCTTCTCATCCTCGACGCTGAGGGTCCCCCGCGCCCGGCCGGCCGCGATGGCGAGGGACAGGAGCACGGTGAGCTGACAGGTGAAGGCCTTGGTCGAGGCGACGCCCACCTCGACGCCCGCGAGCGTCTGCGCAATGACATTGCTTTCCCGCGCCATGGTGGAGGTGGGCACGTTGACCACGGAGAGCGTATGCTGCTTCTCTGCAGTGGCGTAGCGAAGCGAAGCCAGCGTGTCCGCCGTTTCGCCCGACTGGGACACGAAGATCGACAGGCCGCCGGGCTCCAAGGGCGCTTCCCGGTAACGGAATTCGGACGCGACATCGATCTCGACCGGGATCCGAGCCAGGCGTTCGAACCAGTATTTAGAGATCAGCCCGGCGAGATAGGCCGTTCCGCAGGCGGAGATCGAGATCCGTTTCAGATCCTTGAAGTCGAAAGGCAATTCGACAGGAAGCTCAACGCGTTCCGCTGCGAAGTTGACGTAGTGAGCGAGGGTCCGGCCCACGACTTCGGCCTGCTCGTGAATCTCCTTGGCCATGAAGTGGCGGTAATTGCCCTTGTCAGCCAGGAAGGATCCAGCCGGGATCTTGTGACGGAGCCGGTGGACCGGCTTGCCGCTCTCGTCCCTGATATCGGCTCCTCGCCGGGTCAGGATGGCCCAGTCGCCGTCATCCAGATAAACAACCTCGTCCGTGAACGGCGCCAGAGCCAAGGCGTCGGAGCCCAGATACATCTCGCCCTCGCCGTAGCCGATGGCGAGGGGCGCGCCGTGGCGAGCGCCGATCAGGAGATCCTCCTCGCCCGAGAACAGGAAGCCCAGCGCAAAAGCACCGCGCAGACGCGGCAAGGTCACGGCAACGGCCTCGATGGGCAGGCGTCCCTGGCGGATCTCATAGGTGACGAGTTGCGCCACCACTTCGGTGTCGGTTTCCGTCTCGAATCGGACACCCTTCGCTTCCAGCCCCGTCTTCAGCTCCCGGAAGTTTTCGATGATGCCGTTATGGACGACAGCGAGCTTATCGGTTGCATGCGGATGGGCATTGGTTTCGTTGGGTTTCCCGTGCGTGGCCCAGCGCGTATGCCCGATGCCGATGACACCGGACAAGGGAGCCTGCGAAAGCTTGGTCTCCAGGTTGCGCAGCTTGCCTTCGGCTCGCCGGCGGTCGAGACGACCACCCTCCAGGGTCGCGACGCCGGCGGAATCGTAGCCCCGGTACTCCAGCCGCTTCAGAGCCTCAACGATCTGTGGCGCGACAGGGGTATTTCCGACAATTCCAACGATTCCGCACATGCCTTGAAACTTCCTCGATCTGATCCGACAGCCGCTAAGCTGCGAGCTTTCCTTACAGAGGCTCGGTCCTACAGCGGAATCAACTTGCGTAACCTATTGTGACAGGGAACCTTATTTCTTCTTGGCGGCTTGCGCTTTCTCCCTGAACTCGAGGGCCCAGCCTTCCTTTACAATCTGCCGGCCTCGGCCGAGACCCAAGGCGTTATCAGGGATATTGTCCGTAATAACCGATCCGGAACCGACGAACGCGCCCTTGCCGATGGTGACGGGAGCCACGAGCGACGAATTCGACCCGACGAAGGCCCCCTCGCCGACCTCCGTCCGGTACTTACCGAAACCGTCATAGTTGCAGGTGATCGTGCCCGCGCCGATATTCACCTCGGCTCCGATGCTGGCATCGCCCAGATAGGTCAGGTGGCTCACCTTGGCGCCGGCTCCGACTTCCGTGTTCTTGATCTCGACGAAATTGCCGACCTTCGCCTTGGGACCGATCGAGGCTCCGGGCCGCAGGCGGGCGAAGGGCCCGACGCCGGCCCCGGATGCGATCCGCGTCCCCTCGAGGTGACTGAAGCTGTGCACCACGGCACCTTCCTCGACCACCACGCCGGGGCCGAAGACCACGTGCGGTTCCACGACCACATCCTGTCCGAGCTGCGTGTCATAGCTGAAGAAAACCGTCTCCGGGGCGATGAGGGTCACACCCGACGCCATTGCCTCCTGGCGCAGACGTTCCTGGATGATCCGCTCGGCGGCGGCGATCTGCGCCCGGTCGTTGACCCCGTGCACCTCGTCCTCGGGCACGACGACGATGTCTGTCCGATGTCCGAGGGCGCGGGCGATCTCGACGATGTCCGTGAGATAGTACTCGCCCTTGGCGTTGTCGTTCCTCACGCGGTCGAGCAATGCGAGAGCCAGATCACCCCGGACGGCCATCAATCCGCCGTTGCAGAGCGTGATCTCCCGCTCGCTCTCGCTGGCGTCTTTATGCTCGCGGATGGCGAGAAGCTGGTCGCCCGCCGTGATGAAGCGGCCATAACCGTTAGGATCCTTCGCATAAAATCCCATGGCGACCACGCCGGCTCCCTGCGCCAGCGGGGCCCGGAGCTTGGCGAAGGTTTCGGCGAGAACGAGCGGCGTATCGCCGAAAGCGATGATGACGTCGTCGGCCCCCTGGTCGAGCGCCTCCCGGGCGCTCAGGACGGCATGGGCCGTGCCGAGCCGGTCCTTCTGAACGAAGATCCGTGCCTCGGGAAAGTTCTTCTGCACTTCCCTTGCCACATCGTCCCGATCCGGTCCGATGACAGCCGCCACGCTCGTGGCACCGGCCTTCGCCAGGGTGGCAAGCACATGCCCGACCATGGAGCGGTTGGCCACCTGATGAAGAACCTTGGGCTTCCCGGATTTCATCCGGGTCCCTTCGCCTGCGGCCAGAACGATGGCGAGGCAGCTCCGGGATGACGTTGGCTTGAGGGAGTCAGTCGAGGAGGTCATATAGTTTCAATCCGGTGACACTTTGGCGTCGAGCTTAGTCAGAAGGGGTATTTCGGCAATCTTTTCATAGTGAATGAGGCGGTTTCCACCACCGGCCTCGTTTACTTCATGCTCACGATTGACGATATGTATAGGGCATTCCAACTGTCTGGCTGAAGAGCCTCGTTCATACAAGAGTATTGCTGTGCCGGTTCCGCCAAGGGGCTCTTCCCCTTTCCATCTTCGCCGGCGCGACATGCTGGCCTATATCGGCGTCTCCGTCGCCGGGCTCGCATGTGCGCCAGTTGTCCGAGCCCAAACACCTCAAGCGACGATTTCGGCAAGGATGGGCGAGAATCAGCGGTTCGATCCGGCCGTTGTGATCGATATCGCGCGGCAGCTCTCCAAGAAGCCGTATGTGGCGGCCCCGAACGATCTGCCGGACGTGTTCGGCAACCTGAATCAGGAACAATACTCCACCATCCGCTACAACCAGCCGGCCATCTGGAGCACCGACAACCGGGGCATCTCCGTCGAGCCGCTCCATCGCGGTTTCGTCTTCAGGGATGCGGTGGATCTATACCTTGTGGAGGACGGGGCCGTCCGTCGGATCGCGTTCAGCCCGACCCAGTTCGACTACGGCCGCGTCAATCCACCGAACAATCTGCCGGATATCGGTTTTTCGGGGTTCAAGCTGATCGCGCAGCTCGGAAACGGCAAGCCCTTCGATTTCGCCTTCGTCCAGGGCGGGACCTTCTTCCGTGCCATCGCGCGTGGCCAGTCCTATGGCGCCATCGCCCGGGCATTGACCCTGCGGCCGGCCGAAGCGCGGGGCGAGGAATTTCCGGTGTTCCGCGCATTCTGGCTCGAACGCCCGGCTGTGGGGAGCAACGCCATCACCGTGCATGGCGTGCTCGATTCGGAATCGACGACCGGCGCGGTCCGCATGACATTCCGCCCCGGCGACATGACGATCGTCGACGTGGAGATGACCCTCTTCCCTCGCGTCAACTTGGAGCATGTGGGCCTCGGCGGCATCGCCTCGACCTACCTCTATGGGCCGAATGATCTTCTCAACTCGGACGACATTCGCCCCGCCGTCTACGAATCGTCGGGGCTTCAGATGCTGAACGGTTCGGGCGAGTGGCTCTGGCGGCCGTTGCATAATCCCGAAACTCTCCAGATCTCGGCGTTCGTCGACAGCTCCCCCCGTGGGTTCGGCCTGCTGCAGCGGGAAAGGTCCTATGAGGCCTTCCAGGACGACGACCAGAAATTCGAACGCAAGCCGAGCCTCTGGATCGAGCCCCTGGGCGATTGGGGCCAGGGCAGCGTTCAGCTGCTCGAGATTCCGACCGACTCGGAAATCAACGACAATATCCTGACCTATTGGCGTCCGAAGGCGCCCATGGCGGCCGGTTCTGAAGTCGCCATCGCGTACCGGCAATATTGGGGATGGAATGCGCCCGAACGGCCTCCCTTGGCCACCGTGTCGGCGACACGCTCGGGCCGGGGCAGCGGCGGCAGGAGACGCCGTTTCACGGTCGACTTTACGGGCGATGCTCTGGGTGACAATCTGCCGGCGGACCTAAAGTCGGTTCTGACCGTTGGCCCTGGAACGTTTCAGAACCTCAAACTTTTGCCATATCCGGAACGAAAGACAGTGCGCGTTGCGTTCGAGCTTGACCCGGGCAACGAAAACGCGTGTGAGATGCGCCTGATCCTTGAAGCAGGCGGGAAACCGATTAGCGAGACATGGCTTTATCGTTGGACACCGTAGGTCCCGACTCAAACCCGAATGTGGCCGCCCTTGGACGGCCCGCACCCTCTATGCCGCCGGAAAAGCACCTGGACATGCCGACCCAGTCGCTTCGCCGCTGGTCGGAGAGGGAGGAGCGCAGCCCGCTTCACCAGCATCCCAAGCTGGGGACTTGGCTCGCCCGCCTTTTCGTGTTCGGAGGCGGGCTGCTGCTGACGGCCTACGGTACATACGAGATGTACCAGGTCGTGTCGGTGAGCCGCACGACCGCGCTTCAGTGGGTCCTCGTCGCCCTGTTCACGGTGAACTTCTCGTGGATCGCGATCGCTTTCACCAGCGCCCTTCTGGGATTTCTCGCCCTGTTGCGGCGCCCTGGACACAGGGGCCCCCTGCCAGCTTCGCTGCAGCAGCGCACCGCGATCGTCATGCCCGTGTACAACGAGCAGACGGACCGGACCTATGCCGCGCTGGAGGCCATCTATGAATCGGTCGAGGCGACCGGGCTCGGCGAGCATTTCGATTATTTCATTCTCTCCGACACGACCAATCCGGATGCCTGGGTGGCGGAGGAGCGGGCGTTCCTCGCCCTAAGGGAGCGTCTCGGCCCCGGCGCGCGCTTCTATTACCGCCATCGCCAGAAGAACCATCACCGCAAGGCCGGCAACATTGCGGATTTCGTGTCCCGGTGGGGCGGGCATTACGAGCACATGCTCGTGCTCGATGCCGACAGCCTCATGACCGGCGAATGCATCGTGCGGTTGGCGGCCGCCATGGAAGCGGATCCCGATGCGGGCATCATCCAGTCGCTCCCGCTCATCATCAACCGCAACACGCTCTTCGCCCGGCTCCAGCAATATGCCGCCAGGGTGACCGGCCCCGTCATCGCCATGGGTCTCGCAGTCTGGATGGGCCGGGACGGCAATTACTGGGGTCACAACGCGATCATCCGCACGCGGGCGTTCGCGGCTCATGGCGGCCTGCCTGACCTGAGAGGCAAGCCCCCCTTCGGCGGTCACATCCTGAGCCACGACTTCGTCGAGGCGGCGCTGCTGCGCCGCGCGGGCTGGTCGGTCTACATGCTGGCGGACCTGCAGGGCTCCTACGAGGAGAGCCCGCCCTCGCTGATCGACCTGTCGGCGCGCGACAGGCGCTGGTGCCAGGGCAATCTCCAGCACATGCGGGTCATCACGGCCAAGGGCCTGAAGCTGCCGACGCGGCAGCATTTCGCCACGGGCATCATGTCCTATCTCGCGTCGCCGTTCTGGCTGTTCCAGCTGATCGTCGGTATCGCGCTCGTCCTGCAGACCACCTACATTCGGCCTGAGTATTTCGCCCGGGACTTCCGTCTCTACCCGATCTGGCCCCGGTTCGACCCGGAACGAGCCTTGGCGCTGTTCGCGCTGACCATGGGAATCCTGCTGGCGCCCAAGATTTTCGGTCTCCTGCTGATGCTTATCCGCGGCGGCGACCGGCGGGCCTCCGGAGGGGGAATCCGGCTCATCATCTCGTCCACGATCGAGATCATCCTCTCGGCGCTTCTGGCGCCGATCCTGATGCTCATCCAATCAGGGTCGGTCTTCCAGATTCTGCTGGGACGAGACACGGGCTGGCAGCCCCAGCGTCGTGACGATGGGTCCATTCCCTTCAGGGACATCGTCCGCCGCCACCGGGCTCATACGGTCCTCGGCGCCCTGGCGGGCATTTCGGCGTTCATGATCGCCACATCCCTGTTTCTGTGGATGTCCCCCACGATCATCGGTCTTCTGCTCGCGATTCCCCTTTCCTGGCTCAGCGGCCAGCTCGGTGCCGGACTCGCGCTGAAGCGGCTGGGGCTGCTGCGCACCCCCGAAGAGCATCAGCCTCCGGCCATTGCGATGCGGGCAAACGAGCTCCAGGCGCGCAATGCCGCTTTCGGCTTCGACGATGCCGACAGCATCCGGGCGATCTATGAGGATGCCAACCTGCGGGAGCGGCACCTTGAGATGCTACCGCCTGCCCTGCCCCGCAAGCGCGGCATCATCGAAACCGAACGAGCCTTGGCGGAGGCGAAACTGGACGATGCCGAAACGATCGACGACGCGGTCAGCTGGCTCCACAACAAGGAACGGATGGTCGTTCTCCACGACCGGGCGCTGATCGATATGCTCGTCCATCTGAAGGCCAAGTCCGCAGAGGCCCAGGCGGCGGAGTAACCTTCCTTCCGAACCGGGGCGTCATGTCCCGGTTTTGGTTTTTGCCCTGCAATCCGCGGCCTCGCTATCGCCCGCCACCTCGCTCAGCACCCAATCCCTGAACGCTTCGACCTTGGCCGAACGTCTCCGGGCTTTCGGATAGACGAGCCAATAGCTGCGGTCGGTCGTGGCCAGGAGATCGAACGGCTTTACCAGCCGCCCGGAGGCCAAGTCCTCAGGGAAGAAAAAGGGATTGATGAGCGCAACGCCCTGGCCGGCGATCGCTGCCATGCCCTCGAGCTGCTGCACCCCCAGTGAATTGTCGGGGCGCCCTGAGAGGTCGATGTTCCTCTCTCCTGCGGCGGCGAACCAGTCCTGCCACCAGGGATCGCCCGGCGAGATGAGTGGAAGTTTGAGAATGTCGACGGGCTCCCGGATCTCCACGTCTCGCAGGAGATCGGGGCTGCAGACGGGGATGAACTGGTTCGGAAACAGGACATGCGTTTCGAGGCCCGGCCACTCTCCAGTGCCGCTCCTGATCCCGATATCGAACTCGCTGCGAGCAAGCTCCACCATCTCCGTCGAGACTGAAATCTGGACGGCGATGTTCGGCTGGAGCTGCCGGAAGCGCCCCAAGCGCGGCACGAGCCAGTTCGATGCGAAGGTCGACAGGGTCGTGAGCGAAAGAACGGTCTGAACCGCGTCCTCGACGCCTGAGAACGCATTCCGCAAGGCCTCGAACGCTTCCGTAACCGCCGGTGCGAGCTGGCGGCCCTTCGTCGTCAGCGTCACCTGTCGAGGCAAGCGGTTGAACAGCGGTGCTCCGACGCGATCCTCCAGGATCTTGATCTGGTAGCTGACCGCAGCCTGCGTCATGCCGAGCTCCTCGGCTGCACGGGTGAAGCTCTGATGGCGGGCCGCCGCCTCGAAGACTCGGACGGCGCTCATCGGCGGAAGTTTGGATGGCGGTTTAGGCATGATGATCCATAAGGCTACCTTATGCCAGCCCATTGGCATTTGCTTTGTCAAGCTCTCGCGACAGGCGCATCCTCATCTTCATCACCAGAGGCGCTGAAGCCCTGGCAAACCCTCACGGTAGGCTGTCATGAAATACGAAGATGCGAGCCGCCTTCACGGCGTCGAGAGCGCTTGGCTGCGCCTGAAGCTCTTGTTCCGCCCCGGTTTCCGGAAGACGCCGCCCGTCATCCGGGATCTGGGCGCCTTGACCGACCACGAACGGCGCGACATCGGCCTTCCGGAGCCCGTGCGCTACATGGATTGGCGCGCCCTGACGGAGAAGATGTAACACCTCGATCAGGACGTGAGACGACTGGGCTTGAGCTCCCCGCTCTGTTCGAGGAGCGAATGCCCGGTCGATGCGATATGCGCCTCGATGCGCTTGAGATCGCGCACGATGTCGAGCTGGAGTGCACTGGTATCGCCCACCGCTCGCCCGGACCGCAGCTGATCGAGATGCTTCTGGGCAACCGCGCGTTCGAGATCGCGGAAACGCTCCTTCTCGGAGACGAGCCTGCGGGCGGACCCCAGGTCCTGAAACATAAGAACGGATGCTGCGAGCTGCAGATGCTCCAGAAGCTTCGCATGCATGCTCGTGATGTCTTCCAGGCTGTCCTTTGGCAGGCGCAGATGGTTCTTGATGCGCTTGGCCGCCAGTTCCATCAGGTTCTTGTCGATGATGTCACCCACATGTTCCAGATTGATGGCGAAGGCGAGAATGTCCGATAGGCGTTTCGCCTCTGCGTCGCTCAGGGTCTCGTGGTTGATTGAACTCAGATAGCGGCGGATTGCGCTGAACAACCTGTCGAGCACGTCATCCGTGCGGCTCACCTGATCGACGCGGCTGATGTCGTCCTCCCGGAACAGATCCTGGGAACTCCGCAGCATGGCCTCGACGGTATCGACCATGCGCAGGACCTCGCGGGCGGCGTTGGAGAGAGCGACGGATGGAGTATCGAGCGCATCCTTGTCGAGATACTGGGGCGTGCCCGGATCGGACGCGCGGAGCTTCTCCGGAAAGAGTTTGAGCAGCAGCCCGGCGATCCAGGGGAGCGGCAGGATGAAGATAGCCGCCACCACGAGGTTGAACAGCGTGTGGAAATTTGCCGCCAGACGCTCCGGATGCGGGTCGAACACCGACATGGCGGACAGGATCGGATCGATCAGCGGGAAGGTCACGAGGCAGCCGATCACCCGCATGGCGAAGTTGCCGAACGGCACGCGCAGTTTGACGGGGTCGCCTCCGGTGCCCTCCAGCAGGGGATTGAGGGAGCTGCCGAGATTGGCGCCCAGTACCATCACTAGGGCCGAATGGGCGTCGATAACGCCAGCGCCTGCGAGCGACATGATGAACAGCAAGGCGGCGACGCTGGAATGGGCGAGCCATGCGAAGAGCGCGGAGAGAAGCACCAGGATCAGCGGGTCGGGCGCAATGACGGCGAGAAGATCCTTGATGACTTTCGACGACTCGATCGGCCTTATGGTTTCGCTGAGCAGATGAAGCGACAGCAACATCAGTCCGAGGCCGATGGTCACGCGGCCGAGATCCTTGATCCGGCTCGTCCGGCCGCGGCGATAGGCGACGAAACCGCCGAAGATCAGCGCCGGAAAGATCAGCGACACGTCGAAGGAAAGCACCTGCACGATGAGCGTCGTGCCGACATTCGCGCCGAGCATCACGGCCAGGGCCGGGATGATGTCGACGGCACCGCCCGCCGTGAAGGACGCCACCATCAAGGCGGTCGCCGTGCTGCTCTGGAGGACCGTCGTCACGCCGAGACCGGCGAGAAACGCCTGCAGACGCGTCCTGAGCGCCATGCCGAGTATCCAGCGCAGATCGCTGCCGAACGCGCGCTGAACCCCGCTATTGACCATGTTGATGCCCCAGAGAAGCAGGGCAATCTCACCGAAGAGGTTGATCAGGACGGAGGTTGCAGACATTCAATCCTCTGGATTCGCGGAATACGGCGCAATCTCCTTGCTTACTCACCAAAGGCCGCGGCGGCAATAAGGTTGCCGGCTAATAATGGTCATGTGTTGGATTAATATTTGGAAAATCGCTCGGACAGAGGCCGCTCTTGAGCTTGTCCTAAGGGAATTCAGTCCGCGAAATGACCGTCAAGGGGTCCTCGCGATGAGCTCTGCCAAGCCGATTTTTCCTTGCGTGGTTGCAAGAACAGCAAAGGTTTTCGCCAGGATCAATTTGGCTACTCCGAACGCATGTGCCCATCCACTAAAGGTCGACTGCTATTTTCTGCATATAATCGTTACGCATTGAATGTCCTAAAAAGCTAAGTTCCAGGGTGGCGGGCATTGATGGACGGGATCTCACTGGTTGCTGTGCGAGGGCGTGAGATGGGTTTGGACGATCCATTTCCAATTGAGAAATGCTCCGGACGCGTCCGGGGAGCGATCCTGGCCGAGTTCAAAGGACGGTGCCCCACCATCCGCGAGGTCGCCAGCATCTCGGATGCTCAGTGGCTGACCGTCCCCAATATCGGTCCGACGACATTGGAGGAATTGCGGAGCATGGCGCATTCCGCCCCCAATGGAGAGGAGCAACCGAGCATTACGGGAATGCCGGACGGAGAGTTGCTCTCGCGGGTCAGCCGGCTGCAGCGCGAGTTGAACATCATCGTCGGAGAAATTCGGGCACGCTTGAGCGGCAGAGGCTCTAAGAACAATCCCTCGCGCTGAGTGCTCTCAATCAGGTGAGATCGCGAAGGAAAGGACGGCCCGCGTCCCCAGATATCCCTGGTCGAACTGGATGGCGGATTGCAGGTTGGACGCCATCGCCCTCACGATCTTCGTGCCCAGGCCACTCCCCTGCACCACCCCGGTGCCTTTCCATCCGATCCCGTCATCTTCGACGACAAGGACCGCATGGCCATTGTCGGACGACAGGGAGACCCGGATATCGCCGGCCTTTCCGGCCGGATAGGCATATTTGAAGGCATTCGTGACGAGTTCCGTCACGATGACGCCCACGGAGACGGCCTTGTCGGTCGGGATCGAAACCGGCTGAGCCTGCAACGTGATCGTGTGTTCCCGCCCGGCTGCGCGCATCGCGCCTTCGAGCTCCTCGACGAGCCCTTCGAGATAGGTATCCATCTCGACGAAGCGCACGTCGTTGGAAGTGTAAAGGCGCCGGTGGATCTGCGAGATGGCCGTGATCCGGCTCTGCGTTTCGGTCAGGGTATCTCTTGCAACAGTATCGCTTCCGAGCGCCCGCTGCTGCATGGCGACGAGAGATGCGACCAGCTGCAAACTGTTGGCGACGCGATGATTGACTTCGCGCAGCAGCATCTCGGCCCGCTCGCGGGCTTCCCGCATCTCCCTTTCGGCGGCTTCCTTTTCCTGACGGAGTCTTTCGGCGGCCAGCGCCTGCTCGGCAGCCGTTCGGAGGAGATCGAGGAAGACCCCGCCGACATCCTTGATCACGTAATCGGCAGCTCCCGCCTTGAGGGCGGCGACCGCGATCCTTCCCTCATCGGCTCCGGTCACGTAGACCACCGGCGGCGGGTCGGAAAGGGTCCGGATCTCGTTGAGAACCTCGAGGCCCTCCTTGCCGGGCATGAAGTGGTCGAGAGCGACTACGTCGAAGCGTTCGGCGGCAAGCTGATTCAAGCCCTCGTCGCCGCTGAGGGCATGCCTGACGTGAAAGCCGTGGCGTGAGAGAGACCGCTGGACCAGGCGGCCCAGCCCATAATCGTCATCGATGTAGAGAAGCCGGATCGGAGCGGTTTCGGCAGCGCCCTGGCTCATAGGGTTTCGGGCACCTGGATTACTGACAGGAAGAGCCCTAGCTGACGAATGGCCTGTGAGAACGACTCGTATTCAACCGGCTTGGTGATGTAGACATTCGCGCCGAGATCGTAACAACGCTGCACTTCGCGCTGGTCGTCGGTCGTCGTGAGCACCACGACCGGGGCACGCCTCAACTTCTCGTCGCCTTTCAGCTTGGCGAGAATGTCGACACCGTTCATGTCCGGCAGATTGAGGTCGAGCAGAACCAGAAACGGGCCCGCATTGCGAACATCATCGCTGAACAGGTGCTCCAGGGCAGCCGTTCCGCTGGCAAAAGTCCGCAGCTCGTTGCAGACGCCGGCCCGGCGGATGTTCTTCTCAATCAGGCGAGCATGACCCTCGTCGTCCTCGACCATGATGATGGTGACAGGATTTTGCTGAGGCATCAGGCGGCTTCCGAACTCATACTGATATGGCTTGGCAAGGCGACCGTGAAGATCGAGCCTTCCTCCGGTCGGGACGATACCGAGATCGTACCGCCGAGCCTTCGCACGAGAGCGCGCACATGTGCAAGTCCGATTCCCTCACCCGGCTGATCCTGAACGCCTGAACGGCGGAAGAGATCGAAGATCCGTTCGAAATCCTTGGGATCGATCCCGCGCCCGTTGTCCTCTACCTCGTAGACGACGCTGCTCCCGAGATCGCGTCCCCGAACGACGATCCTTCCAGAGCGGGAAGGGTGAAGGTACTTGATGGCATTGTCGATCAGGTTTCCGAAGATCTGCTCGATGGCCAGACGATCGCTGGTGAGATCGGGCACGGGCTCGACCACGAGTTCCGTGCCCCGCTCGAGCAGCTGATGCGCGACGCTTCGACGCTGCGCGTCGAACATTTGGGCCATGGAGATCGGTTCAGGGGCTAGGACCCGCCGTCCCTCACGGGAGAGCTTCAGGATCGCCCCGATCAGCTTGTCCATTTTCGCGGTCGAGGATCGGATGAACCCGATGGCTTCCGGCAGATCCGCTTCGATGGCCGCGCGAGCCTCCGGCGAGAGCAGCCCGGGATCGGATTGCCGAATATTCCTATAGAGCCGCTCGATTTCCGCCTGGGCTCCTTCGAGTTCGCTGGTGAAGCCCATGATGTTGACGAGCGGAGCTCTCAGATCGTGGCTGACGATGTAGGCGAAGCGCTGGATCTCCTCGTTCGCCGCATCGAGCTCCGTGACCCGTTCGGCCAGGACCGATGCCAGCCTGCTGGTCTCTTCCTCGGTGCGGAGAGCCCGCTCCCGGCTCTCGCGAAGCGCGTCCTGAGCCTGTTTGAAATCATGGATGTCGGTGCAGGTTCCGAACCAGCGTTTGATCCGGCCCTCTTCGTCACGAACCGGCTGCGCCCGGCCGAGAACCCACCGGTACGCGCCGGAGCGATGCCGCAGCCGATACTCGATGTGGTAGGGCGCGCCCGTCTCCAGGCACTTGCGCCAGACCGACCAGGCACGCTCCTGATCATCGGGGTGGAACATGCCATTCCAGGCTTCGCCGTCGGTTGAACCGTCCGGAACGCCCGTGTATTCGTACCAGCGCTGATTATAGTAGTCGTGGAAGCCGTCGGGCTGCGTTGCCCAGATCATCTGATCGATTGAGTCGGCGATGGCCCGGAACCGCTCCTCGCTTTCCCGGAGAGCCTGCTCGGTGCGTTTCTGCTCCGTGACGTCGTGTCCCTGAACGAAGATGCCGGACACATGTCCATTGGGATCGAAAATCGGCTGGTACACGAAATCCAGAAAGCGCTCGTCCTGAACGTCTTCGTCGCCCTGCTCCAGGAGGATGCGGATGCTCCGGCCCACGAACGGCTGGCCGTTGTGATAAACGCGGTCGAGAAGCCCAATGAAACCTTGTTCAACCACCTCGGGCAACGCTTCTCGGACAGGCTTTCCGACAATGTTCTCGCGACCGATCAGCTGGAGATAGGCCGTGTTGGCCATGGTGAAAACGTGATCCGGCCCGCTCAGGGCGGCCATGAACCCGGGAGCCTGCTGGAACAGCCCCCGCAGGCGCTGCTGCTCCGCGTTCAGCACGTCGTTGGCCTGCTGCACCGCCTGAGCCCGGCGGAACATATCCGTCTCGATCAGGGCCGACGGCCCCGACGACAGGACCGTGCTCTTCGCCAAGTTCCTCAGCCGATGAAGCTCCGTCACGTCGACCGTGTGCTGGAGGATGAACGCTATCTCGCCGGCCTCATTGAACAGCGGCGTATGGGTTGCGCTCCAAAAGCGCTCCTCGAAGCCCTGGTTATCCGGCAAGGGAATGGCATACTCGATCAACGGGATATAGTCGGCGGACTTCTCGCGGATGACCTTGTCGAAGGAGCCGCGCAATTGCCGGTGGCTCGGAGAGTCCGGATCGCTCGGAAACGCATCGAACATGTTGCGCCCGATCAGCTCTTCCCGCTGGCGCATGGTCGCTCTGAGATAGGCGTCGTTCATCCCGATGATGGTGAGGGAAAGGTCTACCAGCACGTAGGGGTTGGGTGAGGCACTGAAAAGCGCTTCAAAGTTGATCGTCGTCAATCGCAATGCTGCTGGTCGGTACCAGCCCCCTCGTTGATGCCGGAAAGAGCTGGTCCGAATCTAGGCTGCTCTCTGCCAAGTACCATAGGGCCAGCCGATTCCCCCGGTCACTGTGACCGATGCGACACGCGATGTGCGCATGGCCATTTAGGCCGAAGCGCCCTGGACGTCCCTCTCAGACGTCGTAGTCGATCCGCACCCGGTCCGCAGCCTGCCGGGCGCGCTCGCGGGCCTCCTCGACCGTGCGGCCGGAGGCCAGTGCGACACCCATGCGGCGGTGTTTCCGCGTCGTGGGCTTTCCGAAGATGCGCACCTCCACGTCCGTCTCCGCCGAACCGAGTGCGAGAGCGTCCCGCAGCCCTTCGATCCTGAACCGCTCGGCCTCGCGGTCGGCCAGGATTACCGCGGAGGCCGTGGGGCCGTGCAGCCGGACCGGGGGGATCGGAAGGCCGAGGACGGCCCGGGCATGGAGATCGAATTCCGACAGGTTCTGGGACAGAAGCGTCACCAGTCCCGTGTCGTGCGGGCGTGGCGAGAGTTCGGAGAAGATCACCTCGTCGCGGGTGACGAAGAACTCGACCCCGAAGATTCCATACCCGCCGAGATTGTCGACGACCTTCCGCGCCATGTCCTTGGCATCGGCGAGCAGCTTCTCGGTCATGGGGGTCGGCTGCCAGGATTCCTGGTAATCTCCCCGCTCCTGACGGTGTCCGATGGGTTCGCAGAACGAGACGCCCTCACGGGAGCGGATCGTCAGGAGCGTGATCTCGTATTCGAAGGCGATGAACTCCTCGACGATCACCTTCTTCCGGTCCCCGCGCATATTCGCCACGGCGTCGTTCCAGGCCTGCTCCAGCTGGTCGGCCGTGCGTATGGTGCTCTGGCCCTTGCCGGACGAGGACATGACGGGCTTGATCACGCAGGGCAGGCCCGTGTGCTCGGCCCCTTCCCTGACCTCCTCCAGGCTCTCCGCATAACGGTACTTGGACGTGCGCAGGCCGAGTTCGGTCGCGGCGAGCTCCCGGATCCGGTCGCGGTTCATGGTCAGCGACGCCGCCCGGGCGGAAGGAACGACCGTGAATCCCTTGTCCTCGAAATCCTGCAGCACTTCCGTGCGGATGGCCTCGATCTCCGGAACGATGAAATCGGGCCGGTGCTTTTCGATGGAGCGTTTGAGGGCATCCGCATCGAGCATGGAGAAGACCTCTGCCTCGTCCGCGACCTGCATGGCGGGCGCACCGGGATAGCTGTCGCAGGCCACCACATGGCAGCCATAGCGCTTGGCCGAGATCACGAACTCCTTGCCGAGTTCGCCCGATCCGAGGAGGAGAATCTTGGCTGTGAACACGGGAATGCCTTTCCTTCAGGGGCGGGCCACGACGCCCGGTTGGCAACTTTCCAGGCTCATGTTCCAGATAGGAGCCGAAGAGCCATTGCTTAAGATCATCAATGGCTGACCGGCGCCGCGGGGTCGAGTCCCGCCGCCGTCGAACCGACGATCCATGGACCTTATTCACATCGGATGAGCGGATTCCTCGGCCCACGTCCAAATGCTCGGTCGAGATCGTTCTCGGTGGGCAATTTCGCGTTACGGGATGGATCAAGTAGCCCTCGCGTCGCGTTCAGCATCATGGACAGAGCGTCGGACTCGCTTGCACTGAATGCAGCCCTGCCGTCTCAATCGCGCATTACGCAATCGGAAGTTCGATGGGTTAAGGGGTCTGCCCAGGAGAAGCCCAATGCTAGCAAAGAAGAAATCGTCCGAAAGCCGGAACCGGCGCGTAACCCGTGTGGAGCCACCGGTTCTCGAGGAGGCGATCGTCGCGGCGCAGGGCTTGACGGATGATATCGACAGCCAGGTCGAAATTGCCGCGCAGCTCATGGGCCTTCCCGAGGAGGAGGTGCGCCCCGTGGTGCTGAAGTCCGCGCCCCTGCCCCGCCGGTCCGAGCGCGCTCCAGAGCGTCTGCTGATGCCCGAGCGGCCTGAAGGACCGAAGGTCGTGGTGGTCGAGCGCAAGCGCCCGCGCCTCGTCATGCCGAGATAATTCCCTTATCCTCCTCATCCCATCTGGGCGCGTCTGTCCGTCTTATCGCATCCTCACCGCCGCCTTGCGGGATTGTTGGAACATGGTCAAGGGTATCCTCCTCGCATTTCTCGCGTTTGCCGTCTTCGCCTGGGGTGACGCGGTGGTGAAGGAGATCGGCCACGGTCTCGATCCCTTCGAAGTGACATTCTTCGGATATCTCATTCCCTTCCTCCTCTCGCCGGTCTTCATGAAGCCCGGCGACAAGCTCCTCGACCTCGTGCGGTGGAACAGGCCCTGGCTCATGGGCCTCAGAGTATTCCTGATCGCTATCACGACGCCGCTCAGTGTCATGGCCTTCCGGAGCCTGCCCTTCGCCGAGGCTTTCGCTCTCCTGTTCCTGATGCCGAGCCTCGTGACGATCCTGTCGATCTTCCTCCTGAAGGAACATGTCAGGTGGCGCCGCGGCCTCGCGGTCTGCGCCGCTTTCATCGGCGTCCTGATCATCGTGCGCCCCGGGTTCAAGGAGTTCCTGCCCGGCCACATGGCTGCGCTCGCGGGCGCCTTGTGTGCAGCCGGCGGCGTCATTACGGGCCGGATGATCGGCCACACGGAGAAGCGCTTCACCCTGATCGGCACCGTCTTCCTGGCGACGACCGTCATCGCCGGCATCATGATGGTCCCGGGCTTCGCTTGGCCGACGACCCATCAATGGGTTCTGCTGCTCGCCTTCGCGGCAACCGCCTTCGTCGCCCAGGCCCTATTCATCATCGCGACGCAGTACGCTCCGGCCGACCGCCTCGGAGCGGCCCAGTACAGCCAGATTCTCTGGGCCCTGGTCATCGGTGCATTGTTCTTCGACGAATGGCCGGATGCTATGGCGCTGGTTGGGATCTTCATCGTCGTGGCCGCCGGCCTGTTCATCTTCGCGCGGGAGCAGACTCTCAAGCGCGAACAGCCGCCCGGTACGCTCCCGGCGGAGGCCGGCCCGCCCGAGAGCGTAGCCGCTCCTCTGTCGCGTTCGTGAACCCGAGAGTGCGACTTCTGCGCCTACTTTCGTTTCCCCGACCCCGGGCTGCCCTATCTTCGCCTTCATGGGGCTCTGTGATCGCTAGAACGGTGAGCCGGAGCCAGGAATCGGCAGGATGGCTCGTTTGGCAGGCGCATATATCAACCGCATCGGCACTGCCGTGCCGCAGCACGATGTCCATCAGACCTTCATCGGCTTTGTCGACCAGTTCCTGCCGGAGCGGAAAGACAAGCTGATCTTCAGGCGGATGGTCCAGCGTTCCGGGATCGAACACCGCTACTCCACGCTGACCCCAAGCGAAAACCTGGAGATCTCGGCCGATCAGAACGGCTTCTTCCAGCCGGGCCGGTTCGCCGGGACGGGCGCTCGCATGAAGCGCTTCGAGACCCATGCCGTCGACCTCGCGCAGCAGGCCATCGAGGCTCTCGACCTGAACGAGGACCTCGCATCGGCCACCCACTTGGTCGTCGCCTCCTGCACCGGGTTTACGGCGCCGGGCCTCGACCAGCAGATCATGGAGAGGCTGGGTCTCGATCCATCCATCGAACGGACCATGGTCGGCTTTATGGGCTGCGCCGCCGCCGTCAACGCGCTGAAGGTCGCCCATCACATCGTCCGGTCGGAACCCAGCGCCAAGGTTCTGGTCGTCAACCTGGAGCTCTGCACGCTCCACCTTCAGGAGACCCCCGACATCGAAGTGATCCTCAGTGCACTGCTTTTCGGCGACGGATGCGCGGCCAGTCTCATCTCGGCCGAGCCGAAGGGCATCGCACTCAAGGATTTCCGCGTCGCGACGATTCCGGAGACTCGGGATCTCATCACCTGGCGTATCGGCGATGCCGGTTTCGAGATGAGCCTGTCCGGCGAGGTCCCCGGCCAAATCGCCAGGGCTCTTCGCCACGAGGCCACCCGCAACGACGAGAGCGGGATCCTGCGCGGCCAGCACAAGGACGATTTCGATCTCTGGGCCGTTCATGCGGGCGGGAGAACGATTCTCGATGCGGTCGAACAGGGGCTCGACCTCGCCCCTGACGCTTTGAACTGGTCCCGCGGCGTGCTGCGGGATTTCGGCAACATGTCGTCCGCCACGCTGATGTTCGTGCTTCACCGGATGATGCAGGACGCTCCCCGAAAATCGAACGGCTTCGGAATGGCCTTTGGACCGGGGCTCGTGGCCGAGACATTCCGCTTCACCCTTGCCGAATAGAGGCTCCCATGAGCCGGAGTTTTGCCGAGCGAAGCCCAGAGACGGAGTGGATGGACACCGAGTCCGTCAGCCTGGAGGATTACCGCGCCTGCCTGAAGGACCTGGCCACGGTCAATGTCGTGACCATGACTCATGGTCCTGTCCTGAAATGGCTCGATCATGCGACCCGCGATCTGGATCCCCATGAGCGCGTGACGGTTCTCGACGTCGGATACGGCTACGGCGATCTGCTGCGGCGGATCCATGATTGGAGCCGCCGCCGGAACCGGCCCGTCGACCTGATCGGCGTCGATCTCAATCCGATGAGCGAACCGATCGCCCGCGCCGCGACCCCGCCCGGTGTTTCCATAGATTTCAGGACGGGCAACGTCTTCGATTTCAAGCCCGAGCGCCCCATCGACTTCATCATCTGCTCGCAGACGACGCATCACATGACGAATGCCGAGCTGGCAGGCTTTGTCCAATGGATGGACAGGGTCGCGACCCGCGGCTGGTTCATCGCGGACCTTTATCGTCACCCTGTCCCCTTCCACTTCTTTCGGGCGCTTTCCTGGGCGGCGCGCTGGCACCGCTTCGTCCGGCACGATGGCCCGATCTCGATTGCCCGCAGCTTCCGCCGGAAGGATTGGGAGGCGATCCTGGCTTCGGCCGGTCTCGAACCTGGAGCGGCCCGGATCCGGTGGTACCCGTCCTTCCGCCTCTGCGTGAGCCGGTTGAAATGAGCCGAGGACGCGAGGAGGTCGTTATTGTCGGAGGCGGCCTCGCCGGCGCGTCGGCCGCAAGCACCCTCGCCGACGCGGGCCGTCCCGTCCTGGTGATCGAGCGCGATGCCGAAGCAAGGCACAAGGTCTGCGGCGAGTTCCTGAGCATCGAGGCCCAAACCTATCTATCCCATCTCGGCATCGACCTCGATGCCGTTGGAGCAAGCCGAATCTCGCGCCTGCGGCTCGTCCGGAAACTTAAGCTTATCGAAGTCGAACTTCCCTTCGTCGCAAGAGGATTGTCCCGCAGGGTTCTGGACGAGGCTCTGCTGCGGGAGGCGGAGGCACGTGGGGCCCGGATCCTCAGAGGTCGGGCCGTGAGGTCCATTTCCACCGATCATTCAGGGGTCGCCATCGATATGGGACCGGGCGATTCCATCGCGGCGGGCAGCGTCCTCCTGGCAAGCGGCAAGCATGACGTCAGAGGGGTAAAGCGGACATCGTCCGGCGCCATGAACGACCTCATCGGTTTCAAGCTGCATTATCGCATGGCGCGGAATGAGCGGCAGGACCTCGACGGGGCCGTCGAAGTGATCCTGTTCCGCGGCGGATATGCCGGGCTGCAGATGGTCGAGCAGGATATCGCCAATCTCTGCCTCGTCGTTTCCCGACAGCGCTTCGAACAGGTCGGGAAAAACTGGGACGACCTTCTCTCCTCCATCACCGACGAATGTCCGCATCTCGGCGAACGCCTGCAATGCGCTCGAGCCCTCTTCGAGCGCCCCCTGTCGATCTTCCAAATTCCCTATGGCTTCCTTCACGGGCCTGATCGAGACGAACCGCAAGGTCTGTTCCGGCTCGGCGACCAGGTCGGCGTCATTCCGTCCTTTACCGGTGAGGGCATGTCGATTGCGCTGCACAGCGGATGCCTCGCTGCATCGATCTACCTCGATCATGGCCAGGCCGCTTCGATCTTCCACCACCGGGTCCGGTCCGATATCGGCCGTTCGATCCGGCTGGCCTCGACACTGAATAGCGCCGTGCGGCACGCGGCCGGGCAGCAGGCGATCTTTCGGCTCTCGCGACTCTGGCCCGGTGCCATGCGGCATGTCGCGGCGCTGACCCGTGTGCAGGAAGCCTCCATGCACAACGTGCTTTTTGCGTCATGATCCACTCAAGGGAAATCCTGTCGCCTGCTTCCGTCGCAGATCATTACGATGAGCTCGATCCGTTCTACCGCGAGGTTTGGGGCGAGCATGTCCATCACGGACTCTGGACGACCGGACGGGAAAAGCCGGCTCAGGCGGTCGAAGCGTTGATCGCCCGCCTGGCCGAGACGCTGGCACCCGAACCCGGACAGCACATCTGCGACATCGGTTGCGGCTATGGCGCGACGGCGGAATGGCTGGCCGGGCATTACGGCGTTCACGTCACCGGCATCACCCTCTCGTTGGCGCAGTTCCGGCAGGCGGAGACGCGCGCAGCCCGATCGCCCCTGCTCCGCTTCATGCGACAGGACTGGCTCGCCAACACGTTTCCCGACTGCACCTTCGACCATGCGTTCGCCATCGAGAGTTCCGAGCACATGCCCGACAAGCAGCTTTTCTTCGATGAGGCCTACCGGACCCTTCGACCGGGCGGCCGGCTTGCCGTCTATGCCTGGCTCGCTCGGGAAAAGGCCAAGCCGTGGGAAGAACGCTTTCTCCTCGAGCCGATTTGCCGCGAAGGCCGCTTGGCTGGGATGGGAACGATTGCAGAGTATCGCGCCTGGGCTGGCAATGCCGGGTTCGAGGTCGATCATATTGAAGATCTCAGCGCAAAGGTGAAGCGGACTTGGGCTCTCTGCACCGGGCGCGTGGCGGGGAAGCTCATCACCCAGGCCCATTATCGGCGTTACCTGCTCGATGCCCGCTCCAGAAACCGGATCTTCGCCTTGAGCCTTCCCCGCATCTGGCTGGCCTATACGACAGGATCGATGAACTATGGTCTCCTGACGGCCCACAAGCCCATGGCCCGAGCGTGACCTCAGGACCTCCGCGCTTCCTTGGCAAGTCGTTCCGCCGTGTCGGCAGCTCCCATCGCGCCCGCCAGGGCCTCCGCCGTGAGACCGCCCGCATCCTGTGCCGCGACATCCGCGCCCCGGAGGAGAAGCGCATGGACGATCTCTTCCCGGTTGAACATGGCGGCAATCATGAGCGGGGTCTTTCCGCCTTCGCTCCGACCATTGGGATCAGCGCCTCCATCCAGGAGGCACTGAACCGTCGGCATGTCGCCCTTGAAGGCGGCGCCGGCCAAGGGTGTCTGTCCGCGATTGTTGGCGAGTTCAGGATCCGCGCCATGCGACAAGAGAACCCGCACCGTGTCCACATGCCCATGATAGCTCGCGAGCATCAGGAGGGAATCGCCCTTCTCGTTGCGCAGGTTCGGCGGCAGCCCCATGCGCAGCAAGTCGCCGAGTTCCTGCGCATGGCCCGCCCTCGCATGCTGGAAGACCCTCTGCGCGAAGGCGATCGTCTCCTCGTCCAGCTCCGGCTTGGGCGGTTCATTCTGCATCGTGGGCTCCTGAGAGTCGTGCCTCAAAACGACGTCAGCGTCCTGGCGAGAAGATCGAGCGCGGCCGGACCGTCGACACTCGTGGCGACCTGAACCGGCGTTCCCCGCTCGCCGATTGTCAACGCACCCGCCTCCTCGGCGGGTCCGGTGCTGACGCTCAGGCGCAGATCCTCGAGACGGAAGAGTTCGGGCGCCAGTGCGAACAGCATGACGCAGGGGTCGTGAAGCGGACGGCTCTCCTGATGGGTCGACGTCTCGAAATAGGATTCGATCAGGTCCGCGACCATCGAAGCGAGCGGCTTTCCGGACGCGGACAGCGTCGCCGTGAAGTCCCGCGTGGCGCGGACCCGACGCGTGACGTCCAGCGGCACGAGCACGAGCGGAAGCCCGGAGGACAGGACCACGTCCGCCGCCTCCGGATCGGCCCATAGATTGAACTCGGAACGCGGCCCGACATTGCCGGGTTCGTAAACCACGCCTCCCATGGCGATGATCCGGCCGATCCGCTTGGCGGCATCCGGCTTGTCGAGAACAAGATGGGCGATGTTCGTCAGCGGTCCGAGGGCGAAAACATCGACGGCGCCGGCTGGTTCTTTGAGCAGGAGTTCCGCCAACCACTCGACTGCGGGTTGGTTTTCCGGCTGCCGGACGGGAGCCGGGAGAGCGACGCCGCCGATGCCGTCCTTGCCGTGCAGGTTCAGGGGCTCGGGTCCCGGCCGGGACAACGGCGCGGCGGCGCCTGTAACGACTGGGATATCATGCCGGCCAGCGAAGGCGAGCAATCGACCGGCATTGCGTGTCGTCGTGTCGATACCGATGTTTCCCGCCACGGTCGTAACGCCCGCAATCGAAAATTCAGGCGAGGCCAGCGCAAGAAGAATGCCGATGGCATCATCGATGCCGGGATCCGTGTCGATGACGATTTGCCGGGGTTTTACGTGAGGCATGACGGGGCTAGAAACCTTGCATTGAGTCCGTTCGGCTGCTTATCCGATACCGGACGGAATTTGACCATAGCCACAGGTGCGCCGTGACCCAATCTGCCTCGCTTCCCGACGATCTCCTGGTGAATGCCGCGGACGAGGTGCGCATCCGGCAGGATCTCGTCCTTGTGGCGCTCGGCAAGCGGCCCGCCGATATGCTGTTGCGCGTCGGGCGCCTGCTCGACGCTCATACACGCACATGGCTGGATGACCAGGAGATCGCCATCCGTGGCCGCCGCATCGCCTGGACCGGGCCTGTAGGAACGTATCCCGGCACGGCTCTCGCCCACGCCGACAGAAGCGATCTTGCGGCGGTCCCCGGCTTCGGCGAGGTGCACAAGCATATCGAGAGTTCGCACGTCACGCCGGAATACGAAGCCGCCCTCGTGCTGCCGCGCGGCAATACCTGGACCTGCGAAGCGAGCCACGAATTCTCGAACGTGGACGGCGCGAGCAATCTCGAATTCTGGCTGACCGCTCGCCGGCAGGGTTCGCCGATGAAGATCTTCCCCTTGCCCGGATCCGCCGTTCCGCCGACGGCCTATGAATGGGGCGGTGGATACTATGGGTACGATGAGCAGGCTGGCTTTCTGAAGGAGAGCCTGATGGTCGCGGGGCTTGATGAGGTCATGGATTGGCCTGCCGTCTGGAATCCGGAAAACCCGTCGCACAAGCGCCTCTGGGGCATGATCCAGGCCACGTTCGAGAAGCGTGGCGTGGTGGAGGGGCACGGCGCCGGCCTGCGCGATCTCAATTCCATCAATGCTTTTGCCTCTGCCGGCCTC
This sequence comes from Microvirga lotononidis, assembly GCF_034627025.1. Taxonomy (NCBI): domain Bacteria; kingdom Pseudomonadati; phylum Pseudomonadota; class Alphaproteobacteria; order Hyphomicrobiales; family Methylobacteriaceae; genus Microvirga; species Microvirga lotononidis. Next base: position 4,103,825 of record NZ_CP141048.1, on the reverse strand, counting down.
GCTTCGGATCACGAAGGTTGGACCGCAGAGGAAGTATGGAACAAGCTGCGGCACGGCATCTTCATCGAGATCAGGCCGCATTCGATGCCGGAGATTATCTCCGGGCTGATCGAGCGAGGCCTCTCCGACTGGTCGCAGGTGGCTTTCGCCACGGACGACCGCAGCGCGTCGGATACCCTGCGGATGGGGGCAACGGACTACAATGTCCGCCTCGCCATCGAGTCGGGCCTTGCGCCTGAGATCGCGATCCAGTGCGTGACCATCAACCCTGCCCGTCATATGCGCCTCACCCCCTGGGTCGGCAGCATCGCACCCGGCCGCTTTGCGGATATCGTACTGCTCGACGATGTAACAAGGCTCTCGATTGCCGAGGTCTGGGCGGATGGACGGCCCGTGTCCAAGGGAGCGAACTATCTCGGGCCGCTGCCTTCCATCGACTGGCCGGATTGGGCTTCGAAGACCGTGAACATCCGGCGCAGGATTGAGCCTCAGGATTTCGCCATCGCGGCACAACCCGGTCGGGACACGATGCAGGCCGCGCTCCTGCGCCCGTTCCATTGGGCCGACGACTTCATCACGATGGATTTGCCCGTCGAGAATGGCGAGGTCCTGCGCGATCCGGCGCGGAACGTCACGAAATTCGCCATCGTCGACCGCTTCTCGGGCGAGGGACTCGTCTCGCGCATGTTCTGGCTCGGCTGCGGGCCCAAGACACCCGATACCGCGGTCGGATGCACGGTCGCTCACGACAAGCACAATCTCTGGGTCGTCGGCTCGTCGGACGAGGCCATGGCGATGGTGGCGAACCGGGTGGCGGAGATCGGCGGCGGATGGGTTCTCGTCAACGGCGGCAAGGTCGTGGCCGAAGTGCGCTACGAGATCGGCGGGCTGATGACTCAGCGCCCTGCGATGGAACTCGACGCAGAGATGCAGCAGCTTTATGCGGCGGCGGAAAAGATCGAGTGGCTCTACGAGCCGACCTTCTCCCCGCGCTGGTTTCCAGGCTTTCCGGAACGGCTGCAATTCGCCACCCTCACCTGCGCGCCCTGGCGCTGGGTTCTGGTCGCGCCGTGCGAGGCCGCTCCGCAGGGCTTCGTGAACGTGGCGACCGGGCAGACGCACCCGGTCGTCTGGTAGGGATCACCCGGCGGCGTCGATCCGGGCCATCTCGGCCTTGAACGCCGTTGCGATCTGGCCCGCGTCGCGCAGGATCTCCTTGCGCTCCAGGCTCTCGACCTTGCGCCCGCGCATGATCCAACGACCGCCGACCATCACGTCCTGCACGTCGACAGGCATCGCTGAGAACACGAGCGTGGCGTAGATGTCGTAAATCGGCTGCATGCGCGGGGCCGACAGGTCGATTCGGATGAGATCGGCCTGCTTGCCCGGCTCGAGCGAACCGATGCGGCTGTCGAGGCCGAGCACCTGAGCGCCTTCCAGGGTCGCCATGCGGATCACCTGCGCGGCCGGCATGGGTTTGCGGCTGTGGCCGAGCAGCTTCTGGAACATGGAGACAGGACCGAACTGGCTGAACAGGTCGAGGGTGTTGCCGCTCATCGGCCCGTCGGTGGCGATGCCGACCTTGATGCCGGCGGCGCGCATGGCCTCGATGGGCGCGATGCCGCGCCCCGCCTTCGCATTCGAGCGGGCATTGTGCGCCACCCGTACATCCGCCTTCGCCATCCGCTCGATCTCGAACGGATCGATATGCAGACAATGCGCAGCGATCAGGCCCGGGCGCAGAAGTCCCGCCTTCTCGACGACCGCAACGGGCCGAAGCCCGTGGTTCTTCCGGCACCATTCCATCTCGCTGTCCATCTCGGCGAGATGGAGCTGCACCGGAACATCTGGATGATCCTCGGCCCAGCGGGCGACGCGGGCCATCACGTCGATGTCGGTCGAATAGGGAGCGTGGGGCGCAATGGACGGCACGATGCGCTCGTGCCCGGAGAACTCGGACACGAGATCCTCCACGAGGGCGAAGCCCTGATCGATCGTCTTGTGATCCGGCGGATCGAAGGTCGCGAGGGTCTGGCCGACCACGCCGCGCAGACCCGCCTGGTCCAGGGCGCGCCCGACCTCCGTCTCGTAATAGTACATGTCGGCGATGGTGGTGACGCCGGCCTCGATGGATTCAAGCGCCCCGAGCAGCGTCCCGACGCGCACCATCTCGGGCGAGACGAACTTGCGCTCCATAGGCAAGACGTAGCGGAACAGCCGGTCGTCCACGTCCTCGCCGAGGCCGCGGAACAAGGTCATGGCCAGATGGGCATGGGGATTGACCATGCCGGGCATGATCACGTTACCATCGACGTCGATGAGTTCGGCTCCCTCGATCCGTGGCGGCTCGCCGGAGCCGATCGCCTGAATCGTGCCGTTCTCGACGTGCATCCATCCCCGATCGATGATGCTCATGGCCTCGTCGATGGGAAGCAGGCAGGCGTTCTGGATGAGGATCGCAGCCATCGTCAGTCTTCCTCGGACGCCAGGATGGTGCATTGCTCCGGCACCGGCACGAGCTTCACGCTCGCGCCCGATTTCAGCGGATTCGTGAGGCTGCCATTGGCGATGAGGCGACCGGCTGCCGTCTCGCACTGGTATTGATAGGCGCGGCCGAGATAGGTCCTCAGGCCCAGCTGGGCCGGCAGTCCCTCGGCGGCCGCGTCAGGGGACACCATCAGTCCATCGGGCCGCGTCGCGAGCAGGAACGTGTCGGGGATGGAGCCGAACAGGCTCTGCGAGAGGCGCAGCCGCAGCCCAGCCGTCTCCGCCGTCACGTCATCGCCGTCCCGCACCACGACGTTGAACGGGATGACGTTCTCGAAGCCGACGAAACGGGCCACGAAGGTGTTGGCAGGCCGCCTGTAGAGCACCTCCGGCCTGTCGAACTGCATGAGCCGCCCGGCGCTCATGATGGCGACGCGGTCGGAGATCGAGAAGGCCTCTTCTTGGTCGTGCGTGACATAGACCGAGGTGGTGCCGTTGGCGCGCTGCAACTGACGGATCTCGACGCGCATGTCGACCCTGAGCTTGGCATCCAGGTTGGAGAGCGGCTCGTCGAACATGAGAAGTGGCGGCTCGATCACGAGCGCGCGCGCGAGCGCCACACGCTGCTTCTGGCCGCCCGAGAGCGCTCCCGGGGCGCGATCCGCCAGGGCCGCGAGCCCGACGCGCTCCAGCATGGCCAGCGCCCGCTTGCGACGCTGGGCAGGGCCGATGCCGCGCTGCTTGAGGCCGAAGGCGACGTTGTCGAGAACCGACAGGTGCGGGAACAGGGCGTAGTTCTGGAAGACGAGGCCGATGTCGCGCTTGTGCGTCGGCAGCCGCGTCAGGTCGCGCCCGCCGAGGGAGATCGAGCCGCTCGTCGGCGACAGGAACCCGGCGATGAGGCGCAAGGTGGTGGTCTTGCCACAGCCGCTGGCCCCGAGAAGGGAGACGAGTTCGCCGGCTTGGACCGAGAGCGAGAGGTCTTCGAGAACCTTGGTCGTTCCGTAATGGGCGGAAACGGCGTTGATATCGAGAGGCTGTGTCACGGAAATCACTTCGCAAGAAAGGTGAGGCCGAGCGTCCGCTCGACGATGGCCATCACGGCCACGGTGAGGAACATCAGAAGGACGGAGACGGACGCGACCGTGGGATCGAAGAACTGCTCGACATGCGCCAGGATCTGGATCGGCAGGGTGCTGATGCCCGGTCCGGTCAGGAAGAGCGACACGGACACGTCGTTGAGCGACGTGATGAAGGCGAGGATGAACGCCGCGATCACCCCTCCCCTGACATTCGGCAGGACGATCGTGAAGAAGGTCTTCACGGGCGCGCTGCCGAGGCTGATCGCCGCCTCCTCGATGGAGAAGTCGAAGGACGCGAGACTGGCGCTGATCACCCGCACCACGTAGGGCAGCACGATGAGCGTATGGCCGATGAGCAGCGCCAGGAAGATCGGCGCTCCCGTTCCGACCGTGAACGATTTCAGCAGAGCGAAGCCGAACACAATCTCGGGCACGAGGATCGGCAGCACGAACAGGGTGCCGAGCCATTTCGGCAGTTCGACCCGGAAGCGGTTGAGCGCATAGGCGGCCGGAATGCCGATCAGGAGCGCGATCATCGTACCCAGGAAGGCGATCTGCAGACTCGTCACGATGGTCCGCCGGAAGGCGCTGATCTCGAAGATGTTGTAGAACCAGCGCAGAGAGAGGCCCTGCGGCGGGAAGGTCAGATACGTCGTGTCGCTGAGCGCCGCGCCGACCACGATGACGAGCGGCAGCATCAGGAAGAGATAGACCAGGGCCGTCACGACGATGAGGATGGGATGAGGTCTGTCGGACATCACGTGGCCATGGGGTTGATGCGGCGGGCGATGTGGCTCATGGCGAGGACGATGGTGATGGTGATCACCGTCATGATCGCCGCGATGGTCGAGGCGCCGACCCAGTCGAAGGACACCATGGCGCGCTGCTGAAGCAGGGTCGCGAGAACCGTCTGACGCTCTCCGCCCAGAAGTTGCGGGGTGGCGTAGGCCGTGAAGCTGCCGGTGAAGACCAGCACGGCACCGACGATGAGCCCCGGCACGGCGAGCGGCAGCAGCACCTGCCAGAAGGTCGCCACCGGCGATGCACCGAGGGACGAGGAGGCCTGAAGCACATCCCTGGGGATGTTCTCCAGAACACCGACCAGGGACAACACCATCAGCGGCACGAAGAGATACACCATCCCGACGATGACGGCGCCCTGCGTGTAGAGCATCTCGAGCGGCTCGTTGACGATGCCGAGCGCCAGAAGGGTCTGGTTCAGGATGCCGTTGCGGCCTAGGATGATGAGCCACGCGAAGGCGCGGACCACGACGCCGGTGAGGAGCGGAAAGACCGCCGCGACGATGAGCAGGCTCTTCACCTTGCCCGGAGCCCGCGACACCACATAGGCGGTCATGAAGCCGAAGATCAGCGAGATGATCGTCGTCAGGGCCGAGATCTGCAGCGTTCGGAACAGAACGGTCGTGCGGAAGCCGCTGTTGAAATACGAGATGTAGGGCGCGAAGATCCCCCGCGGATCCATGAAGGTCCCCGCGATCACGGCCCCGATGGGCACGATCAGGAACCCGATCACCGCGAGAGTGGCGGGCGCTGTCAGCGCCCACCCGGTTGCGCCGTTCCGGCGCCAGAAATGTCTTGCTGTCATGATGGCAGGGTTACTTCCCGAAGACCTCGCTCCAGGCATCGAGCCAGTCGGTCTTGGCCGCGTTCAGCTTCTCGTAATCGAGACGCCTGAGCGACGAGATCATCTTCTGGCCATAGGTCCAGCGGGAGGCCTGCTCCGGCGTCAGCTGCACGGCCGTGGCGACGGGAGCGTCCACTCCCCGCTCGGCGAGCGTCTGCTGGATCTTGGGGTCGAGGATAAAGTTGATGAACTGATGCGCTAGCTCCGGGTTCGCCGCGCCCTTGGCGATGTTCACCGTGTTGAGGGTGGCGTAATCGCCCTCCTTCAGTTCGGCCCACCGCACGGTCGGCACCGCCGCCTGGATCTGGGCGAGGGTGAAGTCCTGCGCCATGGCCACGGAGACTTCGCCGGTCGAGAACAGGTTCACGAGCTCCGAGCCGGTGTTGTAGTTCTTCACTACGTTGGGCTTCAGCTGATCCAGAGCCTTGAAGGCCGCGCTCTCGTCCTTGTAGGGATCGACGCCAGCCTTGCTGGCAGCGACCAGAACCGTCATCGGACCGGCCGTCGTGGTGATGCCGGGCAGAGAGACGCGGCGCTTGAGATCGTCCCGCCACAGGTCGTTCCAGGAGGTGATCGGCGCCGAAACCTTGGCGCTGTCGTAGATGATGCCGACGCGGCCGACGGTGTAGGCCGGCCCGAACTTGCCCTGCGGCTCCTTGGCGATATCGTAGATGCCGTTGATGTTGGGGACCTTCGCGCGATCGACCGGCTGGAACAGGCCCTCCTGGATGCCGAGCTGCGAATAGCTGTCGGTCAGGTACACGACATCGACGCCACCGCCGCCGCGGATCTTGATCTTGTTCAGGCGGTCGGCGTTGTTGCCCGTCTCGAAGACCAGGTCGCAGCCGCACTGGGCGCGAAACGGCTTGAGGATGATTTCTTCGAGCTTGTCGCCGTTGAAGCCCCACCAGGAGATCGTGAGGGTCTTGTTTTGCGCCATGGCGGGAGCCGCGGACAATGCCGCCAGAGCCAATGCCATGCTCGCAACCGGTTTGCGCCAACGCCCTACCATCTCAGACTCTCCTGGGTTCCATTGTTTCACAGCCGAGGATATGGGATGCCGATACCCTTTACGGGGCAATCGCTGCCCTATTGGCACCACGCATTAACACAACCATGGGCTCGGGGAAGCCCTGCCGGCTGAGGACTCTGCGCACCTTCTCGTCTTTCTGCTCAAAAAATTCGCAAAATGAAGAGCGGCCTACTCGGGAATCCATCCGCCTGCCGGTGCTCGCTTCAGCCGGGGAGTTCGCAGCACGCCCACCACCCGGTCCGGCGAATGGGAATAGATGGACGAAACCGGCTCCTCCCAGGCGTTCGACTGCAGCATCGCCGCCCCGATGGCGACCGGATTGACCCCGCAGGAAGCCAGCAGCTTCAAGGCCGCGACGATGGAGCGCCCGCTGCTGATCACGTCGTCCACGAGCAGCACCCGCCGGTTCTCGATCAGCGGCAGCATGCGCGGGTCGAGATACAGTCGCTTCACCTGCTCGGGGCTGGTGATGGAACTCATCGGGACGGAGAGCTCCTCCCGATACCAGAACTTGCGTGATGTCCCGAAGGGGACGTAGCGGCTATGTCCCAGCTTCTTTGCCGTGCCGCCTGCCAGCGTGAGGCCGAGGGTCGGCAAGCCGAGCACCACCTCCGGCTCGAAGGCGTGGACCTTCTCGGCAAGGCCAGCGCACAGGGCCTCTTCGACGGCGAAGCCGGCCTGATTGATGATGAGGGATGCCAGGGCATGCTTCCCATCGGCCAATTCGCGGATGGGAAGACGCAGCTGGCGCCCATCCTCGAACTCTGCCGGAAAGAACCCGCGATGCCCTTCGTCCGGCAGCCGCTCGAAGGTGCCCGGCGGATGAATCTCCTGCCAGAAATCATGGGGCTGCATGGCTCACATCTTCCAATCTGACGACACTGAACGATTGTGACCCGGCCGCCACCGCGCTATCGAACACGCTTCACCGACCCTATCAGGACGACAGCACGATGCCTCTTCCGGACCTCATCCAGGCCGACCTACCATTCCTGAGGAGCCTCCGCCAAGACCTGCACGCTCACCCGGAGCTGGGATTCGAGGAGGAGCGCACCAGCGGGATCGTCGCCTCGCTTCTGGAAGAGGCGGGCCTCAGCGTGCAACGGGGATTGGGCGAGACAGGCGTCGTCGGAACCCTTAAAGTGGGCAGCGGGACGCGGACCATCGGCCTTCGCGCCGACATGGACGCGCTCGCCATGCCGGAACAGGCGGAGCGTCCCTACAAATCGAAATTCGCCGGGAAGATGCATGCCTGCGGTCACGACGGGCACACGACCCTGCTCCTCGGAGCGGCCCGTCACTTGGCTCGCAGCCGCAACTTCTCCGGCACGGTGCATTTCATATTCCAGCCTGCCGAGGAAGGTCGCGGCGGGGCGAAGAGAATGGTTGAAGACGGGCTTTTCGACCTTTTTCCCTGCGATGCGGTCTACGGCCTGCACAACATGCCGGGCCTGGCGATCGACGAGATGGCCGTCACAGTCGGCCCCCAGCTGGCCTCGTCCGATACATGGTTCGTGACGTTCAAGGGAATCGGCACCCACGGCGCGAAGCCGCATTTGGGCAAGGACCCGATCACGGCGAGCGGCTATTTCCTCTCGGCCCTTCAGACCATCGTGGGACGGGTGATCAATCCGTTGCAGCCTGCCGTCGTGAGCGCCTGTTCCATCCAGGCGGGCGATCCGCGGGCCCTCAACGTCATTCCCGATGTCGTGGAGATCGGCGGAACGGCGCGGGCCTATTCCGCACACGTACGCGACCAGCTCGAAGCGGAGATCGAGCGGCTGGCGCGGGGCGTCGCTGCGATGTTCGGCATCGAGGTCTCATACGAATTCCGCCGCCGCATTCCACCGGTTGTCAACGATGCGGACGCGACGGCGCGGGCGCTCAAGGCCGCGCAGGCCGTGTGTGGGTCCAAGGTGGTGACGGATTTCGAGCCTTCGACGGCCGGTGACGATTTCGCCTTCTTCGGAGAGGCCGCGCCCGGCGCCTATGTCTGGCTCGGGAACGGTCCCGCCGTCGACGGAGCGCTGCATCACAACACCGCCTACGACTTCAACGACAACGCGATCCCGACCGGCGTGGCGTTCTGGGTTGCGCTCGTTGAACAGGAGCTTTCTGCCTAATCCTTACCGCCCTCTCACGCGAGAGGGCTCCGCCTCAGCGACATCTGTTTCAGCCCAGCCGCGCCGGTTCTTGCGCTGCTTATTTGGCTTCTTGCCTCTGTCGCGCCGGGACTTTTCGTCCGGCTTGCGCCGTTGGGACACGGAGGTGGCGACAAGCTTCTCTTCGATCTTCGCATTGAGGCTCGCACGCAGGTCGACCACCGTCTCCATGTCCTCGAAGACGGCCGGATAGCGCTGGGCGAGCCAGAGCCAGCTCGTGGCGATCTTCACGCGCGCCTCGAGCTTCAGAAGATCGGTGTTGATGCCGAAATCGGGCGCACGCACCCGCCCGTCCCGGGCGTGCTGACGCGCCCAGTCGATGAGCAGTTCGACCGCCAACTGCTCACGCCCGTCGACGGGCGCCATCGCGTAGGACAGGCGATCGAGGATCGGCATGTCCACCGTATCGAGGAGCGATGCCAGCTCGATCATCTCGTCCATGTCGGCCATGCGCAGATCCGGGTGCCCGGCCACGAGCGTGTCGTACAGGTGCCGCAGCACGCGGCCGAGGCGGTCCGTCTGCAACACCTCGCTGGCCGACAGCACGGTCTCCTGATTCGGGCGGACATAAGCCTTGCCCCGCAGCTTCGCGGCATCGCCGTTGAGCGCATTGCGAACGACGGACTCGACCTGCGCGTAAGCGCCCGCCTCCGGCAGCGCCGTCACGAGACCTTCGTCGTGATGGCCGAAGCGCCCTGCCCGGCCGGCGATCTGCTTGATCTCCATCGCTGACAGCTGGCGCTCGCGCACGCCGTCGAACTTGCGCAGGGTCGAGAAGACCACCCTCCTGAGCGGCCCGATGTTCAAACCCATGCCGATGGCATCGGTCGCCACGAGGATCTCCGCCTCGCCATTGCGGAAGCGCGCGGCCTCGGCCCGGCGGACTTCAGGTCCGAGCGCCCCGTACACGGTCGCGACCGTGCGTCCCGATGCGACGAGGCGCGTGCGCAGATCGTGCACCGCGCGGCGAGTGAAGGCCACGACGGCATCGCCGCGGGTGAGCTTGTTGAGATTGGCCGGGACGCCTTCGACACGCAGCTTGCCCTTGCGCTTGAGGATCTTCACCTCCAGCGGCTCGCCGGTCATGGCGAGCAGATGCTCCACCAAGGGGATCGCCTCCGGCGCGCCGGTCAGCACCACGAGCTTCGCGGGCGCTCCGACCATCGCCTGGGTCCAGGCCCAGCCGCGGCTCGGATCGCCCAGCATCTGCACCTCGTCGATCACGCAGACATCCACGACCCGGTGGAGATCCAGCGTCTCGATCGTGCGGGCGATATGGGTCGCGCCCTCCGGCAGAACCCGCTCCTCGCCCGTGATCATGCCGGCCGCGAAACCTTCCCCGCTCAGGCGCTCGTAATGTTCGAGCGCCAGGAGCCGCAGGGGCGACAGGATCTCGGCGGTTTCCGCTTCTCCTGCCAATCTGAGAGCCTCATGGGTCTTGCCCGAATTGGTCGGCCCGGCGAGGAAGAGGAAGCGGCGATCGAGGGAACGGGCGACGGGGAAGATGGCCGCATAGCGCTCGTAGCCCGAGGCTTCGCGGATCTGCGCTTCGCGCAGGTGCCGAAGCCGCCTCGCGGCCGCCTTCGAGCGGTAATCGTCGAGCTTCTGGCGCAATCGGCGCCCCACCCCGGCCGGCCCGCCCTTGTCGGAGGCCTGGATGCGGTCGAGTTTTTCGATGGCCGCTTGAATGCCGCCAAGGATCGCCTGACGCTCGCCCGCGTCTTCGAAGGCGTCGAGATAGGTTTCGAGCTCATCGCGCCAGCTTGCCACTTCCTGTTCGCAGGCCTCGAAGACTGCGTCCCGGAGCGCGACGAGCCTGGCTTCGAGAGCCTCCGACGCCGCCGCGAGTTCGTTACGCTCGACACGCGCGGGCGCAAGCACCACTGCCGCCACCTCGAGAGGCTCGGGAAAGGAATACTCGACGGCAATGTCGATCAGAGCGCCGTCCGGCAGGATCTGCAACGGCTTGCTGAACACGGCCCGATAGCCCGCGAAGACGCGCTCCGGCTTCCAGGGACCGCGTTCGATCCTCCGGATGTCCTCGGCGACGTAGAGCCCCGTATTCCGCCGGACCGGCGCGAGGACGCTCTGTCGACGCCGATGGGCGGCGTCATCCGCAGGCTGCGGCTCGCCGCTCCGGGATGGGCGGGAGCCGCTCTTCAGGGTCTCGCCACTCTGCTCCCGCCATGCGGGCACCTCGGCCGAAAGCTGCGCGACCACCTCCGGATCGAACATGGGCGCCTCGAAGGTGCGACCGCGCTTCTGGAAGGTCCGCCGCTCGGCGACCGGAATCAGCCCAGCCTCGATCCAGCGCTCGCATTCGGCCTCGCTGGCCAGAAGGATTCCCGGAAGATGGTTGAGGCTGACAAGGTTCTTTGATTTCTTGGGCATTCAAGGTTCCGCGTGGCGAAGCGCGCCTGTCGCTGCTCCAGCCTCGTTCATGGGTGCACCCGCCGCTTGGCACGAGCTGGGATTCAACTCACGGCAAGCTCAGATGTTTTCAGGGATCGTTCTCAGGGATGCGGATCGACCCGGCCGGGTTTGGGCCGAGACAGGAAAGATCGGCCTTAAAGCCTTGATCCGCTGGCTCTTTCCTTTCCCGGTATGTGACCATGCCAAAGTGCATTATCAAGGGACCGATGGCTACAATCCCTCGTCGCGTGTAACAGGTTATCCCCTGGCCAGTGCCGTTTCCACGGGTGTGGAGTCATCTCTCTTCTTGGCCGAGCCGCGTTTTTGACGGCGAACCGGATCCGCTTCGCCGGAAAATGCCCCAGTCGCAAGAGCCCTCAGCCGCCCAGCGTTTTCCTGAGGAAGGAAAGCCCAAGGGCCGAGAGGAAGGCAGCCTGCTCCTTGTTTGCCGCCCCATGCCCGCCATCGTCCGGCTCGTAGAAGAAGACCGGCTGCTTCAGGGCTTCGAGCCTGGCCGCCATCTTGCGGGCATGGCCTGGATGGACCCGGTCGTCCCGCCTGGAGGTGACAAGCAGAACGGGAGGATAGGGCCGCCTCTCTTCGAGATTCTGGTAAGCCGAAAAACCCGCCATATAGGCCCAATCCTCCGGCCGCTCGGGATCGCCGTACTCCGCCACCCAGCTGGGTCCCGCCAGAAGACGCGTGTAGCGGCGCATGTCGAGGAGCGGCACCGTGCACCAGATGGCGCCGAAACGCTCCGGGTAGCGGGTGAGCATGTTGCCGACGAGCAAGCCGCCGTTCGATCCGCCATAGGCCGCCAGCTGTTTTTCCGTGGTGACGCCACGCCTGACCAGATCCTGCGCGATGGCCGCGAAGTCGTCATGGGACAGGCGCTTGCCTTCCCGCATTCCGGCCTTGTGCCAGGCAGCCCCGAACTCGCCGCCGCCACGAATGTTGGCGACAACCCAGACATTGCCGCGCTCCAGCCAGGTCTTGCCGATGCCGCCGAGATAGCCCGGCGTCATGGACACCGAAAATCCGCCATAACCGTAAAGCACCGTAGGGCGCGGCTCCTGCTGGTCCTTCGGGCCGATCTGATAATAGGGGATACTTTCCCCATCGACCGAGACGGCTTCGTGGCGCGTCACCTCCAGGCCTGAGGCATCGAAGGCGGCAGGCGCTTCCTTGAGCACCTCGATCTCCCGGTCTTCGGTGACGAGTACCAGTTTCGTCGGCTCGACGAAGCTCGAGATCGAGAGCAGAAATTCATCCGTGCGCTCGAGCTGCCCGGCATCGAGCGACATGGCATGGACGGAGGCCGTATCCGGCAGCCCCTGAAGGCGCTCCAGATGCCAGGGCTCACCGGGCATGCCGAGCCATATCTGGCTCGCGAGATTATCGAGCACGGTCAGGACCAGCCTGGACTTGGTCCACCAGAAGCCGGAGAGAACGCGCCGGGGACCCGGCTCGAACAGCATCTCGAAGCGGCGGTCGCCTGCCATGAAGCGGGAGAAGCTGATGGCCAGCAGGGCATCGGCCGGATAGGTGCGCTCCGGCAGAGCCCACTCGCTCTTCAGCTTCACGATGAGCCAGTCCTTCTCCACATCGAAACGGGCATCGCGGGGAAGATCGATGAGCAGGGGATCGCCTTCGTCCTGGGCGAGATAGCTGATCCCTTCCTCGAACGTGATCTGGCGCCGGTAGAAGACCCGTTCGTAGCCCGGCTCCCGATCGACGGAAGCCGAGATGTAGATGTCGTCGAACTCGCCCTGGAAGAGGACCGGCGCCCGCTCGAAGTCCGAGCCGCGCTGCCACAAGCGGATTGTGCGTGGATAGCCGGAGGCGGTCGCCGCCTCCTCGCCGAGTGTCGTGGAAACGAGGAGGCGATCCCTGTCGAGCCATGTCGCTCCACCCTTCGCCTCCGGGAGCGCGAAGCCGTTCTCGATGAAGCGCTTCTCGATCAGATCGAACTCGCGCAGCTCGACGGCGTCGGCGCCTCCTCGCGACAGGCTGACCAGGCCGTAGCGCTGCTCGGGCTCAAGCGTGCCGCATCCCTTCCAGACCCAGTCCTCCCCCTCGGCGCTCGCCAGGGCATCGATGTCGAGGACCGTCTCCCAGGACGGCTCTGCTTTCAGGTAATCGTCCATCGTGGTACGCCGCCACAGGCCGCGCACATGGTCGGCATCCTGCCAGAAATTGTAGAGGCGCCCCCGCCTTCTGGTGATGAAGGGGATGTTGTCCGGCCGGGTCGAGATCTCGTAGAGCGCCCGCTTGTCCGCATCGAAGGCGGCATCGCACAGAGCCGCTTTCGTGATGTCGTTATGGGCCCGCACCCAGGCAAGCGCCTCCTCGCCTTCCACATCCTCCAGCCAGAGATAGGGATCGGGGCGTTCCTGCATCGGTTCGGCCATGGCTGCGCGTTCCATTCAGCTTGGTGATATCGGGGGCGAGAATCGGTTGGAGGGATTATTGGTCACTCCGAGCCGTGAGCAACACCTCTGCTCAGAACCGGATCGATTACCATCCGTTGACGATAGAGAATTTCAAAGGGGCCCCCATGGATCCATTCGTATCCGCACTCGAAGAACTCGCCGAAGCCTTGATGGCCGGCGAGAGCCCGGAACAGGCTTTGCCGGATATCGCCGGCGAGCACGATCTTCCGATCCAGGCCCTGCGCAACCGCGCCTTGAGGGCTCTCGGCCCGCTCGAGACCTACAAGCAGCGTCAGGCCGAGTTGAAGAAGGAGCGGGAGCAGACCGCGAGGCGGCGCGACCCGGTTTTCGCGGGCGCCTCCTTCCTGGCGGCGGTCGCGAGCCTGAACCCGCGGCTTTCTTCAGAAGACCGACAGGCCGAGATCCAGCGCCTCGCGGCGGAGTACGATGTCGATCCCGCCGACCACAAGGAGGCCATCGAACGGCTGCGCAAGCGCTGACCGGCCGGCTTCGATCAAACCTCCCGCGCCGGGGCGGGTTCTGGCATGACGGGGGAACCCGCCTTGTCGGCCCGCTTCCGGTCCCGTGTCACCAGCCGGAAGAACAGCGGCACGAAGAGAATGGCGAGGAAGGTCGCGGCGAGCATGCCGCCGATGACGCCGGTGCCCACCGAATGACGGCTTGCGGAGCCCGCACCCGTCGAGATCGCGAGCGGCACGACACCCAGGATGAAGGCGAGTGAGGTCATCACGATGGGCCGGAACCGGAGGCGAGCCGCATCCAGGGCCGCCTCGTAGACGCTTTCCCCTGCCCTATGACGCTCGGCCGCGAACTCGACGATCAGGATTGCGTTCTTGGCCGCCAATCCGATGAGGGTGACGAGCCCGACCTGGAAGTAGATGTCGTTCTCGATCCCGCGAAGCCAGATCGCCACGATGGCGCCGAAGACGGCGAAGGGCACGGCCGTGATGACGGCGAACGGCAGGGACCATCGCTCGTACTGCGCCGCGAGGATCAGGAACACCATCACCAGGCCGAGAAGAAATCCCTGAGACCCTGTCCCGGCTGATTGCAGTTCCTGATAGGCCGATCCTGTCCAGCCGATGGAATAGTCGGACGACAGGGTCCGGGACACGATCTGCTCGATCGCGGCGATCGCCTGCCCGGACGAATAGCCCGGAGCCGGATTGCCCTGGATCTTGGCGGAGGGGAACAGGTTGAAGCGGTCGACCACGTCAGGCCCGACGATGCGGGACGTCGAGAGGAGGACGCTGAGCGGAACCATGTTGCCATTATCGGAGCGCACGAACACGTGCTGTAGGTCGTTCGGGCTCATGCGGAACTGAGGCTCGGACGACAGGCTCACCCGATAGGTCCGCCCGAACAGGCCGAAATCGTTGACGTATAGACTGCCGAACGTGCTCTGCATCGTGTCGAAAATGGCCGAGATCGGCACGCCCAGCGCCTTCGCCTTGTCGCGGTCGACGTCGATGCGGTATTGCGGCACGTTCGTATTGAACGTCGTGGAAACGCCCGAGAGTTCGGGCCGCTCTCTCGCAGCCTGGACCACCTGCTGGGCTGCCTGGGAGAGGCTTTCGAGAGAACCGCCCGAGCGATCCTGCAGGAAGAATTCGAAGCCGCCCGTGGTGCTCATGCCCGTGATCGGCGGCGGGTTGAAGCCGAACACGACCCCGTCTCGGAAATTCACGTTCAGGCCCGCGAAAGCTGGTGCAAGATTGCGCGCGTCGAGGCGGGGGTCCTTCCGTTCCGACCAGTCCTTGAGGGTCACGAAGGACACGCCGGAATTGGTTTTCTGGGCTCCCGACAGGAGATCGAACCCGGCAATCGTCACGACATCCGCGACAGCAGGATTTTTCTTGAGTTCCTCACTCACCTTCGCGGTGATGTCGAGGGTCCGGTCGAGGGATGCCGCTGGCGGAAGGGCGGTGACGACGAAAACGTTGCCCAGATCCTCCGCCGGCACGAGGCCGCCCGGCACACGCTCGAACAGCCACCAGGTCGCGCCGAGCATCCCGACGATCAGAACAAGGGCGATCAGGGCGTGCCGCAGGAAGAAGGCCGTGCCGGAGGTGAAGGTCCGCATCACCCAATCGAAGCCTCGGTTGAAGATCCGGAATGGCAGCCATGGCTCCTGGTGCCCCTCCTTAAGGAGAAGCGCGCACAAGGCAGGCGTCAAGGTGAGCGCCACGATCCCCGAAATCACCACCGATACCGCGATGGTCACGGCAAATTGCCGGTAGAGCTCGCCGGCAAGCCCTCCCAGGAACGACACGGGGATGAACACGGCGCAGAGCACGAGCACCACGGCGATCACCGGCCCGCTCACCTCCTGCATGGCTTGGATCGCGGCCTCTCGTGGCGGCTTGTGCTCGGTCGACATGATGCGCTCGACGTTCTCCAGCACGATGATGGCATCGTCGACCACGATGCCGATGGCGAGGATAAGGCCGAAGAGCGTGAGGAGATTCACGGAGAAGCCGAGCACATACATGCCGCCGAAGGTGCCGATGATCGAGACCGGGACGGCGAGCAGCGGGATCAGGGTCGCGCGCCAGTTCTGCAGGAAGAGAAAGACCACGAGCACGACCAGCACGATGGCCTCGGCAAAGGTCCTGACCACCTCGTCGATCGAGATCCGGATGAACTTGGTCGTGTTGTAGGGAACGTCGTAGCGCAGACCGTCGGGAAAGCGCTGCGCGAGGCGCTTCATCGTCGCGTCGACCGCAGCAGACACGCTGAGCGCATTGGCTCCGGGCTGAAGATAGATCCCGATCGGCACCGTCGGCGCCCCGTTGAGGGTCGAGACGGTGGAATAGTTCAGCGATCCGAGTTCGACCCGGGCCACGTCCTTCAGCCGCAGCGCGCCGCCGTTCTCGTCCGAGCGCAGGACGATCTGCTCGAACTCGCGGGGATCCGCGAAGCGGCCCTGGGTCGTGACCGAATAGGTGAAGGCCTGCCGCCCCGGGGAGGGCTCCTCCGCGAAGCGGCCAGCGGCGAACTGCGCGTTCTGATCGCGGATGGCGGTTGCCACGTCACCGGGCGTGAGGTTGTACTGGGCGACCTTGTCGGGGCGCAGCCAGATGCGCATGGAATAGTCCGATGCGCCGAAGAGCGATGCGTCACCGACGCCGGGCGTGCGGCGCAGCTCGTCGATGACATTGATGAGGGCGTAATTGGAGATGTAGATCGTATCGTAGCGCCGGTCGGGCGACGACATGGCGACGATCTGGAGGATCGAGGAGGACCGCTTGGTCACCGTCACACCTTGCCGCCGCACCTCCTCGGGCAGGACGGCGGTCGCGCGCTGGACGCGATTGTTGACATTGATCGTCGCCTGGTCGGCATCCGTTCCGGTCTGGAAGTAGACCGACAGGCTCATCGTCCCCGATCCGGTGGAGGTCGATTGCATGTAGATCATGTTCTCGACCCCGTTGACCTGCTGCTCCAAGGGAGCCGCGACGGTCTCGGCAATGGTCTCGGCACTCGCGCCCGGATAATTGGCCGCGACCACGACCTGGGGAGGCACGATCTCGGGATATTGCGCCACCGGCAGGATCCGCATGGCGATCAGGCCGATGAGCACGATGGCGATGGAGAGAACCGACGCGAAGATCGGACGATCGATGAAGAACTTCGAGATCATGGCCGGCCCCCCGGCGCCGAGCCGCCCGGCGAGGCCGTCGTCTGCGCTGCTTTCGGATCCATCTCCACGGGCCTGACGGGCTGACCCGGCCTGACGCGGATGACGCCGTCCACGATCACCCGCTCACCTCCCTTCAGGCCGTCCTGTACGACCCAGCCCGTATCGACCTCGGGCCCCAGGCGGATCGGCCTCGCCTGGGCGATGTCGTTCTCGCCGACGACGTAGACCAGAGGACCCTGCGGCCCCTGACTGACGGCCTGCTGCGGAACGACGATGGCGTCCGGCAGGGTGATGCCGATGAGCCGCACTCGGACGAACTGGCCTGGCAGCAGCAGGCCATCCGGATTCGGAAAGACGGCCCGCGCCTGGATGGTGCCCGTCTGGAGATCAACCCGCTGGGCGGCCGTGTCGATCCTGCCGGTCTGCGGGTACTTGCCCTGTTGGGCGAATTGAAGCTCGACCGTCAGATCGCGCTCGGAAATCGGCTTTTCGCGCCGTTCGTTCAGCGCACGAAAGGCCCTGCCCTCCTCGTCGGTGAAGGAGAAGATCACGTAGGCCGGATCGATCTGGGAGATGGTGGTGAGAAGCGTCTGCTGGGCCTGAATGAGCGCGCCGACCGGCGGCGATTCGAGTGCCGTGGCGCCAGTTCCCGGCGCCGTGATGGTGGTGTAGCTCAGATTCAGCTTGGCGTTCTGGACCTCGGTCTCTCCGAGCTGGACCCCGGCCCTGGCCTGGTCCCGCTGGGAGCGGGCGTCCTCGAGCTGGGCCTCGGTCGAAACACCCCGGCGGACGAGCTGCTCGATCCGGTTGAAGTTGTCCTCGGCCTGACGGACGGCGGCTTGCGCCTGCTGCAGCTGGGCCTCCGCCCGGCTCTGGGCCAGTTCATAAGGCGCCGGATCGATGCGGAAGAGCACCTGATCCTGCGTGACGCGGGACCCCTCGTCGAATTCACGCTTGAGCAGCAGCCCGCCGACGCGAGAGCGGACCTCGATGTCGCGAAAGCCGGAGACGCGTCCGGCATATTCGACCGGGTACGGGACCTCAGCCGGCCGGGTGACCATGATGCCGACCTGGGGGACGGGAAGCGTCGCGGACGCGGTCTGGGGCGCCTGGCGCGGCGTGCGGCCGATGAAAAAGTAGCCTGCTGCCGCGAGCGCCACACCGACCAGGACGACCAGAAGAAATCTCTTGACCACCCGACCCTCCGAAAACATTCAGGCTGGGCGCTCCCCGAGGAGCCGACCTTGATCGATAGCGATGGGGCGAGCGGCCGCCAGATGATCTCCGCCTGAGGGATGAACATCTTGGCCATGCGCGGGTTCCGCAGCAGCCCTGAATGCCCGGGAAACTCCTCCGGGCCGCGAAGCTGCGACACTTTAACGTAGGTTAACAATTCCTTTCCTTGTGTCGGGTTCCTGACAGACGAACAGGCGCAATTCGGTATCATCCGGCCCCAACGATAGAATGAACTGATCGCCGGGGGCACCAACATGGCCATCCGTACGCCGTCCGCTTCTTCCGAGAAGGCAGCGGGCTGCCCGGACCATGGAGTGCTTGATGAAGACCAAGAAAAGAAGGCTCATTTCCTCCGAAACTCGTCGGACCGCCAAGCTTGAGCGTGAGCTCAAAGCCATCGAAGCTCAAATAGCGCTTCTAGAGAAAGACACGCGTCTGGATCTCGCCGTGCAGGACCATTTCGTCCTGTGGAGACGGCCGAACCTCTTTGCTCCCTGGCCGTTGGGCCTCCAGCACTAAGCGAAATCCCATCACCATTCTCAGCCCGAACGGCTGCGCTCCGCGCGGGCCTGCATTTCATCAGACTTTTGCGAACGGATCATCATCATGCGAAAAATCACCCAGACGCCTCCGGACAAGGCGCGGGACCTCTTCGAAAAGCTTCTCGCCACCTCCGACAATGCCGTGAAATCCCGTGAGCGTCTGTTCGCAGACCTGCAGGAAGAGCTTCGGCTCCTCGCGACGCTGCAGGAGCAGCATCTCCTGCCCGTCCTTCGACGGCACGGAATGGACGATCTCGTTCGACAGGCCCTCGACGACAACGAGGAAACCAACACGCTCCTGACGGACCTGGAGCGCATGCCCAAGAACACCGGGGAGTTTCTTTCCAAGGTGGCCGAACTGCGAAGGGTGTTTCAACAGCACATTCGCGATGACAGGAAGGAACTTCTCCCCGCCGTGCTCAAGGTCTTGAGCGACGATGAGGCGGAGGCGGTGGCCGAGAAGGTGGAGGATGAGATGGCAGCGATCGACGAGACGAAAAGATTCGAGGCCCGTCGCGTGCGCGACCAAGCGGAGACGGTTCAGCGCCTGACCGACGATCTGACCGAAACCGTGAAGACCGGAACCGAGAATGCTCAGAGCATCGCCCAGGCCATGCAGCAGGCGATCCAGACCAGCTTCGGACTCTTTTCGGAAATGGCTCGGCGCTCGACGGGCCAGGCGATGCAGATGTACGCTCGTCCGAACGGAGAGTCTCGCGCGTACAGCGAGCAGAGCGTCGGGACCCTGAGGGCCGTGGGGCCATCGAGCGCCCATCTGGCCAAGGGCTTCCAGGATGTATCGCGGGAATGGTTCGAGCTCAGCCAGAAGCGCCTGCAGACTAATCTCGAGGGCTTGAACGCCCTCGCACGCTGCCGATCCATGAACGACTTCGTAACCGTGCAAGGCTCGCTCATTCGGGACAACCTCGAGCAGACCATCGACAACAGCCGGCGCATGGCCGAACTCATGATGGAATTGGCAGATGAAACGACCCGCAAGGCAACGGTCGAGGTGAAGCAATTCGCGGAACGCGCCAACCGAGCCGCCTAGGGCATCCTCAGCTCAGGATGATGGGCCCTTGCACCGACACGAGATTGCGCCCCGGCTGCCATCCGGGGCGTGACAGCGGTGTCGAGAGAGCCCGTCAGTGCTTCACCGAGCGGTTCAAGGCGTTTGTCCAACGATGTGGCCAGAAGGCCAGGACGGCGACGATGAACGTGAGAAGAAGCAGGGCCACCATGACCTGCGCCACCCCGAAGATCGGCGCGTCCTTGGCGACGAACCACCCTGTGACGATGCCGGCTGCAATCATCAGAATTCGAACAATCCATCCGATCATGAGGGCCTCCAAGGCCACGCGCACAGCTTACGGTTTCATGCAGCTTGGCCGATCAATCAGGTCGTCACCGTGGCAGATGACAATTTCCGATGCTTTGATCGGAATCAATGCTTGCGATGCACACGTATTGCATGATGATATTCACGATTGTGATCAGCAACGCAGGCTGCCTTTCAGATCATCGTCACATTTTTAATCTATGCAAATCGCTCAAGGAAACCAAGCTTAAGAGAATACCGTCGGAGGAAGCTATGGACACGAACGCCGAGCATTTCCAGAAGGTATCGAGCAGAGAAAAATTCTACTCTCCTGATATTCTCCCGCAGCTCCAAACGGTGCTTGCCGATCTCGCTGACATGGATTTCGCCTATGAGAGAAGCCTCGCTTCGATCAGGAACAGCGAGGCGGACGAAGATCGCAAAAACGAAATGATCGTGAGCCTTGGACGGCTGCACCGCGAGCGGCGCGCGCCCGTCCTTCAGGAATTGATGATTCTCCATTCCCGAATCGACAGGACCTTCGCCTGAGCCGATACGCGAGAGATCGTGATGCACCCTGTCGGCCCGGAGCAGCCCGTAGGGTGCCCCGCTCAATGCCGCCTCGCCCGATCTAAAGCATCCGATGTGGAATCGAACTCACATCGGATGCTCCCGATTTCTGGCTCGACGCATCTTTCCACGCAAAACCGGTTCCCACTTTTGCGTTCGATGCTCTATCCCTGAATGGAATTCAGGTAAGCGATGAGGTCGTTGATCTGAGCCGGATCGAGCTGGAACTGAGGCATGGAGGGATGGCCCGTCGTGATGCCCTCCGCGAAGGCTTCCGCCAGATCCTCGATTTGGTAACGGGTATGCAACGTCCGGAACGGCGGCGCTTC
This sequence comes from Microvirga lotononidis, assembly GCF_034627025.1. Lineage (NCBI taxonomy): Bacteria > Pseudomonadati > Pseudomonadota > Alphaproteobacteria > Hyphomicrobiales > Methylobacteriaceae > Microvirga > Microvirga lotononidis. Next base: position 4,082,913 of record NZ_CP141048.1, on the reverse strand, counting down.
GGGAATGGGGCTCTCGCCGACCTTTCCGATCGCGTGGCATTGCGAGCAGTTGGTCTGCGCGAATGTCTGCCCGCGCTGGATACGTCCGGCCTGGGCCATGACGCTCGTCGATCCAAGGAGGAGCCCTATCGCTCCAATGGCAAGGAATCTCATAGCCGGCGTCCCTCCGCTGGCGACGGCTCCGCACGCCGGACCGAAACGATTTCGAAGGTGTAGGGCTTCTCGTCCTCATCCTCGATGGTGACGTATTCGCCTTTGACGAAACGATGCTGGTTGAGACGGTAGCCAGCCTCCTCATCGCCGAGGCGGCCCTGGTTGTAGTCGATCATCCAGGTCGCGCCGCCGGAGCCGCCCGGGCGATGAATCAGAATGCCCTGCCGCTCGCCCTCGCCGCCCCAGAAGCGGCGGACGCGGCATAGGGATCGCTTGCGTGCCCATTCCTCCTGGTCGAGGCGACCGCCATCGTCGAGCGGCGCTGTCAGCTCATAGCCGTAAATCGGGCTGCCCTCCGGAAAATCCTTGTTGCGGGCTAGATGAAGGGTGACGTGGTACAGCAATTGTCCCTCCCGGCTGCGAGCGGACTCTCATGGTCCACCCCTTGCGGCAAAGCTTAGGGCTCAAGTCATCCAGCTGCCTTGATTCACGTCAAATTGCGGCATGAGCGGGACTGCGACAAGCCGTTCCGGAGATCTCGACGAAGCCCTGTTGGGTAACCCAAAAGATAGCTCTTGTCGCATATGACCCGCAGGAGCGCCGCGCTTGCCTCACTGCCTCCACGATGACGTGAACGAAATGGAGCCAGACGATTGATCCTCCGCAAAGAACGGATCGCGGCGGCGACCATAATGTGACGGTTTACCCGCTCGCGTAGGGGCGGAAAGTTCCGGAGTTCGATATGCCGGCTCATACACCCTCCACGTCCAAGAACCGTCAGATCTCGCCATCTCAACCGTCCATGCTGCCCGTCTCGGGATCCAGTCCCGTCGCGGCGAATGCCGTCGCCTGCGCGCCGCCACCTTCGTTCGAACCATGGGACGACGCCGAGCTCCATCAGCTCCGGGACGCGCTTGATCACAGCGCCCATGCCGGCCTCGCATATCTGACCGCCGGCCTGTCGCCGGCAGCAATTATCGACGCGTTCATGGACTGGGGCGTTCATCTCGCGATTTCCCCAGGCAAGCAGGTCGAACTCGCCACGAAAGCCGCGAGGAAATGGGTGCGGCTGACGCAATATGCGTCTCGACGCGCGATCGATGCCGGTGCCGCCGAGCCTTGCATCCAGCCGCTCCCTCAGGACCGACGCTTCGCCGAGCAGGAATGGGCGCATTGGCCCTACGATCTGACCCAACAGATCTTCCTGCTGCAGCAGCAATGGTGGGACAACGCCACAACCGATGTCGATGGGGTGACCAGGCAGCACCAAGCGGTGGTCGAGTTCGTCACGCGCCAGATCCTCGACATGGTCTCACCGTCCAACTTCATCGCGACCAATCCGGTGGTGCAGCGGCGCATTCTGGAGACCGGCGGGCAGAATCTGGTTCAGGGCCTGCGGAACTTCGTCGACGACTGGGAGAGGATCATGCGCTCAAAGCCCCCGGCCGGCACGGAACTGTTCCGGCCGGGCCGCAAGGTGGCCGTGACGCCCGGCGAGGTGATCTACCGCAACACTCTCATCGAACTGATCCAGTACAACCCGACGACGGACAAGGTCCACCCGGAACCGCTCCTGATCGTGCCCGCCTGGATCATGAAATACTACATCCTCGATCTCTCGCCCGAGAATTCTCTCGTCCGATATCTGACAGATCAGGGCTTCACGGTCTTCATCATCTCATGGAAGAACCCAACCGCCGAGGATCGGGATCTCGGTCTCGACGATTACCGGAAGCTCGGGGTGATGGCCGCGCTCGATGCGGTCAACTCGGTCCTGCCGCATCGCAGGATCCACGCGGTCGGCTATTGTCTCGGGGGCACGCTTCTCTCCATCGCGGCGGCCGCCATGGCACGGGACGGCGACAGGCGTCTTGCCACCCTGTCGCTCCTCGCCGCGCAGGCCGACTTCCGCGAGGCCGGAGAGCTGACGCTCTTCATCAATGAGAGCCAGCTTCACTTCCTCGAGGACCTGATGCGCAGCCAGGGATATCTCGATACCCGCCAGATGGCCGGCGCCTTCCAGCTCCTGCGCTCGAACGACCTGATCTGGTCGCGCCTCATCCGGCACTACCTGCTGGGCGAGCGGACGCCTCCCAACGATCTGATGTCCTGGAACGCCGATGCAACGCGCATGCCCTATCGCATGCATGCCGACTACCTGCGGCAGCTCTTCCTCAACAACGACCTGGCCGAAGGACGCTTCCTGGTCGATGACCGCCCCATCGCGATCCGCGACATTCGCGTGCCCATCTTCGCGGTCGGCACCGAGCGCGATCACGTTGCACCATGGCGATCGGCCTTCAAGATCCATCTCCTGGCCGACACCGATGTGACGTTCCTTCTTACGACCGGCGGGCACAATGCGGGCATCGTGGCCGATCCGAGAAGGTCGGGGGGCAGCTACCAGGTGCTGACGCGATCCGCCTCGGGGCATTACCTGGATCCCGACACCTGGATCAAGATCGCGCCTCGCTTCGAGGGTTCCTGGTGGCCCGAATGGGTCCGCTGGCTCGACTCGCATTCGGGCGAGCTGACGGTTCCGCCGCCGATGGGAGCGCCGGCCGAAGGTTGCGCCGCTCTCGGCGAGGCGCCCGGCACCTACGTGCTCCAGGCCTGATGCGATAGGCGGTGTCAGGCAGGCGCCCGGTCATCGATTCGAGGCCCTTCCGGTGCTTTAGGGCTTTGGTCCCACAAGGGACATCAGTCCATGAACTTTGCCCCGTAGTGAATGCCGGTGGTCCAGATCAGCCGGACATTGGCCTTGGCGTCCTCCGAGGGGATCCGGAGTTCGAATTCCAGAGGAACGTCCGCAGGCGGCGGCACCACCAGCCGAACTCCGGCTTCCGACAGGTCCCACACCGTGCATTCGATCGGTTCGCCGGTCGTCCCACAGGCGATCCAGCCTTCCATGAAGGCGGGGTAACGCTGACTTGACCGACGCTCCGGTGTCCACTGGCTCATTCTTGCGGTCCTGCCTTAGAGAGAACAACCTTTCTAGAGGAGGAAGCTGGTGCGAGCATGGTCTGACAACCCGATGAGTTCGTTTTCGGACCGCGGGACCTCGCACATCGTGCGGATGATTGGATCCAGCTTCCCGCCTCCAATGATGTGCTCGTCATTCCGATGCTCTCGTGCTCAAAAAGAAGCGCCTCCCAGAGGTCGGCGCTCAGGTACGATCCGTAGGGGCAAACCTGGACCGGGACTCGGATTATGGCTCTGCCGGCGAGGGAAGGAATAACCCTGCCGACGATCATGCGAGGTATGGGACACCTCGGAAGAATACGGCATTCGGGATGGGGACGGTGCCCTTCCCAAGCTTTCCGGGAGGTCAAGCCGGCATCCTGGCGATTTGCCCGATAGGCGGGTGTTTTCCTTTGTGCTCCGGGAGAGGAACCTCGCCCTTGCGTATCGGTTCTCAAATCGATAGAGAAACCAAGCTGTTGAGGATAACGGGGTGTAGCGCAGTCTGGTAGCGCATCTGCTTTGGGAGCAGAGGGTCGCGGGTTCAAATCCTGCCGCCCCGACCATCTTCACCGGATGAGTCTTGGAGAGAGTCCAAAACCAATGCCTGCACGGATCTATAAGCCCGCCAAGTCCGCAACGCAGTCCGGAATGGCCCGGACCAAGCAGTGGCTTCTCGTTTTCGAGCAGGACAAGCCTCGCGAGATCGAGCCCTTGATGGGCTGGACGAGCTCCGGCGATACCCGCCAGCAGCTCCGCCTCTGGTTCGACACCAAGGAAGAGGCCATGGCCTACGCCGAGCGCGAAGGCATCGCCTACCGTGTCGAGGAGCCCAAGGAGGTCAAGCGGCGGACGATTTCCTATTCCGACAACTTCAAGTTCAACCGCGTCGGCCCCTGGACCCATTGAGGTCGGGACCTACGGCGGAATGGCTCCGTAGCTCAGCTGGATAGAGCAGCCGCCTTCTAAGCGGCAGGTCGTAGGTTCGAGCCCTACCGGAGTCGCCATTCCCTGTCCATGGAGACGCTGTCTCTGGTCCAAAGCTCCTGATCGAATCAGCGCTTGAAAAGAGGATGCTCCACCCGGTCGCCGGGCTTGATCCCGAGCTTGGCCGCCGAACCGGCATTCAGCTCCAGCACGGAGAGCACGGGCTCTCCGGACGGTATGGTCCGCGTCGAGAGCGGCTCGGTATTGGCTGCGATTCGGGCAATGGTGCCATCGGCGCGAATGAACAGCATGTCGAGCGGCAGGTAGGTATTCTGCATCCACATGGAGACGGGCTCGACGCGACCGAAGTCGAACAGCATGCCCTGATCGGCCGGCATGGACCGGCGGAACATCAACCCCTGAGCCCGATCCGCATCGTTGCGGGCGACTTCGACCTTGAAGGTCTGCCGCTGCCCGCCCTTCGTGGCGATGGACAAGCTCTCGAAGGCCTGCGCATAGGCCGCGCCGGCGATCAGGACGAGGACAGCGAAGGCCGATAACGCAGGCCGAATACGCGACAGCACGGGCAAGCTCATCAATGGGAGTGCGGCAGGGCCATGTCGGCCAGACGAACCTCGGCGGCCATGAGGCCCTTGGAACCGTCGCCGAAGCGGACGAAGACGCGCTCGCCCGGCTTCAGCTCGGCAATGCCGTAGCGGCGGAGGGTCTCCATATGGACGAAGATGTCCGGCTTACCCTCTCCCTGGGTCAGGAAGCCGAAGCCGCGCAGACGGTTGAACCATTTCACGACGGCGGGCTCGAGCCCGCTGGTCGGCACGACCTGGACATGGGTGCGCGGCAGCGGAAGTTCGGAGGGATGCAGGGCGGTGGATTCGTCCAGCGAGAGGATGCGGAAGGCCTGGAGGCCCCGGGGACGCTGAACCGCCTCGACGACGATCCGAGCGCCTTCGTTGGCCGCCTGGTAGCCGTCCCGGCGCAGGCAGGTCACATGGAGCAGAACATCGGGCATGCCGTTGTCGGGAACGATGAAGCCGAAGCCTTTGGCCACATCGAACCACTTGATACGGCCGCTGACCTGGACGAGCTCGAGAGCGCCCTCTTCCGAGGCGGGCTGAGCGACCTCGCGGTGGCCCTGATCTAAAGGGGAATTCTCCTCGCGGAGACTGAAAGAATTGGAGCCGTAATCGCCAGTCATGAAAATACCCAAACTCGAATCATGAACCCGATTCTTAATAAGAGGATAACATCGTCCTGAATCAGGGGAAGCCAGAAACGCGCGTCAAAGGCCGATGAAATTTTCGGCAACCTGCATGTTCTTGAAGTTACGATACAAACTCTGAAAGGATAGATCCGATTTCCGCATTGATCACCAGATCGGCAGCCTCGTCCAGGGGGGTTGGCTCCCGGTTGACGATCACCAGCCGGGCTCCGTTCTCCTTGGCGAAAGCCGGAAATGCCGCCGCCGGATAGACCACGAGCGAGGAGCCTGCGACCAAGAAGAGATCGCACGATGCCGTCAATCGCTGTGCCTGACGCATAGGGCCCTCGGGCATGGTCTGCCCGAAGGAAATGGTCGCCGATTTGAGGATTCCCCCGCAGAACCGGCAGTCGGGCGGCTCGCCGTCCGCCTCGAAGCACCGTCTCACCCAGTCGAGCTCATGGCGGCGACCGCAGGACAGGCACTTGGCATAGGTGCCGTTACCATGCAGTTCAATGACCTGATCCTCGGCCAGGCCCGAGGCCTGATGGAGGCCGTCGATGTTCTGGGTGATGACGGCAGGCATCCGGCCCTCTGCGACGAGAGATGCGAAGCCGAGATGCCCGAGGCTCGGGCGTGCGCCCCGATAGAGGTCGTCCATGGCGAATTTGCGCCGCCACGCTTCCCGGCGCGCTTCCGCGCTCTGCAGGAAGAGACCGAAGGAGATCGGCTTGTGCCGCATCCAGGGACTGCCGGGCGAGCGAAAATCCGGGATGCCGCTCTCGGTCGAGATTCCAGCCCCGGTGAAGCCGGCGATCACGCGGGCGTCTTGAATCATGTCCCGTAATGTGGCGATTGATGCGGCAAGGCTTTCAGTCATGTCACTCACATAAGGCTGACAGGCTGTGATGGAATGCCTTCGCCCATGAGACAGACAGACGTGACCGCCACCACCCCTCAAGCCCGCACCGCCGCGTCCCAGCGCTGGGACTCCCTCGACGTCGCCCGTGGCCTCGCGATCGGCGCGATGATCGTCTATCATTTCAGCTGGGACCTCAGCTTCCTTCAGCTGATCGGGACGAACATCCTCCAGGTTCCGGCCTGGCGTTGGTTCGCTCGCGGAATCGCCGGCTCGTTCCTGATGCTGGCGGGCTTCGGGCTGGCGCTCGCCCATATCCAGGGCTTTCGCCGGATCCCGTTCCTGAAGCGCCTCCTGCGGATCGGCGGCGCTGCCTTGGCCGTGACTCTGGGGACCTATTTTGCCTTCCCTGAAAGCTACATCTTCTTCGGCATCCTCCACTGCATCGCCGTCTCGAGCGTGCTGGCCCTGCCCTTCCTGCGTCTGCACCCCGCCCTGACCTTGGCGGCTGCCGCATTCTTTCTAATCGGACCGTGGCTCTTCACGAGCCCTGCCCTCGACGCGCCGTGGCTCGACTGGCTTGGCCTTGGTGCGCGCGAGCCTGTCACGAACGATTATGTGCCGATCTTCCCCTGGTTCGGTCTCGTGCTGATCGGTACCGCCGGCGGGAAACTCATGCTGGCCCGACGGGAGTCGCTCGGCCTGGCGCGCTGGCGCGCCGACAACCCGGTCTTCAGGCTCCTCACCTGGGCCGGTCGCAAGAGCCTGCCGATCTACCTGACGCACCAGATCGTCCTGCTCGGGATTCTCTTCGGAGTTGCGCAGATCGTCGGGCCGTCTCCGGCCGCCGCCTGCCGCCAGATTTGCCTGATGCAGAACGGCGACCCGGGCCTGTGCCCGTCGGTCTGCTCCTGCATCCTGCAGCAGGTCCCGGAGCGCGGCCTCTGGCAAAGGCTCCTCGCCAACAAGGCCGAAGCGGAGGACAACACGCGGGTCTCGCGGGCGGCGCAGCAATGCATGCGCCAGACCCCGCCTTCGTAGAGAAGTGCTGTACATACATCATGGCAGCCGCCGGACTGGATCGGCGACGTGTCCCGGCCAGCCCGCTTCTTTAGGGAACAGCGCTCTACAGATCGGGATCACCGGCACAAGGCCGGAGATGACATGGAGACGTGGTGCGCCAAAGGGTTGTGAGCGTTAGGGCATCGGACGTGAATTCGAACGCACGTGCGATGCTCTAAGCTTTTGTTTTTTGCATCTTTTCACGCAAAACCGGCATCCACTTTTGCGTTCGATGCTTTAGACCACGTTCAGCCGCGTCTCCTTCGCGGCGCGCTCTGCCCTTGCCTCCGCCAGCAGGCAGAGGAGTTCGAACGCGATGGATGCTCCCACCAGAGCGGTGCCACCGGACTGATCGAGCGGCGGGGACACTTCGACCATGTCGGCGCCGATCAGATTCAGGTGCCGGAACCCGCGGACGAGTTGCAGCGCCTCCCGGCTCGTAAAGCCGCCGATCTCCGGCGTCCCGGTGCCCGGCGCGAAGGCCGGATCGATGGAATCGATGTCGAAGGTGAAATAGGTCGGGTCCGTCCCGACGATCCGGCGCGCCTCGGCAATCGCGTAGGGAATGCCCTTCTCCACCACCTCTTCCATGTCGATGATGCGAATTCCCTGATCGAGCGCCCATTCGCGCTCGTCGGCGGCATACATATGGCCACGGATCCCGATCTGCACCATGCGCCTGGGATCGAGCACGCCGTCCTCGATGGCCCGACGGAACGGTGTCCCGTGGGTGAGCTTCTGGCCGCCGAAATAGGTGTCGCCCGTATCGCTGTGCGCGTCCACATGGATCATGCCCACAGGACCGCTCTTGGCCGCGAGAGCCCGCAGGATCGGGTATGAGATGATGTGATCGCCGCCGATGGAGAGGGGCGTCACGCCGCCCTGGTGGAGATAGGAGACTTCTGCCTCGATGCGGCGCAGCGTATCCTGCACGTCTATGGGATTGACCGGAACATCGCCCACATCGGCGCAGGCGCAGAGTTCGTACGGCGCGACCAGCGTTCCGTAATTGACGAGGCGCATCAGGGAGGAGGCCTCGCGCACCTGACGCGGGCCGAGGCGGGTTCCTGGACGGTTGGTGGTCGCTCCGTCGAAGGGAATGCCCAGGATCGCGATGTCGATCTCGCCTGGGGCCTGCGTGGGCGCGAGATAGGGCAGCCGCATGAAGGTCGAGATGCCGGCGAAGCGCGGAACCACCATCCCGGACAAGGGCTGGTAGTTTTCCAGCCGCTGTTCGCGGGAGACGGGCTCGCTCATCTTCTTAAGGTTCTGTGCCATCGATGGTCTCCCCGTGCATCAATGAACGGCGCGGGCAAAAACCCGCTCGATCCGCTCCATCCCCCAATCGATCTCGTCGCGAGTGATGGTGAGGGGCGGCGCGAAGCGCAGCACCGTTCCGTGCGTGTCCTTCGAGAGGACGCCGTTTTCGAGCAGCGCATCGCAAACCGCGCGCGCGGAAACCACGTTGGCATCGACCTCGACGCCGACCCACAGCCCACGGCCGCGCACTTCCTTCACGATGTTGCTGCGCATGGCGCGCAGGCGGTCCTGGAGGTAGCCGCCCATTTCGGCGCTGCGCTCGACGAGATGTTCCTCCTCGATCACCGCCAGGGCCTCCAGGCCGATCCTGGCCGCCAGGGCATTGCCCCCGAAGGTCGAACCATGGGAGCCTGGATTGAAGACCTCCATGACGTCGTGGGTGCCCACGAAGGCCGAGACCGGGTAGACGCCGCCGCCCAGCGCCTTGCCGAGGATCAATCCGTCCGGCTTGATGTTCTCGTGCTGGTGAGCGAACCAGCGGCCCGTGCGCCCGAGGCCGGACTGCACCTCGTCGAGGATCAGAAGCACGTTGTGCCTGTCGCAGATGGCGCGCAGCTCCTTCAGGTAGCCGTCAGGCGGCAGGACGATGCCCGCCTCGCCCTGGATCGGCTCGATAAGGATCGCGCAGGTGTTGCCGGTGATCGCCGCCTCGACCGCGCCCGCATCTCCGAACGGGACGAGCTTGAAGCCGCCCGCGAAGGGACCGAAGCCCTCGCGATAGGATTCGTCGGATGAGAAGCCCACGATGGTGGTCGTGCGGCCATGGAAGTTGTTGTTGGCGACGATGATCTCCGCCTGATCCTTGGCGATCCCCTTCCTGGCATAGCCCCAGCGCCGGGCGGCCTTGATGGCGGTCTCCACGGCTTCCGCGCCCGTATTCATGGGAAGCGCCATATCGAGGCCGGTGACCTGGACGAGGCGCTCCAGGAAGGGGCCAAGCAGTTCCGTGTGATAGGCGCGGCTGGTGACGGCGAGTTTGGACGCCTGCTCCATCATCGCGTTCAGGATGCGCGGATGGCCATGGCCCAGGCTGACGGCCGAATAGGCGCTCATCATGTCCAGATAGCGCCGGCCGTCCGTGTCGGTGGCCCAGACGCCCTTCGCCTCCCTCAGGACGACAGGCAAGGGATCGTAATTGGCGGCCGTGACCGATCGTTCGAGAGCAATGAAATCCATGGGGTCCTCCATGGATAAGCTTATGGGCTCAGCTCCCCGATCGAGGCTGAATCTCCGCACTCCCTCAGCCGATTCTGTCGCGCAACGATAGGCGCGCGCTCAATCCTGGCGGTCCGGGACGGGGAAGCCCTCGAAGTCCTTCAAGGTCTTCAGCACGAAGGTCGTGTGGATGCGCCCGATTCCGAACCCCGGATCCGCAAGATAGGCCTCCGTGAGAGCTTCGTATGCTGCGAGCGTCGGGGCCACGATCCGGGCGATGTAATCGTATTCCCCGTTGACCACCTGGAGTTCGATCACAGCAGGATTGGCTGTTAGTGCCCGCTCCAGACGTTGCCGCGTCCCGGTCGAAGGATCCCGCATGCTGATCCCGGCCAGCGCGATGATGTCGTGGCCGAGGGCGGACGGCTCGATCAGGGCCGTATAGCCCCGGATCACGCCCTTCTGTTCGAGACGCCTCACGCGTTCGAGACAGGGCCGGGCCGAGAGCCCTACCCGCTCCGACAAAGCCTGATAGGTGATGCGTCCGTGATCGCGGAGCGCATCGAGGATCATCAGGTCGATCCGGTCGAGGGAGGGTTTGACGCTGCGGCTTAGCAGCTTCGAGGGCGGCTTCATGGTTCGGCTCGAACAGGGCCCATGAGAACGGTACCGGGGCCGGCAACGGATCGTCAGGTCTCTATCCTACGAGGCATGAGCGTTGCAATTCCACATTAGGAATGAGGCCGAGCCGCACCGGATCGCCATAGGGTTGTGGTCCATCGCCCGGAGGTTGACGGTGCTGCTGCCGCGGGCCGTCCATCAACGGCACCCTGCCGGGCACCGGTCGAAGGCCTCTACGGCATTCTCAACATTTTTATATCATTTCAATATTGTGCTTCAGTTGCGTTCTATTGTAACTCTACGTCACTTATCGAGGGACCCAAATCAGTGAGCCTTCTTTCGGAGACAGAGGTCGCCGACAGCATCGCGGCGCTTTGCAGAGCTCTGAATGAGCACAACAGAAGTACAATCGGCTTGGATATGTCCCTGACCCACACCCTCGGGTTCGATTCGCTCAAGCTGATGCAGTTCTTCGCCGGCGTGGAGGAGCTGTATCCCGCGGCGGCGCTCGAGGACTGGTTCATTGAGAACAGCGCGGACGGGCGCGATACGCTTCGCAGTGCCGTTTCCTATCTCGTCCGATTTCTACCGTCCCACGCGGCAAAAGGTTGAAACCGGCCTCGCCCTTTGCCAACTAGTACCAGCCTGTCGGGAGCGCCCTTTCGGGCAGCTGACTTTTCGCGCGGGATTGGAGGTGCTGTTGTGCTGCGGGATTATATGACCGATCTTCCTCTGGTCGCCATTCTGCGAGGCCTGAAGCCCGAAAATGCCGAAGCCGTCGGTTTTTCCCTGGTAGAAGCCGGCTTCCGGATCATCGAGGTGCCGCTGAACTCGCCCGAGCCCTTCCGCAGCATCGAGATTCTGGCAAGGACGATGCCGAAGGACGTGCTCGTCGGCGCGGGAACCGTCCTTGAGCCGGAGCAGGTCGTAGGCGTCCATGACGTGGGCGGCAAGCTCATCGTCATGCCCCATGCGGATCTCGACGTGATCCGGTCGGCCAAGAAGAACCGCCTCCTCTGCACCCCCGGCGTCGCCACCCCGACGGAAGCTTTCGCTGCCCTCAAGGCAGGGGCGGACGCCATCAAGATCTTCCCGGCTGAGGCCATTCCCCCTGGTGTCGTGAAGGCGTGGCGGGCCGTTCTGCCGAAGGATGCGCTCGTCCTGCCGGTCGGCGGCATCAAGCCGGACAACATGAAGCCTTATGTCGATGCCGGCGCAAACGGCTTCGGCCTGGGCTCGGCTCTCTTCACGCCTGCCATGACCGTCGAGGAGATCGGGCGCAACGCCCGTGATTTCGCCCAATCCTGGCGCGCTCTGAAAGCCGCCTGATCCGCAGGCTCTTTTCATTCTGAGCGACCTGAGCAGGAACCCCTGGGAGCGAAAGCCGTTCTCAGGGAGAAATGCTTGTTCAAGGAGTTCACGATGAAGAAAACGGTACTGCTTCTTGCGGCCACGCTTCTCAGCACGGCCGCCATCGCTCAGGACACCACCACGACCATCAAGAAGGAAGAGGGAATCCTGGGTAGCCAGACAACCATCGAGCGCAAGACCGAGCCGAGCACGACGTCCTCCACCTCGGTCACCACGAGCACGGGTTCGGTGGGCTGCACCACGGAAACCAAGCAGAAGACGAACGAGTTCGGCGATACGACCACCAAGAAGAAGACCGAGTGCTGATCGCACTCGGCTCCTCGCCATTCAGGGCCCGGCCTCGCGCCGGGCCTTTCCTTTTCTACAGGTCAGCGGCGGCGTCCGCCCTGCCCGCCGCGGAAGAACGGGACGGTCAGGAGGCGCCGGCCGGTCTCGTCGGTGATCTCGAGTTCGATATTCCCCGCATCGGCCAACTCATCCCGCAATTCCTCGACGGTAGCGAGGGCCTCGGCCCGGGCGGCTTCGAGGTCGGGAAGTTCGATTCCCTCCTCGTCCTCGTCGAGGTCGTGGCCGTCTCGGATGTTGAAGAAATAGCGGGGCATGGGGATCAAGCTTCAGATGGATGTTTGGCGGAGAGAACGCCCTTGCGGGCGGCAGGTTCAATCAGGAACCCACCCTTCTCCTATACACCTATTTTCCTGAAAAGATGACGCCCATCGCAAGAGTGTAGCGGCCGAGGCCGATCCATGGAGCTTTTTTCATGAGCGCGCGTTGATTGGCACGCCAAGGGTAATAGCGGGTCAACCGTCAGGGACATGTCATGGTCCGTCGCCCTCTTGCCTTAGCCGCCCTCATCGGCGCGGTCGCCGCGTATGGAATCACCCCAACCACCGCGCAAACGTCCTGCGGACCGCGCGAACAGCTCGTGAAGCTGCTTGCCGATCAGTACAAGGAAGACCCCGTCGGCATCGGTCTCGCCCAGCCCGGACAGGTGCTCGAAGTCTTCGCCTCGTCCGGCGGAACCTGGACCATGGTGATGACCATGCCGGACGGCAAAGCCTGCCTCATCGCCGCCGGCAACAATTGGGAAATGGTCACCAAGATCAAGGGCAATCCGGCCTGAGCCGGGCTGCTGCGACGGGCGAAATATCGAACCTGCGAGGTATCGAACCTCTGGGCTGTCGACGGCTATATGCGGGGGATCGGAGAGTGGCGCGCCCTAGGGGAGTCGAACCCCTCTTTCCTGCGTGAAAGGCAGATGTCCTAACCGATAGACGAAGGGCGCGCATTGCTTCGGGGCAGTGCCTCCGAAGTGGGCGAACCTATAGATGGGTTCGTGACGCATCGCAAGCGCCTGATTGGAATTATTCCGGCCTCGCGGCATCCATGATCCGCACCTCGACCTTCTCGTTGCCGCCCCAACGATCGATGGAGAGCGTCCCGGCCACATGGAGCGTGTTACCCATGGCCTGCGACAGGGCGATGCCGAGGGGCTGGCCCGCAGCCCGGAAGGCGATTCCGCCGATGACACTGCCGTCGCCGCCCCTGAGCTTCACGCGCATATGACCGCCACTGCCTACCTCGCGGGCTTCGACGAGCCGATGCTGGGGGAACACGAAGACCGGCTCCGGCTGGCCCTGGCCGAACGGCCCTGCCCGTTCCAGGGCCGCGACCACCGCCGGCTGGGCGCCTGCGGCCGTCAGGGTCGCGTCGATGGCGAAGTTGTCCCTGAGGCGCATGGTGCTCACGGGCTCCGTGAGCCTGTCGGTGACGAAGGTGAGGAACCGCTCCAGATCGACGGCCTGGATCGTCACGCCGGCCGCCATGGTATGACCGCCGCCCTTGATGGCGATACCCGTATCGACGGCGGCGCGCACCGCGTAGCCCAGATCCACGCCGGGGACCGAGCGACCGGAGCCGGTCGCCGTGCCGTCCGGGTTCAACGTGAAGGCAAAGGCGGGACGGCGGAAGCGCTCCTTGGTGCGGGCGGAGATCAGGCCGACCACGCCCGGGTGCCACTCGGCGGAAGCCGTCACGAGAACAGGCATGTCGGGGACCCGCTCCAGTGCCATCATGGCCTGTGCCTCCGCTTCCGCGACGGCCACGACCTCGATGGCCTGACGTTCGCGGTTGAGCCTGTCGAGTTCGGCGGCGAGCCGCCCGGCCTGGACCGGATCCTCGGTCAGCAGGAGCCGCGAGCCCAAGGCCGCATCGCCGATGCGTCCGCCCGCGTTGATGCGCGGCCCGACGAGATAGCCCAGATGCCAGCTTTCCGGCGCTCCCGCGAGGCCTGCCGTATCGAGAAGCGCCGCCAGCCCCACCCGGCGGCGGCTCTTCATGATGGCGAGGCCCTGCCGCACGAAGGCCCGGTTCAGGCCGATGAGCGGCACCACGTCGGCCACGGTCGCAAGAGCGACGAGATCGAGGCTCCCCATCAAGTCCGGCTCCGCCCGTCCCTGGAAGAAGCCGCGGGAGCGCAGCGTCCGGTTCAATGCGACCAGGAAGAGGAACACCACGCCGGCGGCGCAGAGATAGCCGAGGCCCGAGAGATCGTCCTGCCGGTTCGGGTTCACGACGGCGCGCGCGTCGGGCAGCTGCTCGGGCGCCTGATGGTGATCGAGAACGATGGGATCGAGACCGAGCCGCTTCGCTTCCGCCAGAGGTTCGATGCTGGCCGTGCCGCAATCGACGGTCACGAGAAGGTCGGCGCCCTGCTGCTTCAGCGCCCGGATCGCATCCACGTTCGGGCCGTAGCCCTCGGTGATCCGGTCCGGGATGTGGATGGCGTAGTCCAGCCCGCAGGCGCGCAGGTATTCGGCCAGCAGCGCCGCGCTGCAGGCGCCATCCACGTCGTAATCGCCGAAGATCGCCACCTTCTCGTTGCGCTGCACGGAATCGGCCAGCCGGGAGGCCGCAATTTCCATGTCAGTCAGCCCATGCGGATCCGGCATGAGGTCCCGCAGGCGCGGGTTCAGGAAGCGTTCCGTCTCATGGATGCCAACACCCCGCCCGGCCAGCACCCGGGAGAGGACGTCCGGCAGGCCATGAGTCTGGGCGATGGCGAGCGCGATCGTCCCCTGGGCGGCATCGCAGCGCTCGACCCAGGTGCGCCCGAGGGCGGAATTGCTGACGCCGAGAAAGGGTTTCGGCAGCTGGAGAGGAGATGATTCGGTCACAACGGGAGTCTTATCCCCGAATTGTGGTCAAAGCATCTTGGCAAAATACCCCAGCCGCATCTCAACTGTCATGGCCGGCCTTGTGCCGGCGATCTCGATGGTGTGAGGCGCGGCGCTTTCCCGCATCGGGATCACCGGCACGAGGCCGGCAGTGACGTCGTGGCGAAGAACGTCACCCCAACAGGTGGCGGTACTGGATGAAGCCGCTGCGGGCGGCGACCTTGTCATAGAGTGCCTGGGCGGTCGTGTTGGTCTCATGGGTCAGCCAGTAGACCCGGCTCGCCCCATGAGCCTTCGCCTTCTCGTAGACGGCTTCGATCAAGGCCCGCGCCACGCCTCGGCCCCTCGCCTCCTCGGCCGTGAACAGATCCTGCAGATAACAGTAATCCGCCGCCGTCCAGGTGGAGCGGTGATAGAGGTAATGGACGATGCCGACGATCTTTCCGTCGACAACCGCCACGAGGGCGTTCACGGGCTCGGCAGGATCGAGGAAGCGGCGCCATGTGGCATCCGTGACCTCAGGCGGTACGGATGATCTGTAGAACGTCAGATAACCTTGCCAGAGGGGCTGCCAGGAATCCCTGTCGCTGTCGATGATGGGGCGGATTTCGATCATGGGATTTTCCTAACTCTCCGCATCATAATGCCCGGCCTTGCACCGGCCTGAAATGTGGATGGCCGGGACGAGCCCGGCCATGACGCGATCTGGATTAGTATTCCAGTCCCAAGGCGACCTAGTCCAGGTGGAACTTGGACAGCTCCCGGTGCTCGCCGTAGATGCGGCGCACGGTACCGGTGGCGGAGCGATAGACCACCGTTTCGGTGGTGATCACGTCCTTGCCGAAGTGAACCCCTCGGGTGAGAGCGCTGTCGGTCACGCCTGTCGCCGCCACGATCACGTCGCCGCGGGCGAGATCCGTCATGTCGTATTTCCGGTTCGGGTCGGTCACGCCCATCTGGTGCGCGCGGGAGCGCTTCTCCTCGGTATCGAGGATCAGGCGGGCCTGCATCTGGCCGCCGATGCAGCGCAGGGCACCGGCCGCCAGCACGCCTTCGGGGGCCGCGCCGATGCCGAGATAGATGTCGATTCCGGTTTCAGCAGGCTTCGTGGTGAAGATCACGCCCGCCACGTCGCCGTCCGAGATCAGGCGGACGCCGGCACCGGTCTTGCGGATGGCCGCGATCAGGTCAGCGTGACGGGGACGGTCGAGCACGAGCGCGGTGAGTTCGTTCACCTTCACGCCCTTCGCCTTGGCGAGGCTGTGCAGGTTCTCCTCAGGCGACGCGTCGAGATCGACGACGCCCGCCGGGTAGCCGGGGCCGACGGCGATCTTGTGCATGTAGACGTCGGGGGCCGCCAGCAGGGTTCCGGCCTCGGCCATGGCCATCACGGCGATGGAGCCCGGCATGTCCTTGGCGCAGAGCGTCGTGCCTTCCAGCGGGTCGACCGCGATATCGACCTTCGGGCCCTGCTTGTTGCCGACCTTCTCGCCGATGAAGAGCATGGGCGCCTCGTCGCGCTCGCCCTCGCCGATCACCACCGTGCCGTCGATGGGGAGCTTGTTCAGCTCGCGGCGCATGGCGTCCACGGCGGCCTGATCGGCGGCCTTTTCGTTGCCGCGGCCGCGCAGCCTGGCGGAGGCCACCGCCGCGCGCTCGGTGACGCGGACGAGCTCCAGGGTCAGGATGCGCTCGATGATTTGGCCCGGTTGGACGGTAATGCCTTGCGACATGGACTTGTCGTCTCCCATTTGTGATCGTCGGGTCCGGAATGGACCGGTCGTAGCTTACTCGCGTTCGATGCGAATGACTTGGGGCGGCTCGGCGATAAGACCATCCCTGGAGATCTTTTCCAGGGCCGAGCGGATCGAAGCTTCCGTGGCCGCATAGGTGATCAGCACGAGCGAGACCGGAGCCCCCGAGCGCCCATGCGGATCCTGCGTCGCGGCGACTTCCGAGCGCTTCTGCAGGATGCTCTCCAGGGAGATGTCGGCCTCGGCCATCCGGGTCGCGACGCCCGCGGCGACACCCGGGCGGTCATGGACCGTGAGGCGGACGTAATAGCCGCCCTCATGGCGCTGCATGGGCGCGCGGGCGGCCTTCTCCAGTCGAGCCGTCGGGGTGCCGAAGAGCGGCTGCACACTGCCGGTCGCCACATCGGCGATATCGGCCACCACGGCGGAAGCGGTGGCGTCGCCCCCTGCCCCAGGCCCGATGAGCGTCAATTCCCGTACCGCGTCGGCGTCGATGGTGACGGCGTTGGTCACGCCCATGACCTGCGCGATGGAGGACGTGCGCGGCACCATGGTCGGATGCACGCGCTGTTCGATACCGGTCTTGGTGCGCTCGGCGACGCCCAGGAGCTTGATGCGGAAGCCCAGTTCCTTCGCCATGGCAAGGTCGAGCGGCGTGATGGAGGAAATGCCCTCCACATAGATCGCATCAGCGTCGATCTCCGTCCCGAAGGCGAGGCTGGTGAGGATCGCCAGCTTATGGGCCGTATCGAAGCCCTCGACGTCGAAGGTCGGGTCGGCCTCCGCGTAGCCGAGACGCTGCGCATCCTTCAGGCATTCGGCGAAGGTGAGCCCCTCGAGCTCCATGCGGGACAGGATGTAGTTGCAGGTGCCGTTGAGGATGCCGTAGAGGCGCGAGATCCGGTTGGCGGACAGGGCCTCGCGAAGGGTCTTGATGATCGGAATGCCGCCGGCGACGGACGCCTCGAAGGCGAGGGACACGCCCTTGTCTTCCGCCATCCTCGCCAGTTCGAGGCCGTGCTTGGCGAGCAGCGCCTTGTTGGCCGTGACCACGTGCTTGCCGAGCGACAGGGCCGTACGCACCGTCTCGAGGGCCGCTCCGTCCGCACCGCCGACCAGCTCGACCACGCAATCCACGTCCGTCGAGCGCGCCAGTTCGACCGGGCTGTCGAACCACGTGAATCGGGAGAGGTCGAAGCCGCGATCCTTGGTCCGGTCGCGAGCCGAGATGGCCCCAACCTCAACCGGCCGCCCGCCGCGCTGGGCGACAGCCTCGTTCTGGCGGTCGAGAATGCGAATGACCGATGCGCCGACGGTGCCGAGGCCGGCTATGCCGACCCGAAGGGGACGTGTCACGAACAACAGCTCCTCAAAAATGTCGGGCTGCTTTTACGACCGCCAAGGTGTCCTGTCCATGCGGACGCGGAATCCTCGTGGATCCCGCCCCCAGCGGAGATCAGCCCCGGCGCACCATCGGCACCACGTTGTGGAGCGTCTGGTCCGCGTGATCGAAGAACTTGCGGATGTTGCGCGCGGCCTGACGGATGCGCTGCTCGTTCTCCACAAGGGCAATGCGCACATAATCGTCGCCGTGCTCGCCGAAGCCGATGCCCGGCGCCACCGCCACGTCGGCCTTCTCCACCAGCAGCTTGGAGAATTCGAGGCTGCCCATGGACCGGAACTTCTCCGGGATCTGCACCCAGGCGAACATGGACGCGGTCGGCACGGGCACGTCCCAGCCGGCCTTGGCGAAGGACTCGACCATCACGTCCCGGCGGCGCTTATAAGTTGCCCGCATCTCGCGGATGCAGTCGTCCGGCCCGTTGAGAGCGGCGGTCGCCGCCACCTGGACCGGCGTGAAGGCGCCGTAATCGAGATACGACTTCACCCGGGCGAGCGCCGCCAGCAGGCGCTCGTTGCCGACCGCGAAGCCGATGCGCCAGCCCGCCATGGAGAAGGTCTTGGACATGGAGGTGAACTCCACCGCCACGTCGATGGCGCCGGGCACCTGCAGGATGGAGGGCGGCGGGTTCGATTCGTCGAAATAGACCTCCGAATAGGCCAGATCCGACAACAGGATCAGCTCGTGCTTCTTCGCGAAGGCCACGAGATCTCGGTAGAAGTCGAGGGAGGCCACGTAGGCGGTCGGGTTCGACGGGTAGCAGACGACCAGGGCGACCGGCTTCGGGATCGAGTGAGCCACGGCCCGCTCGGCCGCAACGAAGAACTCAGGCGTCGGCTCGGCCGGAACCGACCGGATGACGCCGCCCGCCATCAGAAAGCCGAAGGCGTGGATCGGATAGCTCGGATTGGGCACCAGAATCACGTCGCCCGGCTCGGTGATCGCCTGGGCCATGTTGGCGAAGCCTTCCTTGGACCCCAGCGTCGCCACCACCTGCGTGTCGGGATTGAGCTTCACGCCGAAGCGGCGCTCGTAATAGCCGGCCTGGGCGCGGCGCAGCCCGCCGATGCCCTTGGACGCGGAATAGCGGTCCGTCCGCGGCTTGCCGACCGTCTCGACGAGCTTGTCGATCACGTGCTGCGGGGCTTGGAGGTCCGGATTGCCCATGCCGAGGTCGATGATGTCCGCGCCGTTCGCCCGTGCTGCGGCCTTGATGCGGTTGACCTGCTCGAAGACGTAGGGTGGGAGGCGCTTAATCCGGTAAAAGTCAGGCATGGGTCTCGTCCTCGGGCGGAATCACGGGATTCCGGTATAGGTTCTTAAGCATCGGACCCAAAAGTGGGACCCACTTTTGGGATTGATCCGATGCTCAAATCTTTAGACGGCGCATCGTTCTTCGCGGAAAACCGTATCCACTTTTCCGCACGATGCGCTAGGGCGTTCTCTTGGAATTCGTCTTCTGACGCGTCGGCTGCGACGTGTTGGCTGGAAGCTTGACCGGCTCCGGTGGCGGCGTGTTGCCGAGCGTGGCGGCCGCCGCGCCTGCGGCCTCGTTTCGGGCCCGAAGGGCATCGAGCTCCGCCTCGGCGGCCTTGATCTCGTCTGCCGTCCGGGCCGCGGTCGGCCGGCCTTGGACGGCCGTGCCGATCGGCATGTAGTCCAGGTTCGTCGGTCTGGACTGGACTACGAAATCCTGGCTCGCCGCCGTCTGCGGTCCGGCGCCTACGGCCGCGGCCACGTCCCGCACGGGATTGAAGCCGCCGTTGCAGCCGGCAACGAGCATCGTCACGGCAACGGCCGAAGCACAGCGGATCGGAAAGGGCTTCATACGCATTGTGATACCTAAGATCTGCAACATGACTCTGGCATACCCGACGGGTCGAACGTTAAGATGTCGGAAATGCGGCTTGCGAGCAATGCTGCTGCGATAGAGGGAGATCGCCTTATGGACAAGCCATACGGTGAGGAGAAGACTCAAAGCCCTGTCCCGGACTTCGAGGAACTCTCCCGTAACATGGCGCGCTTCATCGAGGGAGCCGGCAAGGCCGCGGCCGCCTACCTCAAGCCCGTCCAGGAAGGCCAGGCTTCGCCCGAAATCTCAAGTGATGCATCGGAAGCGATCAGATCTCTCGGTCGGGTGGCCGAAGTCTGGATGAGCGATCCCCAGAAGAGCTTCGAGGCCCAGTCCCGCCTGGGAACGCAGTTCCTGTCGCTCTGGGCCTCGACCCTGAAGCGCGCGCAGGGAGAGGCCGCGGAGCCGGTGGCCGAGCCCGAGCCCAGGGACAACCGCTTCAAGGACCCGGAATGGTCCGAGAACCCCATTTTCGACTTTCTGAAACAGGCCTATCTCATCTCGTCCCGCTGGGCGGAGGATCTCGTCGAGAATGCCGAAGGCCTCGATGAGCGGACGCGGCACAAGGCGCAGTTCTATCTCAAGCAGCTCTCGAGCGCGCTCTCGCCCTCCAACTTCCTCCTGACCAACCCGGAGCTGATCCGCGAGACCCTCAAGGAAAGCGGCGCCAATCTCGTGCGCGGCGTGAGCATGCTGGCCGAGGACATCGAGGCCGGCGGCGGCGAGCTGAAGATCAGGCAATCGGACACGAGCCGTTTCAAGGTCGGCGTGAACATCGCCACCACGCCCGGCAAGGTGGTCTTCCGCAACGACTTGATCGAGCTGATCCAATACGCTCCCGCGACGGAGAAAGTCCTCAAGCGGCCGCTGCTGATCGTGCCGCCCTGGATCAACAAGTTCTACATCCTCGACCTCAACCCGGAGAAAAGCTTCATCCGCTGGGCGGTCTCGCAGGGGCTCACCGTCTTCTGCATCTCCTGGGTCAATCCGGCCGAGCAGCACGCCGAGAAGGGTTTCGAGCACTACATGAAGGACGGCATCTTCGCCGCGCTCGACGCCATCGAACAGGCGATCGGCGAGAAGAAGGTGACGGCCATCGGCTATTGCGTGGGCGGCACGTTGCTGGCGACCACCCTCGCCTACATGGCGGCCAAGCGCGACAAGCGGATCGACAGCGCGACCTTCTTCACCGCCCAGGTGGATTTCACCCATGCGGGCGATCTGAAGATCTTCGCCGGCGAGGAGGAGGTGCGCAGCCTCGAGGCCACCATGAAGAAGCGCGGGTACCTCGAAGGCTCGCGCATGGCCAATGCGTTCAACATGCTGCGGCCCAACGACCTGATCTGGCCCTATGTGGTCAACGTCTACATGAAGGGCCAATCGCCCTTCCCGTTCGACCTGCTCTACTGGAATGCCGATTCCACCCGCATGCCGGCGGCGAACCACGCCTTCTATCTGCGCAACTGCTATCTCGAGAACAAGCTCGCCAAGGGCGAGATGGAGCTGGCCGGCGTGAAACTGGACCTGAAGAAAGTGAAGGTGCCGGTCTTCAACCTCGCCACGAAGGAAGACCACATCGCCCCGGCGCGCTCGGTCTTCGTCGGCTCGAAGATGTTCGGCGGGCCGGTGGATTACGTGCTTGCCGGCTCCGGCCACATCGCCGGCGTCGTCAACTCTCCGAGCAAGCCGAAATACCAGTTCTGGACCGGCGGTCCGGTCGAGGGAGAATTGGAGGACTGGATGAAGAAGGCGACCGAGACGTCAGGCTCCTGGTGGCCATACTGGTTCGAGTGGATCAAGGCCCAGGCGCCCCGGATGGTCGCCGCGCGGGAGCCCGGAGGCGGCAAGCTGGAACCGCTCTGCGACGCTCCGGGCACCTACGTTCTGGAGAAATCCTGAACCCTTCGGATCCTCTCACCTGAAAAAGAAAGGCCGGCGGATCCGCCGGCCTTCTTGCTGTCAGCTCGTAAATGCTCAGTACTTGCGAACGAGCGGAACCGCCGGGATCGCGACCTTCGGGTTGTCCCAGCGATAGCGCAGGCCCGCCGAGATGATATCCACGGACGCATCCACGTTCGCCACAAAGGGCAGCCCCTCGAAGTCCTGGTGTCCCGGAAGGATGCGGATATCCGTGTCGCCCGTCGTGAAGATGTGCGTGTAGGCCACGTCGAAGGACAGGCGGTCGTTCCACTGGTAGCTCGCACCGATCGACGCCCAGATGCGGTCGCTGTCGGGGAGACGGGTGGAGCGGATTTCCGTATCGATCGGCGACTGCTCGTAGGCGACACCGGCACGCAGGGTCCACTGGTCGTTCAGCCTGTAGTCCGCGCCGAGGGAGTAGAAGTACCCGTCCTTGTAGTTGAGCGGGATGTCCGTGACGGCAATGCCGCCGGGGCCGATCACGAGAGGCGTCTTGAGGACGCTCCAATTGGTCCATTCGAAACCGGCATGGATGGTGATCGCCGGGGTGATGACCTGCGAGATGCCGACGGTCAGCTGGTCGGGTGTCTTCAGCTTCGCGGTGATCGGAAGGTTGGCGAAGGGGCCGATGGAACCGAACGGAGCCTCCAGGCTGCCCTCGAGCTCATGCTCGACCTGGGAGCGGTAGCCGATGCCGATGGTCGTGCCGGCGAGCGGCGTGATCGTCACGCCGGCCGTGAAGCCGAAGCCGATATCGTCGCCGTCGAGGATGGCGCTCGGGGCGCCGGGCAGCGTCGCGGAGGCGGCCGGAGCACCCGGGAACGGCACAGCCCTCTTGAGGCGAATGTCGAAGTACTGCAGCGACGGGCCGACGGCGAACGAGAACCAGTCGTTCACCTTCACGCCCAGGACCGGGTTGACGTTCACGGAGAAGATCCGGGACGACCGCGAATAGAGCTGACCGGACCAGTTCTGGCGCGGATCGGTCACGAGGCCGTAGGGCGAGGTGCTGGAGAGACCGAGCCAGAACGTGTCGTTGATCTGGAAGGAGGCATATCCGGAGGGAACGAGCGCGTCCTCGCCGATATCTCCGGAGCCGCCGAACACGAAAGTCGGGACGGAGGGCAGAGGGTTGATGTCGACCCGGGGGATGATCAGAGACGCACTCAGCTCGCCCTGCCAGCCGGGCATCATCGTGATGACGGCCGGGTTCCAGAACATGGAGGACAGGTAACCGGAGCCCGATGCGGCACCTGCGAACGAATAGCCCTGCGCCGTGGCGCTCTGCTCGCGCAGCCCGAAGGCGCCGGCATGCGCGCCGCTCTGGGCAACGATGAGCGCTGCAGCGGATACTGCGGCCAGCGACAAAGAACGAGAGAGAAGACCCATGGAGATTTCCTGCCCTTATGCTTTTTTGTGCGGGAGAATCCCGCCGTAGGGGCAATGTGCCAATGCTTATTTTTCGCCGCAATCTTTTCGTGACACCCGAGCAGGACATTAACAATTTCTAAAATAGGCTCTTCAGCTAGAACTTTTACTTCGCTTTACGTTGCTGACGCCGAATAAGCGTCAAGCACGCGTCAATCGTTCATATGTAAACCGATGTATAGTCGGCTCTTATCTTGAGTTGATCTACGTCTCACGCGTAGGTGGAAATCCGGCACTTTGTTCGCCTTCGTGGCAAAACAGCAACATATTTGCGTCTAGAACATGCATTGTAGGGTGGCGCATTCGCGCCAATTATGCACGTGCCGTTACGAGAGGAGCGCTTGATGAAGCTGGTGAGATTTGGAGACGCTGGACAGGAAAAGCCGGGGCTGATCGATTCCAGCGGCCAGATTCGGGATCTGTCGGGCATCATGTCCGATATCGACGGCTCGTCCCTGTCATCCGAGAGCCTGGAGCGCATCCGCAAGACCGATTCCGCCACCCTGCCCGTCGCCCCGTCGGGGCAGCGTCTGGGGGCCTGCGTCGGGCAGGTGCGCAACTTCATCGCCATCGGGTTGAACTATGCCGACCATGCGGCCGAGACGGGAGCGCCCATTCCGGCGGAGCCGATTGTCTTCAACAAGGCGCCGTCCTGCATCGTCGGGCCCAACGACGACGTGATCATCCCGCGCGGGTCGCAGAAGACCGACTGGGAAGTAGAGCTCGCCATCGTGATCGGCCAGCGGGCGTCCTATGTCGGCGCCAACGAGGCGCTCGACTACGTCGCCGGTTACTGCATCTGCAACGACGTGTCGGAGCGCGAATACCAGCTGGAGCGCGGCGGCACCTGGACCAAGGGCAAGGGCTGCCCGACCTTCGGCCCCCTCGGTCCCTGGCTCGTCACGAAGGACGAGGTGCCCGACCCGCAGAACCTGACCATGTGGCTCGACGTGAACGGCGAGCGCATGCAGAACGGCTCGACCCGGACTATGATCTTCAACGTGGCGCAGATCGTCTCCTACGTGTCGCATTTCATGATCCTGGAGCCCGGCGACGTGATCACCACCGGCACGCCGCCCGGCGTCGGCATGGGCATGAAGCCCCAGCGCTACCTGAAGGCCGGCGACGTGGTGTCTCTCGGCATCGAAGGCCTCGGCGAACAGCGCCAGCGCTTCGTCGCCTTCGACGGGCCGGCGCTCGATACCAGCAAGAGCTGGAAGGGCCACTGACACTCTGGAACGACAACGTCCTTCCACGTCATGGCCGGGCTCGTCCCGGCCACCCACACCTTCCTTCCCACCGCTCCGCCCTCAACCTGAGGAGCAGCGCAGCTGCGTCTCGAAGGATCGTCCTGACAGGACAGGAGTGACGCCCTCGACGTCATGGCCGGGCTCGTCCCGGCCATCCCGATACGATGAGGCTCGGCGCTTCAGTTCATCGGGATCACCGGCACGGGTCCCCGGAACAAGTCCGGGGAGGTGAGGACGTGGTGGGTGTGTTGGCGCTCCAATACTTGGTGGGCCAGCCCTGCTACCCTCCATCGTCATGGCCGTGCTCGTCACGGCCACCCACGTCTTCAACCCAAGGCAAAGACGTGGGTGGCCGCACCAAGTGCGGCCATGACGGAGCGGGTGTGGACAGCGTGATGTTATGTTCTCACTTTGTTCTTGACAGGGGGATGAACCTTGGCTATATCGTTACCCATCCCCGCCTGACGAGGGGCGCGCTCGCGAGGCGTCGCAGTTGTGGGGTGGGGAACGGTCCTGCCGCAGGTCTCGCACACCTGCGACGGGAGGCCCTTGGCAGCCCTGTGCTGGTCCAAGTCTAAACGCCTAAAAGTACCGTGCGGGACGAGCAGTTCGGCTCTTCCATTCTCACTCACAAGCGAGCCGGGCTGCCCGACACGCCACCCTCGATCTCCTGAAAGGCTCGCAGCGCAAGCTGCGGGCCCCAAGGTGCTGCTCTTTGACAGGGATGGAACGAGGCACCCGAGGCATGACGGGTCTTCACCCGATGGTCCACATCTTGGGACCTACCATGCTTGCGGGAGATGCTCTGCCTGCCCTGCTCGGCGCTCACCCGGGATGATACGGCTTATTCAAGTCCCAGCATCAGCCGGATGTTCTGCACGGCCGCACCGGACGCGCCCTTGCCGAGATTGTCGAGCCTCGCCACCAGGACGGCATGGTTGTAGCTGTCGTGCTTGAAGACGAAGAGTTCCAGCCGGTCCGTATCGTTCAGGGCCTCCGGCTCGATCCGCTCGATTTTCTTGCCGTCACGGAGCGTCGGCACGACGCTGACGAGGCCGCCGTCCTGATAATGCTTCAGCAGCACCGCTTCGAGATCGGCGGCCTTGGGCTTGCCGGGCAGCAGGTCGAGATGCAGCGGAACGCTCACCAGCATGCCCTGCCGGAAGTTGCCCACCGACGGGATAAAGATCGGCCGCCGCGTCAGGCCGGTGTATTTCTGCAGCTCCGGCACGTGCTTGTGCTCGAAGCCGAGGCCATAGAGCTCAAAGGACGGCGCCGTGCCGGCCTCGTAGGCTTCGATCATCGAGCGCCCGCCGCCGCTATAGCCGCTGACCGCGTTCACGCTGATCGGGTAATCGGCCGGCACCAGACCCGCATCGACGAGCGGCCGGATGAGCGCGATGGCGCCTGTCGGATAGCAGCCGGGATTGGCCACCCGGTCGGCCTTGGCAACCGCGTCCCGCTGCGCGGTGTCGAGCTCGGCAAAGCCGTAGACCCAGCCGGGCGCGACCCGGTGAGCGGTGCTGGCATCGAGGATCTTGGGCTTTCTGCCGCTCAGGGCATCGACAAGGCTCACGGTCTCGCGGGCAGCATCGTCGTGAAGGCAGAGCACCACGAGGTCCACATCGGCCAGGATCTCGCGCTTGGCCTCCGGATCCTTGCGCCGCTCGGGATCGATGCTGCGGATGGCGACGCCCTTCACGTCCTTCAGACGCTCGCGGATGCCGAGGCCCGTCGTGCCGGCCTCGCCGTCGATGAAGACGGTCCTGGTCTGCTGGTCGAGAGCGGATGATCTGTCGAGCGTCGCGGTCATGGTCGATCCAATCTGTCGTCGATGCTGGAGATAGGGCGAAACGCGTCAGCCCTGCAAGGTTTCAGAAAAACAAAAGCCGCGCTCCCGGCGCGGCTGGCAGACGAGCGGACGAATGGCCCTCATCGCAGGCGCGCAGGCGCGGCGAAGAAGCGACGTCGGATGTCTGAGAAGATCGTCATGGCGCGATCTATGCGGCCGCAAGGCCATGCTTGTCAAGGAAGACCCCACGGGCCCATGAACGCAGAAAGGGCGGCCCGAGAGCCGCCCTTTCCGAAATATCTGCTTGAATAAGCCTTAGCGCTTCGAGAACTGGAAGCTGCGGCGGGCCTTCTTCTTGCCGTACTTCTTACGCTCGACGACGCGCGGATCGCGGGTCAGGAAGCCTTCCTTCTTGAGCGGGCCGCGAAGCTCCGGCTCGTAGTAGGTCAGCGCCTTGGCGAGGCCGTGACGGACCGCGCCGGCCTGGCCGGAGAGACCGCCACCGTCGACGTTGACGGTGATGTCGTACTGGCCTTCGCGCTGGACGATCTGGAGCGGTTGAGCGAGGATCATGCGCAGCACGGGACGGGCGAAGTATACCTCGGCCGAGCGGCCGTTGATGACGATCTTGCCGGAACCGGGCTTGATCCACACGCGGGCGACGGCGTCCTTACGCTTGCCGGTCGCGTAGGCGCGGCCGAGCGAGTCGAGCTTCTGGACGTGCTTCGGAGCTTCCGGAGCAGCGGTCTGGGCGTTCTGGCCCAGATCGGCGAGAGACTGAAGAGTCGCCATGGATTAGGCCCTCACGTTCTTGGCATTGAGGGCAGCGACGTCCAGGACCTCAGGCTGCTGAGCGGTATGCGGATGCTCAGCGCCGCCATAGACGCGCAGGTTGCCCATGATCTGACGGAAAAGCGGGCCGCGGGGAAGCATGCGCTCCACAGCCTTCTCGACCACGCGCTCAGGGAAGCGGCCGTCGAGAATGAACTTCGCGGTGCGCTCCTTGATGCCGCCCGGATAACCGGTGTGGTGATAGTACACCTTCTGCTCGCGCTTGCGGCCGGTGAACACCACCTTGTCGGCGTTGATGACGATGACGTTGTCGCCGCAGTCGACGTGGGGCGTGTAGTTCGCCTTGTGCTTGCCACGCAAACGCATGGCAACGACCGAAGCGAGACGGCCCACAACGAGGCCCTTCGCGTCGATCACAACCCACTTCTTCTCGACCTCGGCGGGCTTCAGCGAAGTCGTAGTCTTCATTGCGCTGTATCCCGTTGGAGCCACATGGCTCAGGTTCTGAAAACGACAAACCGCCGCGAGATGCGGCGGCGAGTGATGGCTGTTTAGTGAGATCGAACACCGAAGTCAACAACATCTTCGAACGCAAGACATCAGGAAAACCCTTATAAAACAAGCCTTAGCAGGCATATGGTATCATGGCACCACACATACCCTACCATGATACCACATATCTTTGGCTTCGAGCCGATTAACGCTATGCTCGTCCATGGCGGCGCGTCCGCAGATTCGGAGAGGCTCCCGATGACCGACGAACTGATCTTCTTTACGAACCCAATGTCCCGTGGGCGCATCGCCCGATGGATGCTGGAGGAAACGGGCTGCGCCTAT
The DNA here is from genome assembly GCF_034627025.1 of Microvirga lotononidis. Taxonomy (NCBI): domain Bacteria; kingdom Pseudomonadati; phylum Pseudomonadota; class Alphaproteobacteria; order Hyphomicrobiales; family Methylobacteriaceae; genus Microvirga; species Microvirga lotononidis. The sequence goes on along the minus strand of NZ_CP141048.1, from coordinate 4,055,062 downwards.
CGCACGGAGGTCCTCGATTTTGGTCCGGATATGAAGTCGCCAGGCTATCTGGCCATCAATCCCATGGGAAAGGTGCCTGCGGTTCTCCATAAGGGCAAGATCGTCACCGAGGCGGCCGCGATCTGCGCATACCTGGCCGATGCCTTTCCCGAGGCCGGGCTCGCTCCGCCCCTGCCGGAGCGGGCCGCCTATTACCGCTGGATGTTCTTTGCTGCGGGCCCGGTAGAAGCAGCCTTGAGCAACAAGGCATTCGGCTTCGAGGTCCCTGCCGACCGTCAGCGGGCCATCGGCTACGGCAGCATCCAGAACGTGGTCGACGTCCTGGATTATGCCGTCACCCAATCCGAATACATCGCAGGCGACCGCTTTACGGCGGCGGACGTCTATGTCGGCTCGCAGATCGGTTGGGGCATGATGTTCGGCACCCTGGAGAAGCGGCCCGCCTTCGAAGCCTATTGGCAGCGGATCAGCTCCCGTCCGGCGGCCGTCCGGGCGCGGGAAATCGACGATGCGCTTGTAGCTGCCCAACAAGCGACCGCGGTTTAAACGTCATCGCGGATCAAGGATCTTGGCACTCTGATAAGCTTCGAATCGCTTGCATGAGAGATTGTTTTAGCTCTGCACTCAGCTGGGCTTCATTGGCACACATGTGCATCGCCCGACAGGCGACTGCCGGTTGAGAAGGCCAAGACAATGCTCCATCCACCGCCCCTTCGCATTTGAGATAAGCGTTTTTGTTTTCCCAGGAGACGGCCTCTGGAAAAAGCTCTTGAAAGCCCGCCGTCATCCTGTCGAGCCAAACGGCGAACGCAAGGATAGCGAAAATCCCCGCTCCGACGACACTCATAATCAACTTTCTCATGACGGTATCGAATAGGTCCCGGTCGCATGGCAGACGATGTCGGGATTGCCTTCGGACGTGATCGACACGTCGCCGACCGCCAGTCGCTTGCCGAGCTTGAGCAGGCGGCAATCGGCGATGAGGGCCCGGGGTTCGGGCTTCCGCAGAAAGTTGAAGTTGAGGCTCGTGGTGACGGCGAGCGCCACGGGGCCGATATGGGCGAGAATGGCCGCGTAGAGAGCGAGATCCGCCAGCGCCATCATGGCCGGACCCGAGATGGTGCCGCCGGGGCGCAAATGGCGCTCATGATATTCCATGCGCATCCGCGCCGAAAGCGGACCGATCTCATCCACGAAATAGCTGCGTCCTCCCGCGTGCATCTGCGGAAATTCCCGGTCGAGGAACGCCGTCAGATCGTCTTTCGTCATGATCGGATGATGCGAAGCCATGCGTGAAATGCTCATTGAACTGCCCTGCCTCATCCCATACGTTCCATCCATGAACCACGACAATTATCCGAACGATTACATCCGCGGCATCCTCAACAGCGTGAAGACCATCGCGCTGGTCGGCGCCTCGCAGAACCCGGCGCGGCCGAGTTGGATCGTGACCAAATACCTGCTGGAGCGGGGCTACGACGTCATCCCGATCAATCCAGGCCTGGCGGGCGGCGAGCTTCTCGGCAAGAAGGTCTACGCCTCTCTCAAGGAGGTGCCCGTCCCCATCGACATGGTCGAGATCTTCCGCAACTCGGAAGCCGCCGGTCCGATCACCGACGAGGCCTTGGCGCTTGATCCCCTGCCCAAGGTCCTCTGGATGCAGCTCTCCGTCCGCAACGATGAGGCCGCCGCCAAGGCGGAAGCGAAGGGCCTGAAGGTCGTGATGGACCGCTGCCCGAAGATCGAGTTCGGACGCCTGTCGGGCGAAATCTCCTGGCAGGGCGTGAACTCGCGCATGCTGAGCTCCAAGAAGCCGGTCCTGTCAGGCAAAGGGTTTCAGAAACTCAGCCTCAACAGGCCTTGAGAGGCTCCCGTTCTGCGCTGTCATGGCCGGCCTTGTGCCGGCTCTCTCAAGACGGAAAGGCTTGGCGGTTCTTGTGATCGGGATCACCGGCACAGGATCTGTGGTGACAGGCGTGCAGTCCAACACTCTCCTTGACGGACGAACGATACGTTCTTTAAATAGAACGCATCCATTTCCTAAAGGAACGCCCACCCATGACCGACCGTCTGCCAGGCTTCAACACGCTCGCCATTCATGCCGGGGCGGCTCCCGATGCTGCGACTGGTGCCCGCGCGACGCCGATCTATCAGACCACGTCCTTCGTCTTCGACGATGTCGATCACGCCGCTTCTCTCTTCGGACTGCAGGCGTTCGGCAACATCTATTCCCGTATCGGCAACCCCACCTGCTCCGTTCTGGAAGAGCGGGTTGCTGCGCTCGAAGGCGGCACGGCGGCACTGGCTGTGGCTTCGGGCCATGCGGCGGAGTTCCTGACCTTCCACACGCTGCTCCAGCCCGGCGACGAGTTCATCGCGGCCAAGAAGCTCTACGGCGGTTCGATCAACCAGTTCAACCACGCCTACAAGAACTTCGGCTGGAACGTGGTCTGGGCCGATTCGGACGATCCGTCCTCCTTCGAGGCGGCCATTACGCCGAAGACCAAAGCCATCTTCGTCGAATCCATCGCCAATCCGGGCGGCGTGATCGTCGACCTCCAGGCCATATCGGCCATCGCCAAGAAGCATCGCATTCCGTTCATCGTCGACAACACGATGGCGTCTCCCTACCTGATCCGTCCCTTCGAGCATGGCGCGGACATCATCGTCCATTCGGCCACCAAGTTCCTCGGCGGCCACGGCAACTCGGTCGGCGGCCTGATCGTCGACGGCGGCTCGTTCAACTTCGCGGGCGACGACCGCTATCCCATGCTGTCCAAGCCGCGTCCGGAATATGCCGGGATGGTGCTGGGCGAGACTTTCGGCAATTTCGGCTTCGCCATCGCCTGCCGCGTGCTCGGCCTGCGCGACCTCGGCCCGGCGCTCTCACCCTTCAATGCCTTCCTGATCCTCAACGGCATCGAGACCCTGCCGCTGCGGATGCAGCGTCACTCGGATAATGCACTGGCTGTCGCCGAGCATCTGCAGGGCCATGCCAAGGTGTCCTGGGTCAGCTATCCGGGCCTTCGCTCGGACCGTTATCACAACCTTGCCAAGCAGTACTGCCCCAAGGGTGCCGGCGCCGTGTTCACCTTCGGCCTCAAGGGCGGGTACGAGGCCGGCGTGAAGCTCGTGTCCAATCTCAAGCTGTTCTCGCACCTAGCCAATATCGGCGATACCCGCTCTCTCGTGATCCACCCGGCCTCGACCACGCACCGCCAGCTCACCGACGAGCAGAAGACGCAGGCGGGAGCAGGCCCGGAAGTGGTGCGTCTCTCCATCGGCCTCGAAGACACGCAGGACCTGATCGACGACCTCAATCAGGCTCTCGACGCGGCGTAAGCGGCTTGCGACAGAAGCCGTGTCGTTCTCTCCAGGACAGGGCCGCAAGGCGTGCGGCCCTGTCTCGCCGGAGACGACGGCGTCGTGACGGCAAACAAAAAGGGCGGCTCGAAAGCCGCCCTTCTTCTGGAAAAGCCAAGGCCTACGCGGCGCGGGACGAGCCGGCTTTCTTGTAGGTGTTGTGGATCGCATTGAGCGACCGTTCGAGCGCCGTCCAGAGACGGCCGATTTCGTCGGCCCCTTGGGAATTCGCGTCATATTCCCGAGCCCCCTCGCCCGTCGCGAGAGAGAGCGTCAGTTCGGGGCGATGCGTGATCTGGCCGGCCCAGACCGGAACCTGGAGGGCATTCAGAGCGCCGCGCGCATCCGCCACCACGTGAGCTTCCGTATCGCCATGCTTGGCCGGAGCGGCGTTGATCACGGCGGCATAGGGCTTGCGGTGCTCGCGGGCGATGGCGACCGTATCCTGCAGGGCCGCGATGTCGAACAGGCTCGCCCGGGTGGGAACGATCACGAGGGTGGCCTGCTTGATCGCCTCCGCCACGATGGCGGACTTGTTCGGCGGCGTGTCGACGAGAACCCATTCGTAGCCGTCACGCTTGGCCTGCTTGATGGCGTCCTCGATATTGCGGACATTGTGCTTGAGGCCCAGGTATTCCTGGTTGCGGATCTTGTGCCAGAGGGACAGGGAACCCTGCGGATCGTTGTCGATCAGCAATGTGGGGCGGGAGGGGTTGGCGATATAACTCGCGAGATGAGCAGCAAGCGTGCTCTTACCCGAGCCGCCTTTCCGCGAAGCAAAGACCAGCACATTCATGCCTGACTCCTCATAAGCCTGTTCCTACAGCCCTGCACCTAGGGATTAACCTATCTTAATATTGTTCACCTGTGTGAGAGCAAGTACTGATTTCCTAATTCCAGGCGTATTCCCACGGTGAATTTCACGAAGGACGTCTTCATTTGCTCCCGTTCAGGCCGTTGCGCTGCAGCGGATTCGATCCGCGCGGGCGTCGAAAGAATCGCTTGAAGTCCTGGCGGAAGCAAAAGCGGCCCCTCGCGAAATGGACATCAGCCGCACGTGAGAAGAGACTTCAGGCAGGGAGAGACCGGCTCCGATTTCAACGATCTGCGGCACCGTCGAGACCTTTTAAAACAGCTTTGCGCCGCCGGAACCACACTCTCGCTTGGCCGTTAAGCTCCAGACTTCACCAGTCTAGGAGCTGACAAATGTCTAAGAAGATCTTGTTTGCAGGCGCTATTCTCGTTGCCCTCGCCCCCGTGGGCGCCTTCGCTCAGTCCGGCGGCGCCGCTGCCGGTGCAGCCACGGGCGCTGTGGGCGGTGCCATCGTCGGCGGCCCGATCGGCGCAGCCGTGGGCGGCGTGACGGGCGCGATCGTGGGCGGCCTCGCCGACCAGCAGCAGCCGCAGTTCCGCCAGTACGTCGTGACCCAGGGCGTTCCGTCCTACCGCTACCAGCAGGAAGTTCGCGTCGGCGCCACCCTGCCCGCTTCCGGCGTCCAGTATTACGAAGTTCCGGCCGAGTACGGCGTGACCAACTATCGCTACACCGTCGTGAACGACACTCCGGTGCTGGTCGAGCCGAGCACCCACCGCATCGTCCAGGTCATCCGCTAAAAACCGGCGGATACCAAAGTCCAGGGCGGCCTTCGGGCCGCCCTTTCTTCATGTCAGGCCCTGCTCACCCTGGCGTGGACGACAGCCATCGCAAGAACCGCCATGGCGAAGACCTGATGCGCCAAGCCGGCCCAGAGCGGCACGGCGAGCAGAAGCGTCACGATCCCGAGGCCCATCTGCGCCAGCGCCAGGAAGGCCATTCCCGACGCCCGACCGGCGGTTCTCGAGGCCGGAGCCCGGCGGCGAATGGTCCAGGCGTGCCATAGGGCGAAGGCCACGATGGCATAGGCCACGAGGCGGTGGTTGAACTGAACGAGCAGCACGTTGTCGACGAAGTTCTCGATCCAGGGCTTGACCACGAACAGGGCCGAGGCCGGCGGGACCAGGACCCCGTCCATCAGGGGCCATGTGTTGTAGGTAAGCCCGGCTTTCGATCCGGCCACGAGGCCACCGAGGGCGATCTGGAACAGGATCAACCCGACGAGGATGCGGGGAGCATGGCCCGTTTGCACCTCCAGTCCGGCGGAGCCGGAACGGTCCTTCAGCCCTGAAGCCACCCAGACGAGACAGACCAGGATGATGCTGGCGACCGTCAGATGCAGGGCAAGCTTGATCGGCGCGACGGCGGTCATGCCCGGCTCGAGGCCTGACGCCACCATGATCCAGCCGATGGCACCCTGAAGCCCGCCCAGTGCCCCGATTCCAAGAAGGCTCAGAGCGGGTCGGCCCTTGATCGTTCCGCGCGCCCAGAACCAGATGAGCGGGAGAAAGAACACCAGTCCTATCAAACGGCCGAGCTGCCGGTGTCCCCATTCCCAGGCATAGATGAACTTGAACTCCGACAGGGTCATGCCCTTGTTGACGAGTTCGTATTGGGAGATCTGCCGATACTTCTCGAACTCGGCCAGCCAAGCCTGCTCGGTCAGCGGCGGAATTGCGCCCGTGACGGGCTTCCATTCGGTGATCGAAAGGCCGGAGCCGGTCAGGCGCGTGGCACCACCCACCGCGATCATCAGGACCACCAGGGCGGCGAGGCTGTAGAGCCAGATGCGAACGGAGGACAGGGATCGGCTACGAGGCATGCGCGCCAACGGCACGCCCTCGGTGGAGGCTGCGACAGCCATGCTCACTCTCATCGTCGATTAGGGCTTGAACCCAGGGTACGGACGTCACATAGAGGCTATGCCTTCGAGAGGCAATTCATGCCGGTGACGCACCGTTACGACGCGACGTCGATGATTTGAGGATTTCGGCCATGGGCATTCGCCTGCGCAAGCTGATCGGCACAGTGGTGATGCTGGCCTTCATCATTTTCTATGCGCTTTTCGCGATGGCGATCGCGGAGGGCCGGATCACCCAGGCGCCCAAGCTCCTCCAGACCGTGGCCTATATCGTGCTGGGCCTGATCTGGATCGTTCCGCTCATGCCCTTGGTCCGCTGGATGGCGAAGCCGGACAAGTCCTAGCCGCCACCAATTCCCTCGATGATCGTCCCCGTGCCGCCGCAGATCGGACATGGGACGGCGCCGATGCGACCACTGCCCTTGCATTCAGGGCAGATATTCTCTCCTGCACCAGGAGTTCCCGGCTCGGCCTGATCACCGGGATTGAGCTTCGGCTGCTCGGAGGCCTGATCTTTCGGTGTGTCGGTCATGGCTAGGCTCGCATGAGGCTTCATGCGATCAACGCGGCGGCGGATTCCCGGTTGCCTGACGGACAAAGAAAAGGCCCGCAGGAAGCGGGCCTTTCGGGCAATTAGTTGCAGATCCGGCGCGTCCGGTGCTCCCAGCCCCAGCCGGGAACCCACTCGCGGTAACGCTCGGTCGTGCAGCGTTCCACATAGACCTCACGAACGGGCCGCTCGTAATAGACCGGAGCCGCTTCCTCCACGTAGACCGGCGGCGGGGGCGGCGGCGGAGCCCGGTAGACGACCGGAGGCTGAGGCTGCGCAACGGCCGAACCAACGACGGCGCCCACGGCAAGACCTCCCAGGGCTCCCAGAGCCACGGCAGCGCCGGGAGACAGGCGATCACGCGCTGCGGCCGGTTGAGCGGCAGCAAGTCCGGCGACCAGCGCCAGGGCCGCAGCGCTACCGGAAAGAAGTCGGAAGATCTTCATGATCATCACCTACGACGGGAGAAAGGCTACGTGCCCCCCTCTTCATGTCACGAGATATACTGTCCCAAACCTCTCTGAAAGCTGAACAGATTGTGGCAAAGCTTGGGCTTGGAGCATTTCAGCCGAGATGGTGAGCAGAGGCTTAATCTCTCCGCCCGCCCTTTAACGTTTTGCGCAGTGCCGGTCAGGAACCGGCACTGCGCAACGGCACCGACAGAAGCACGCGGACGAGGTCCGCCTGTCGGTTGGTGTCGGTCTTCCGGAACAGGTTCTTCAGATGGAAGACGACCGTGGTCTGGGCGACCTCCAGCTCTTCGGCAATCTGGTCGAGACGCTTGCCGTCGATCAGCATGAGGGCCACGCGGGTCTCCGAGGGGGTCAGGCCGTAGAGCCGTACGAGCGTGTCGCCAGAGACCTTGGCCCGCTGCTCCGTGTCGATGACGAGCAGAACCACCGCTTCGGGCCGCTCCTCTTCGGAAAAGCGCTGCCCTTGGATCAGGACCAGATAAGGCCGCCCGCCGGAATTGCGGGGAAACGAGACGATCTCGTCCAGGGTCTCTTCCTCGAAAGCCTTTCCAATCGCCGCATAGAGCTTGCTGTTCTGCTTGGCGGGAGACCCTTTCAGGATCCCCTGCGCGGCGACGAGGCCGTCATCCTCGGCCAGGATGCGTTGCGCTTCCTTGTTCATCACGCGGATGGCGCCGGTTTCGTCGACGATCACCACTCCGACGAGAAAGCGATCGAAGGCGAAGGTCGCCTTGTAGAGCGCATCGACCGTACGACCCTTGGAGGATTTCAGGATCTCCTGCCAGGATTCCTCGGCTCTATGAACGGCACTCGTCTGAACACGCACGACCTGATCGAGACGCGCGGCGATGGTCGCCAGCAGGATCTCATAATCGATCGGCTTGACGAGGTAATCGTCCGCCCCTGCCTGCTTGCCTGTGAGGACATCATTCCGCTCCGCAAGCGCCGTCAGGAAGATGAACGGAACATCGGACATCGTGCCTTGCTCACGCAAAGCCTTGAGCACGTCGTATCCCCCGAGGCCCGGCATGGTGATGTCACAGAGAACGAGGTCCGGCCGGTGCTTTTCGAGAAGGCTGAGCGCCTCGCCGCCGTTGGCCGCCTGGAGAACCCGGTAATGGGCAGCCTCCAGCTCCTCGGCGATATCGCCCCTCAGGTCGTCTTCGTCTTCAACACAAAGGATTGTTTTTTGAGTTTTCATCGGAGTCGGTCACTCATGCAGCCTGTTGCGCTTGTTCGGCATTGGCTATGGGCAAATCGAAGGAAAACAACGATCCGGCCGCCTCATAGCTTTCCACGTGAATCTCTCCCCCATGCAAGTGCATGATCCGTTGGGCGAAATTCAATCCAATTCCCGTCCCGGCGATCCCCGATGCCGTCCGGGCGCGATAGAAACGATCGAAGATCTTCGGCAATTCATCCGGCGGAATACCGATCCCCCAGTCCCGGACCGAGCAGAAGGCGCGCGATCCCTCCATCCAGATCTTGATCTCGACGACCGGCGTATCGCCTGAATACTTGATGGCGTTCGACAGGAGATTGACGACAACCTGCTCGATGAGCATGCCGTCGCAATAGACCGTAACGGGCAGATCAGGGACGTCGAAACGGATATCGGCCTGCGCACTGACCTCGCGCTGCCGGTCGCAGATGTCGACGACGAGATCGACCAGATTGTAGGAAGCCGGGTTGACCTCGATCGTGCCGGCATCGAGTTTGGCGGCGTTCAGCACGCTTTCGACGAGACGCGTCAAGCGGGTGCCGGCGTTACGAATCTTCTGGACGCGCGTGACCAACTCGTCCTGTGTCAGCTCGGCGCCACGCCGCAGGATGCGCTGGGCACTGGAATCCAGGATGGCGAGGGGCGTTCTGAACTGATGCGAGACCATGGACACGAAGCTTCGATAAGCGTTCGTGGTCTCGCGCTCGCGGTTGAGGGCCGATTCCAGCGCCCTCGCGATCTGCTTGTAGCCGGAGATGTCCGTCAGGCGAACGAAGATCGTCGCGCCATCGGCTTTCGTGAGGGAGAGCCGAGCCCAAGTGTCCTTCTTGAGCATGAGATCCAGCTCGATTTCCTCGAATGGCGGCTCCGCGTTCACGAGACGCATGTCGGCGCCTTCGCACATGGCGAAGCATCGCAGGAAGCTGGTGAGCCCCATTTCTTCACTGCACCACAAGGACACGGGCGCAGCTGCCCAGATCTGCTCGTTGGCGAAAAGGAGTTTTCCCGTCCAATCGAAGGCAGCAAACCCTTCCGATGCCGACTTGATCGCTGCGATCAGGCGGCGCTCGGCTTGGCGCAAGGCGGCCGTCCGCTGAAGCACCTTGATTTCGAGATCGAAGTTCTGACGCTCCGCCTGCTTGCGGGCGAGCCATTGCTCCGTCACGTCGCGCATGAAGGCGATGCCGAGCTTGCGCTCGGCCATGGAGACAGGAAGGCAGTTGATCTCCAGACATTGCTCCTGCCCGTCGGATGAGGATATCTCGTTCTCGAAGATCGAGCTCGTTCCCTCCGTTGCGCGGATGAGAGAGCCGATCACGCCCTCCCGCGCGAAAATCGGATCGATGTCCGACATGTGCCGCCCCACGGCGTGATCCGGCTTGATGTTCAGCAGATCCTCCATGCCCGGGTTCCAGAGCAGGCACCGAAGTTCAGCATCGAACATGACGATGCCTTGATTGCTGATGTTGTTGATGACGAGATCCGAAAGCTCCTGCTCCTGCCTGAGGAGCTGGCGAGCCTGACTTGCCTCCTGCATCCCTTTGAACAGCCGAACCAGAAGGAAAGCCGTGCTCATCGCGATGCCAACGATGAAGGCGAAGCTCTCGAAGACGTAACGCAAATACATCGAGCGCTTTTCCGACATCTCGCCACGGTTCAGCAGCATGACCCTGTTGGCGATGTCTCTCAGCTGGTAGGCGAGATCCCGGACCTGCACCCTCAGCAGTTCCGCCGCCCGCGGATCGACGCGATCCTTCAGGAGCGGCTCCGCGTAGGTCAGCTGCAGATAAGACTCCTTGAGGCTCCCGAGCGCCCCGACCCTCTCGATCACCTGGCCCTGCAGCCCATCGAGAAGGATCGCCATCCGGCTGATCAGAATCGCCAAGCGGAACTCGGGCGTTTGTTCGTGATCGGCGAAGACTTCTCCCGCGGCCGCTCGGGCTAGGCTCTCGGCCAGAATCGACGCCTCGAACTGGGTTTGGGAGATCTGCCAAAGGTTGGCGTGGGTTTCCTCCCTCCGAAGATCCTCCTCGACGTTGAGCAGGCGCCAGACCGTGAACGTGAGAGAGAGCGCCAGCACCGCAATCGCCGCGAGCGTGACCAGAGCAGCCCTATAGTTGCTAAGGTTGAGTTTCATGGTCGTGCGATATGCAGCCGGTTGAGTTGCCACACCCAACGTGAATCGTGGAGATCGTCGCGCAGCGCGCTGTAGTCGTCCCGAGGGTAGACGATCCACAGGGGGCCCTTGTCGCGGAGCGTCAACACCTGACCGTCCGCCGACATGGCAATCAGCGGATCGTATTTGAGATCGTCCCAGGGGATATCGACCTCGTAATCGTTCCAGGCCGATGCCCGGATCCTGGCTCCTTTCCCGCCCACCCGCTCGAGGACGGCCCGAAGGGGAACGCCTTCGAAGCGATGGGTCTTGCCGCTGATGACGAAGGTCGCGGTGAGGCTCTTCCGGCCGAGCGCCTCCAGCATGGCCCGGTCGAATTCGGCGCGGCCCGGAGCGTTCGTGACTTCCAGCTCCCCGGTGACCTTCAGCAGAACTTCCCCTTTGGCCGGAGGCAGCGGCTCAGCAGCATGAGCCTGCGCCAGGCTACCGACTAAGGCAATCACTGCCGTAAGGAGCGTGAGACGGAGCATGACGGCCCAATCCGAGAGAGATTATAATAGAACACCTCTATCATTGGCGATCCGCTGCGAAAAATCCAGTCCCGCCATCGAGAAAGAGCAACCCTCTCCCCTTGAGGCACATCGGGAAATAAATCCGCAAATCCTGGCCAATATTCACCCGCACGTCGCGGGTTCCGATCCTAGAGCAGATTTATAACTGAACTATAGGATCCAGCCACTCGAAACATTAAGGGAAGTATAGATCTTCGTATTCGCCCGACAGCCTGCCGCACGTTCCTGAACGGCATCTACAAAATCGAACGGCCCGGACAATCACAAAACTCTGACGAAGATCGGGATTGTGCGAGCTTGACCGCTGGAGCTATATTCCGCGCCGATTACGGGCAGGTCCTCTGCCAAAGCTGTCGTAAAACGAGGAGTTTGATATGCGCAGATTCGTAACGGCTCTGGTCGGTGCCGCAGTGCTCCTGTCGGCGCTGCCCGCCAGTGCCAGCCCCATGCAGGCCCGCACCCTGCCCCGGATCGACCAGGCTTACCCGAACGAGAGCTACGCCCAATACTACCGTCGCGGCTATCGCCCCTATTACCATGATCGCTATTACTATCGCCGTGGCGGCAATGGCGCCGCGGTCGCGGCGGGCGTCGCAGGCCTCGCGGCCGGTGCTCTGATCGCTGGCGCGATCGCTAACCAGGCCCAGGCCGCTCCGCCCGCACCTCCCGGCACGGTCGATCCTCAGATGGCAGCCTACTGCGCGCGCAAGTACCGGTCCTACGATCCGGGAACCGGAACCTTCCTGGCGACGAACGGCATGCGGTACGTCTGCACCTATCCGTAAGCTCGGCTCTCACCACGAAATATTCGGGCCCTGCCTCAGATCATGGGGCGGGGCTTTCGTTTTCTGGGGCGTTCTCAAGGCGGGCGGCGTCTTTACCTCGTCGGCCTTCGCCTTAAAACTGGGAGGCATGTCCCTCCTCCCCCTAAATATTTTCGGAAAGGCATAGGATCAGCTCAATGGCTCACGATTCCGACAACAGCGGCACCGTCATTCCCCCGACCGAAGCGGCCATTCTCACTTCGGGCAACATGACGGAACTCGAGCTGATCCTCCCGGATCTCGGTGACGAAGACCTGCCTGAGATTGCGATTTTCCTGGTCGCCTGCGCCATGCGCTTTCACAGCGACCCTGATTTCGTCCAGGACCAGCTCGAATGGCTCGTGAGGGCGCACGACACCGAGGTGGACGAAGGCCTGAAGCCCGATCAGCTGAACTCGGCCAATGACGATTGAGCAGAGATCCTTGAGGCGCTCCGAGGAGCCGCCCGAGAAACCGGAGAGTGTCAGCCTCAGAGGCTGGAGATGATCGCGTCGATCCCTTCCATGATCGCAGCCGGCGAGGTGCCGACTGCGTTCAGGAGGATGGTCAGAAGCCAATAACAGCCGAAGATGATGACCGGCACGAGGATCCAGCCCAGGATTTCCTCGAACCAGACGCGCCGGCGACGCCGGAGGTAGCGCTTCTCGCGCCACGACAGCTTCGCCGGAGCGTCCAGGGTTCGGGACGCCTCGAGGGCTCCCTCGTGTATCTCAGTCGTCATGCTCTAACCAACGGAACCTTCGGAACGGTGCGGACACCACCGCCCCCATTACCATCGGATCCCTTCGGTTTCACGGACTTTTTCGTCTTCGAGGAGGCCGCCTTCGCCTTGGGCTTCTTCTTCGCGGCGTTGGTCACGTCCTTCTCCGGCTTCGGCTTCACCGGTCCTTCGACATATTCGAAGCCGAGGCTTTCCAGGCCGATCTCATCCGTTTTGACCACGACCTTGACCGCGCCGCCGTTCTTCAGGCGGCCGAAGAGAACCTCATCGGCCAGCGGCGTCTTGATGGTCGACTGGATCAGACGGCCCATCGGACGGGCGCCCATCGCTTCGTCATAGCCATGCTCGACCAGCCAGTCGCGCGCCTCGTCGGTGAGTTCGATCGAGACGTTGCGGTCGGCAAGCTGCGCGTCGAGCTGCATGACGAACTTCTCGACCACCTTCTGGACCACTTCCTTGGGAAGGTGGGCGAAGGAGATGACCGCGTCGAGCCGGTTGCGGAACTCGGGCGTGAACAGCTTGTTGATCGCTTCGGTATCGTCACCTTCACGCTTGGTGCGGGTGAAACCGTAAGCCGGGCGAGCCATGTCGGCGGCACCCGCATTCGTGGTCATGATGATGATCACGTTGCGGAAGTCGACCTGCTTGCCGTTATGATCCGTCAGTTTTCCATGATCCATGACCTGGAGCAGGATGTTGAACAGATCCGGATGGGCCTTCTCGATCTCGTCGAGCAGGAGCACGCAATGCGGATGCTGGTCGACACCGTCGGTCAGCAGACCGCCCTGGTCGAAGCCCACATAGCCGGGAGGTGCGCCGATCAGCCGGCTCACCGTATGCCGCTCCATGTATTCCGACATGTCGAAGCGCAGGAGCTCCACGCCCAGCGACGCGGCCAGCTGCTTGGCGACCTCGGTCTTGCCGACGCCGGTCGGGCCGGCGAACAGGTAGGAACCGATGGGTTTTTCCGCGTCGCGCAGGCCGGCGCGCGCCAGCTTGATCGCCGAGGACAGCGCCTCGATGGCCTTGTCCTGACCGTAGACCACCCGCTTCAGGGTATCCTGCAGGTGCGCGAGCACCTCGGCATCGTCCTTGGAGACGGTCTTGGGCGGAATCCGCGCCATGGTGGCGATGGTCGCCTCGATCTCCTTGATGCCGATGGTCTTCTTGCGACGGCCTTCGGGAAGGAGCATCTGCGACGCACCGGTCTCGTCGATCACGTCGATCGCCTTGTCCGGCAGTTTGCGGTCGTTGATGTAGCGCGCGGACAGCTCCACCGCCGCCTTCACGGCGTCGTTGGTGTATTTCAGCTTGTGGAAGTCCTCGAAATAGGGCTTCAGGCCCTTCACGATCTCAATGGCGTCCGGCACCGACGGCTCGTTCACGTCGATCTTCTGGAAGCGACGCACGAGGGCCCGGTCCTTCTCGAAATACTGGCGGTATTCCTTGTAGGTGGTCGAGCCGATGCAGCGGAGGCTGCCCTGAGCCAGGGCCGGCTTCAGCAGGTTCGAGGCATCCATGGCTCCGCCGGAGGTGGCGCCGGCGCCGATCACCGTATGAATCTCATCGATGAACATAATGGCGTTCGGATGCGCCTCGATCTCCTTCATGACCTGCTTCAGGCGCTCTTCGAAGTCGCCGCGGTAGCGGGTACCGGCCAGGAGCGTGCCCATGTCGAGGGAAAAGACGGTGGCGCCCTTCAGGACCTCCGGCACCTCGCCCTGGACGATCTTGCGGGCCAAACCCTCGGCGATGGCGGTTTTCCCGACGCCGGGCTCGCCCACGAGCAGCGGGTTGTTCTTCTGGCGGCGGCACAGGACCTGGATGGTGCGCTGCACTTCAGACTCGCGGCCGATCAGCGGATCGATCCGGCCTTCCTTCGCCTTCTTGTTGAGGTTGACGCAGTAAGCTTCGAGGGCATCGCCCTTTTTCTTCTGACGTGCGTCGCCCTCTTCCTGCGTCGGACGCTCGCTGGAGGATTCCTCCTCGGAGCCGCGCGGGGAGCGGCTCTCGGTGAGGCCCGGACGCTTGGCGATGCCGTGGCTGATGTAGTTGACCGCGTCGTAACGGGTCATGTCCTGCTCCTGCAGGAAGTAGGCGGCATGGCTCTCGCGCTCAGCGAAGATCGCCACGAGCACGTTCGCCCCGGTCACCTCGTCGCGACCGGAAGACTGGACATGGATCACCGCCCGCTGGATGACACGCTGGAAACCGGCCGTAGGCTTGGAATCCTGCCGTCCGTCAGCCACGAGATTGGCAAGCTCGCTGTCGACGTAATCGACCAGATTGCGACGGAGAATTTCGAGATCGACATTGCATGCGCGCATGACGGCGGCCGCATCCTGGTCGTCGATCAGGGCCAGGAGAAGATGTTCGAGGGTCGCGTATTCATGGCGGCGCTCGCCTGCGAGAGCGAGAGCGCGGTGTAAGGCTTGTTCAAGACTGCGAGAAAAGCTCGGCAACGGCTTGTCCTTTTATGAGACGGGGCTCGGCTAATTCTTTTCCATGACGCATTGCAGAGGATGCTGATGTTTCCGGGCGAAATCCATCACCTGGGTCACCTTCGTCTCGGCAATTTCGTACGTAAAAACTCCACACTCCCCAACGCCATTCTGGTGGACGTGCAACATGATCCGGGTCGCATCCTCGCGGTTCTTGTTGAAGAACCGCTCCAGCACGTGCACCACGAACTCCATCGGGGTGTAATCATCGTTCAAGAGAAGAACGCGGTAAAGGTTCGGCCGTTTCGTACGGGGCTTGGTTTTCGTGATGATGGCCGTGTTCGAGCGGCCGCCATCATCGCCTCCAGGAGGCTGTGACCCGCCGGCAGCGGAAATCGGACATGGCTCCGACAGGGTCAAAGTACCTTGAGCTACCCGCAGCATATTCGGACGACCGCCCCTTCTTCTATTCTGGCCCTGGGCTTCCGGCCCGACCCCCGTCGCGCCATTGGCCTCAAGCCAAATGTATAGTCGCTCCATTCGGTTCGCCAGATCAACCAGATGGGTGGTCGCAGTCCTGATTAAAAGAGCGACATGTTGGTCACTCCTGCGCGAGCGGAGCCGAAGCGCCGACAGGCCTTGAATGCATGGCAGCCCCAACGCAAAACGCCCGGGACAGGCCCGGGCGTTTCATGCGAGTGGCTCTGGCGCGTCTTAGGCGCGTGCAGCCGTCGCCTTGGAGAGGAGCCCTTCGTAGGGCTTCAACGTCTCGGTGGCGAGGTTCGAGTAGAGCGCGCCCATCTTGGTCGCCTGGCTGACGAGGCTGTCGTAGGCGCCCTTCACGAAGGCCGTCTGGATCTCGACCGCCTTGTCGAGGGTCTGGACGCCGAGCAGCTTCTCGACCGTCGAGGAGGTCTGCTCGAAGGACTTGCGGGCGAAATCCGCCGTCTCGGACGCGATGACCTGGCTGTTGCTGGAGAAGGCGCCGAGCGCCTTCACGGTGGCATCCAGGTTGTCCTGGCCGAACTTCTGAATCTGGGTAAACGGCTGAAGCATTGTGAACCTCGGCAATAAGGCGTTAAATGACGGTGGGCCCGCTGGATAGCTGACGACACCAATATGTGCAGTGCACAAATTTTGTCAAGTTCTATTGTGCAATGCACAATATTTTCACCGATTGATTCCCCCCCGTTAACCGCCCCGTAACCGCAACCTCTTACGGTCGGAGGATGTGTTGTGCCGGCAACGGTTCCCTCGAGAGAACCGGGCGCAGGGGCCTAAAAACCAAGCGAAACAGGGATTTTTGCAGCATGAATTCGGTTTGGATGGGACACCGAAAGACATGGGCTCTCATTGGCATCGTAGCGTCGGTTGCAGTGACTGTCGCATCCCCGGCGGAGGCGGCACGCAAGGCCAGGCCTTCCAGCGGCGGCTACAGCCCCCTCTCCGCCTCCATCGTGGTCGACGCCAAGACCGGCAAAATCCTCCAGGGTGAGAACGTCGACGAGCCCCGGATCCCGGCCTCGCTCACGAAGGTCATGAGCCTTTATCTCCTGTTCGAGCAGCTCGAGCGCGGGCGGATGCGTGGGGACACCCCGCTTTCGGTTTCGGCCTACGCGGCTAGCCAGCCTCCGACCAAGCTCGGCCTGCGCCCGGGATCGACGATTGAGGTCGACGATGCCATCAAGGCCATGGTGACCCTGTCGGCCAACGACGTCTCGGTAGTCGTCGCCGAGAACATTGCCGGGTCCGAGGATGCTTTCGCCCGGATGATGACCCGCAAGGCGAAGGAGCTCGGCATGAGTTCGACGGCGTTCTACAACCCGCATGGCCTACCGCATGAGCCGCCGAACATCACCACGGCCCGCGACCTTTCCATCCTCGGCCGCGCGATCCAGGAGCGCTTTCCGAGGTACTTCGCCTATTTCCAGACGCAATCCTTCCAGTATGGAAAGCGCACGATCCGCGGCCATAACCGGCTGCTCGGCAAGGTCGAGGGCGTGGACGGCATCAAGACCGGCTATACGCGCCTGTCCGGCTTCAATCTGCTGACCTCGGTCAACACGGACAATCGCAGCCTCGTGGCCGTGGTGCTCGGCGGCCGCTCCGGCGCTTCCCGCGATCTGAAGATGGCCAGCCTCATCCAGAGCCACCTGCCCCGCGCCTATGCCGGCGCACGGACGGCCCCGTCCGTGGTCGAGAGCCAGCCCGCCATGGTGGCCGAGGCCCCGGCTCCGCGCCCGGTCGAGCTCGCGCCGACGGCGGCTCCCGTGAAAGTGGCTTCCGCCACCCCGCAGGCTCCGATCGTTCAGGCTTCGACTCCCCCGACGGCTCCCGAGCGCAAGCCTCTCGATCTGAACACCCTGCGCCCCGTCGTCGCCTCCGCGGCCGGCGCCAGCTCGACGACCACCCCCTCGTCGGTGCGCTGGCAGAAAGGGCCGGAGCCGCTCCCCCTGAACGCACAGGCCTATGCCGCCCTGCCCGCGCCAGCCCAGATCCCCGCCTCCCAGAAGGCTGCCCTGCAAGCCAAGATCGAGACCAAGGCCGAAGCTCCCAAGGCCGAGGCGGCCGAGCCGAAGAAGACCGTGACCGGTTGGGTGATCCAGCTTGGTGCGACGGATGACGAAGCGAAGGCGAAAGCCATGCTCGACACGGCCCGGGGCCGGTTCGGCAAGGTCCTGGCCAAGGCCTCGCCGTTCACGGAGAAGGTGACCGTCGACGGCTCCACGCTCTACCGGGCGCGCTTCTCCGGGTTCTCCGAATCCAACGATGCCGCGAACGCCTGCAAGCAGCTCAAGAAGAGCGGCGTGAACTGCTTCGCCGCACGCGGCTGACATGATGAGAGAACGCAGTGACGGCGCGTGTGTTTGTGCCGTCACCGCTCGAAGACAACCGGATCGCGCGTGGAGTATCAGCGATGTCGGCCCAGCAAGACTTCTCTCGCCTCGTTCACGCGAGCCGCGAGGTACGCCGTCCCTCCCTGGTCGGGATGGAGTTTCTTCATGAGCGTCCGATGCGCTTTTCGGATCTCGTCGAGGCTCGCACCCGGCTGAAGGCCCAGGATCTGATAGGCCTCCTCTTTCGTCATTACGCCCGAATGCGCGTGAGTGCGCGTCCGCGTGTCACGATCTCCCTGAGCGTTTTCACGCCAGCCGGCAAACCGGCGATCAAGATAAGCCTCTAGGAGCGGGACACCCTGCGGATCATGGGCGCTGCACTCGTCGTAGAGACGGCTCAGGCTCTGCGGGTCGAGGCTCGAGAGGCGCCGACCGGCGAAGGCTCCCACGAGGATGGTGCCTTCGACAGCTCCGGTCGCATGATCGATCTCCATCTCGATCATCGCCGACCGAATGCGGGAGAACCGGCCCGCCGACTGCTGGAATTTGCGCCAGGGGCCGGGAAGATTGAGGGCGTTCCACCCCAGGGCCCAGGCGCCGAAGCCGCCGAGCAGGAGCGCCATGTCGATGCGACCCTTGACGCCCAGGAGCACGGCCGCGCCGAGCGCCGCGACACCGGCCACGGTTTTGAGGCCCTTGGCCAAAACCTTCGGGTCAGCCCGCGTGTAGTTCTTGCCCACCCACCATAGAAGAGCGACCGCCAGTATTCCGAGAAGCAGCATCATCGTTTTCGTCCCCACCCCAACATGTGGGCCGGGATGGGGCGGATGTAAATTGCCGGCTTGAAGAATGACGGCTGAAGCAGATTGCTATTCCGGCCGCTTCGGGATCTCTAGGCCGCGCTGCACGGCCGGCCGGGCGAGGCCCCGCTCCAGCCAGGCCGGAACGCGCTTCAGGCTGTCGAACTCCACCAGTTCGCCGGCGCCGTAGAACCCGACGAGGTTGCGCACCCAGCCGAGCAGGGAAATGTCCGCGATGGTGTAGTCGTCGCCCATGATCCAGTAGCGGCCTTCGAGCCTCGTCTCAAGGACGCCCAGCAGGCGCTTGGATTCGTTGCGATACCGCTCCAGGGGACGCTTATCCTCGATTTCGCGCCCGGCGAATTTGTGGAAGAAGCCGAGCTGGCCGAACATCGGCCCCACCGACGCCATCTGGAAGAACACCCACTGGATGGTCTCATAGCGCCGGGCCGGATCGGAAGGCAGGAACTTTCCGGTCTTTTCGGCGAGGTACAGCAGGATCGCCCCGGATTCGAACAGAGGCAGAGGCTTTCCGCCCGGCCCAACGGGATCGATGATCGACGGGATCTTGCCGTTCGGGTTCAGGGACAGGAATTCCGGCGTCCAGGTCTCGTTCTGGCCGATATTGATGAAGTGCGGCTCGTACGGCAGACCGGTCTCCTCGAGCATGATCGAGACCTTGACCCCGTTGGGCGTCGGCGTGGAATAGAGCTGGATTCTGTCGGGATGCTGGGCGGGCCAGCGAGAGGCGATCGGGAAGGCTGAGAGATCGGCCATGGGAACTCCATCATCGGCGTGAGTCGCGATGGAGCGATGCTAGAGGGAGCGGCCTCGCTTTCAAGCGAGGCCAGATGCTACCCTGATCTGACGTCAGTGCAGGAGCGCGTTCCGGCTGCGCTGGCTCTCCCGCTCCCAGGCCTGGACGACAATGCCGTTGATGCCCGAGTCGTGGAGCCTGTCGCTCAGATCGATGAAGTGGCGTTCCGTCGTCTCCACCTCGATTTCGATCTGCTCGTCTTCGGCATGGTCGAGTTCCGAGGCTGCATAGCGTTCGTAGGCGGCCGACATCTCCGCATAGGCGAAGGCCACGGGAAGGGTGCGGAAGATGGTGGAGAATTCCTCGTCGAGCTCCCCGGTGGTCAGGTCACGCATCTGGACCAGATAGCCGTCATCGTGCTCGCAGACTTCGTAACGCCAGTGCCGGCCTTCGGATGCACACATCAGCATCGGAACCTCCACTCAACTGAACTGCTGAGCCAATGCTGTACGAGCCAGCGCGGTTCCAAGAAGATCCCCATTCACCAGGACGATCCCCAGCGAAAAAGGCTAGCGCCGCACCATCCCTTCCGCCCGGACCCGACCACCGATCCGTACCTGCGTGCCATTTCCAAGATCGATGAAGCCCGGGCTGGCCTTCAGGGAATCCTGCCTTTCGGCCTGCGCGC
Source organism: Microvirga lotononidis (assembly GCF_034627025.1). Classification (NCBI taxonomy): domain Bacteria; kingdom Pseudomonadati; phylum Pseudomonadota; class Alphaproteobacteria; order Hyphomicrobiales; family Methylobacteriaceae; genus Microvirga; species Microvirga lotononidis. The sequence goes on along the minus strand of NZ_CP141048.1, from coordinate 4,034,963 downwards.
GGCGATCCAGCAATCGATCCCGGCATTCCGACGGCACCTGGACCTGAACGCCGGGCGGCAGGTCGGGCATGCGGCACTCTTTCGCAAGCGCCGGGCTCGCGGCACAGATCAGAAGAGCGGCGGTGGCAGCGAGGAATCTCATGGAAGGGTCTCCGGTGATTCACATAAGTTACAGCAGGCCCAGTTCAGCCAGTTCGCGACGCATATCCTCCGGCATGACGGCAAGATCGCCCGCTTTCAGGTCGATGTCACGCGGCGCTTCCTTGGCGACGAGGTAGCGCCAGCCCTGGAAGGGCCGATAGGGACGCGGCTCCACGGCAATCACCTGCGGCTCGAGCACCAGATGGCAGCGGCCGATTCCGTCCCCATCGGTGAACGGCCGGACGGCGAGAAGCCTCTGGCGGGCCGCAACCTGCCCCTTGATCACCCAGAACAGCGAGCCGCCATCCAGGAGCTCGTCGACGCGCTTGGGCACCATGCGGGTGGTATGCGTCTGCTCGTAGTCCCGCCCGAGTCGCCGATGCAGCGCGCGGTTCTCCTCGATCCATTCTTCGAGATCCGTGATCGAATCGCAGCCGACGCAGAGTTTGATCAGATGAAGTGCCATGTCCGTTTCAACCATGCGCCCGCCGGTCCGTCACCGGGCGATGCGCCGCAGGTCATTCCTCCGTCTTGAGCACGATGAGGCGTGCTCCTTCCGCCACCTGCGCGCCCGGTTCGGCGGCGATCTCCGCCACCTCGGCATCGGAAGGCGCGACCAGCACATGCTCCATCTTCATCGCCTCGACAATGGCGAGCCGCTGCCCCTTCTCGACCCGGTCGCCCGGCTGCACGAAAACGGCGATGAGCTTGCCGTGCATCGGCGCCTTGACGCTGCCGCCTTCGTCCATGTGTTCGAGATCGACGTCGAAGGGATCGTAAGGCTGGACCAGGGTCTGGCGCCCGTTGCGGATGATGTAGACGCCATGCGGCGCTTCCACCTCCTGGTCGATCTGGGCGTCGGCCCATGGATCGCTCGCGCCGAAGGCGACCGTGCTTGCGCCAGGATGCTCGCGGCTGAACACCTCGCGGGCCTCAACCCGCTCACCATCGACGCGCAGTGGAACACCGACACTACGCAGACCCAGAAGTTGGAAACCATCCGGCATGGACCAAGGCGATGATGGCTCGTCGCTTTTTTGCAGTTCCGCGATGCGAAGCCGCTCGATCTCGCGAGAGATCAATGCCGAGGCGCCGAACGACACCGCAACCTCGTCCACAGGCTGCGGCCCGACGCCGAGGCTTTCGATATTGCGGTCGATGAAGCCCGTATCGAACTGCCCTTCCCTGAAGCCTTCGGCCTCGCACAGCTTCTTCAGGAAGGCCGCATTGGTCTTCGGACCGGCAACGATCGTGCGCCCGAGCGCCTCCGCGAGCGTATCCAAGGCCTCGTCGCGGGTCGCGCCATGGGCGATGACCTTCGCGATCATGGGGTCGTAATAGGGCGTAACCTCGGCGCCGGCCTCGACGCCGGTGTCGATGCGGATACCCTCGCCTTCCGGGAATTCGAGCGCCCAGAGCTTGCCCGTCGACGGCAAGAATTCCTTCTCCGGATCCTCCGCATAGAGGCGCGCCTCGACGGCATGGCCGTCGATCGTCAGGTCCTCTTGAGTGAAGGGCAACGTCTCACCGGACGCAGCGCGGAATTGCAGCTCGACGAGATCGAGCCCGGTGATCGCCTCCGTCACCGGATGCTCCACCTGGAGGCGGGTGTTCATTTCCATGAAATAGAAGCGGTCGGCGCGCAGTCCTTCGCGTCCGTCGGCGATGAATTCGACGGTGCCGGCGCCCACATAGCCAACCGCGCGGGCCGCCTCTACGGCCGCCTGTCCCATCGTCCGGCGCATCTCGGGCGTCATGCCGGGAGCCGGCGCCTCCTCGATCACCTTCTGGTGGCGGCGCTGGAGCGAGCAGTCGCGCTCGAACAGATGCACCACGTTGCCATGACCGTCGGCGAAGACCTGGATCTCGATGTGACGCGGGGAAAGGATGTATTTCTCCACCAGCACGCGCGGATCGCCGAAGGCGTTTTGCGCCTCGCGCTGCGCGCTCTCGAGGGCGGCGTCGAAATCGGCCGCCTTGTCGACCCTCCGCATGCCCTTGCCGCCGCCGCCCGCGATCGCCTTGATGAGAACCGGATAGCCGATCTCATACGCCTTCTGGCGCAGGAAGTCCGGATCCTGCTTGGAGCCGTGGTAGCCGGGAACGACCGGGACGCCCGCCTGCTGCACGAGCGCCTTAGCCGCATCCTTCAGGCCCATGGCCTTGATGGCGGAAGCCGGCGGTCCCACGAAGACGATACCGTTTTCCGCGCAAGCCTCGGCGAACTCGGCCCGCTCGGACAGGAACCCGTAGCCGGGATGGATGGAGGCGGCCCTCGTGCGCTTGGCGACGTCGATGATCCGGTCGATCCGGAGATAGCTCTCGCGGGCGGGCGGTGGGCCGATGAGATGGGCCTCGTCGGCCATCTGCACGAAGAGCGAATTCGCATCGGCCTCCGAATAGACCGCGATGGTGCGCATGCCGAGCCGCTTGGCGGTGCGGATGATGCGGCACGCGATCTCGCCGCGGTTGGCGATCAGGACACTCTCGAGCATTTCCATCCCTTACCAGATTTTCCGTCCCGGTTTTGGGAAACCTAGAGCAAACCTCAAGGGACTTGTCACGCCCGAACATGGCGAGGCGTCGAGAGGCTGCAAATAGAGCCCGGGCAGAATACCGCCTCATGTGATGGATGGGGACGGTCGCCCATCCTCGACCAGCCAGCACCGAGGCTGCGGCGGCCCAAGCTGCCCGGATGGAGAGACCGAGAGGTCAGCCAAGCAAGGGAAAGAGCGCTGTCCGGATGGACCCATAACCCCTCACCCGCTCCTTCGGACCCACCTCTGCCTCAAGGAAAGGTGTACCCGCGCCACTGCTCGAACAGCCCTCACGTTAGGCAACGTTCGCCGTCTCAGCATGGGAAGGGAAATTCCCAAAGAGCTTTATTGAGGACGGGCCATGGCGCTGTCGGCCTCCTGCCCTTCAGAGGTATGCGCCCCTCATTTGCAACTTTGTGCGACTCTCCTCTTGCCGGGGCCTCCGATCCAAGCTAGCCTCTTATTGCAAATCGTTTGCAACTGCAGAAAGACCCCATGGACCAGCACGCCCCCGTCTCCCTCGTGCGAAAGGCCGCATGGCGGCACTCTTCGGAACTCGCCTCGTTGCCGGAGGTGAATCGTTCGATTGCGGTCCGTCCGGGGTCAGTCTGGCGGCGTGCAGCCGCGTTTTTAGGGCCGGGCTACCTGGTGGCGGTGGGCTACATGGACCCCGGCAATTGGGCGACATCCATCGCTGGCGGGTCGAAATACGGCTATGCACTGCTCTCGGTGGCGCTCATTTCCAACATCATGGCGATCATCCTGCAATCCCTCTGCGCCCGGCTGGCGGTCGCAACGGGCCGCGACCTCGCCCAGGCTTGCCGGGACGCCTATCCGAAGCCGGTTTCCTGGGGTCTCTGGTTTCTGGCGGAACTCGCAATCTGCGCCACGGACCTAGCGGAAGTGATCGGGACGGCCATCGGACTCAACCTGCTCTTCGACGTTCCCCTCGAAATCGGCGTCGTCATCACGGCGCTCGACGTGTTCCTGATTCTCTATCTGCAGAATCTCGGCTTCCGCTGGGTCGAGGCCTTCATCATCACCCTGCTCGGCGTCATCGCGGTGTGCTTCGGCATTCAGATCGCCATGGCCGACCCGGATTGGGCCGGTGTGATCACAGGCTTCGCCCCGACGACGGAGATCGTCACCAATCCCGACATGCTCTATCTCGCCCTCGGCATCCTGGGCGCGACGGTGATGCCGCATAACCTTTATCTGCATTCGGGCATCGTGCAGACCCGCGCCTACGGCGACACGCTGCCGGAACGGCGCGAGGCGCTGCGCTTCGCAACCCTCGACTCGACCATCGCACTGATGTTCGCGCTCACGATCAACGCGTCCCTGCTCATCCTCGCAGCGGCCGCCTTCCATCACACCGGCAGGACCGAGATCGCCGAACTCGGCGAGGCCCATACCCTGCTCCAGCCGATCCTCGGCAGCGCCATCGCGCCGATGCTCTTCGGCCTTTCGCTTCTCTGCTGCGGCCTGAACTCCACCGTGACGGCGACCATGGCGGGCCAGATCGTCATGGAGGGCTTCATCAACTTCAAGATGCAGCCCTGGCTGCGCCGCCTGATCACCCGGGGAATCGCCATCGTTCCCGCCGCCGCCGTCACCATCGCCTACGGCGAGGGCGGCACCGCGAAGCTCCTGATCCTGAGCCAGGTGGTCCTGAGCCTTCAGCTCCCCTTCGCGGTCATTCCCCTCGTGACCATGACCGCCTCGAAAGCCAAGATGGGCGAACTCGTCACGCCCCGCTGGCTCACGGTGATCGCAGGCACCATCGCGGCTGTCATCGTGGCGCTGAACCTGAAGCTGCTGGTGGATTTCGTGCTGGGATAAGATTCGCGAGCGGCGAAGCGGGAGGCAGTCCCCGCTTCAGAATGTGTGAGTGAGAGCCCCTTCGCGTACGGTTTGCGCCGCGACGACCCACTCCCACGTCATGGCCGCGCTTGACCCGGCCATCCCGCTACGGTGGGGCGCGGCGCTTCAATCCATCGGTATCACCGGCACGAGGCCGGTGATGACGTGGTGGGGGAGGTCCTGGCCATGCCGTGGTGTCATCCCCGGCGCACGCAGTGCGGGAAGGGGTTCCACGATCAAGCGCTGCGCCATGGCTGGCGTCGTGCCGGCCATCCCGATCTGCGAGGCGCCGCGCTTCAATCGTCTGTCGGCTCCGGGACAAGCCCGGGCCGGCAGGCATGGGCGGAGTGCGGGGACTTGGACCGCCTTACGCGTCCTTCAGACGCCCGAGCGCCTCTTCCATCTTCGCCTTGCGCGCCAGCGCTTCGTCGCGGCGCTCGCGTTGCTCCTCGACGACTTCCTCGGGCGCGCGCTTGATGAAATCCGCGTTTCCGAGCTTCGCGTCGATCTTCGTCACATCCGCATCGAGCTTCTGGATCTCCTTGGCGAGGCGGGCGCGTTCGGCATCGAGATCGATCACGCCTTCCAGCGGCAGGGCCGCCACTTCGCCGCGGATCAGAAGCTGGATCGAGCTCTTGGGTGCCGTGTCGACGAAGGAAATGTCGGATATGCGTGCAAGGCGCTTCACGATATCGCCCCAGCGTGCAGCACGAGCCTTCACGTCCTCGGACGAAGCGACGAGCGCGAGCGGGATCTGCGCGCCGGCCGGCACGTTCGTCTCGGAACGGGCGGAGCGGATCTCGGTGACGAGGTCCACCACCCAGCCGATCTCGGCTTCGGCCTGCGGGTCGATCAGGTGATCGAGGTTCGACCAGGGCGCGAGCGCCAGGATCGTGTCGCGCTTCGGCCCCTCCTGCCCTTTCACCTCCCACAGTTCCTCCGTGAGGAACGGCATGATCGGGTGAAGAAGCTTGCAGATCTCATCCAGAATGAACGCGATGGTCGCGCGGGTCTCGTCCTTGGCGGGTGAATCCGCACCCTGCAGGACGGGCTTGGAGAGTTCGAGCGTCCAGTCGCAGAACACGTTCCACACGAAACGGTAGGCTGCGCCTGCCGCCTCGTTGAACTTGTAGCCCTGGATGCCGGCCGCGACCTCGTTGATCGCCTTGGCGCATTCGCTGATCGCCCACTTGTTGAGCGTCTCCTTGACCGATTTCGGATCGAACCCGGCGACGCGCCTGCACTCGTTCATCTCGGCGAAGCGAGCCGCGTTCCAGATCTTGGTCGCGAAGTTGCGGTAGTTCTCGACGCGCTGGACCGACAGCTTGATGTCGCGCCCCTGGGCAGCCATCGAGGTGAGCGTCATGCGCAGCGCATCCGCGCCGTACTGCTCCACCACATTGAGCGGATCGATGACATTGCCCTTCGACTTCGACATCTTTGCGCCCTTCTCGTCGCGGACGAGGGCGTGGATGTAGACCGTGTCGAAGGGCACTTCGTCCATGAAGTGCAGGCCCATCATCATCATCCGGGCAACCCAGAAGAAGATGATGTCGAAGCCTGTGACGAGGGTGTTCGTCGGATAGTAGCGCTTCAATTCCGGCGTATCGTCGGGCCAGCCGAGGGTCGAGAACGGCCACAGGGCCGAGGAGAACCAAGTGTCGAGCACGTCCTCGTCGCGCGTGAGCGGCACGTCGCGGCCGTTCTTCGCCCGCGCCTGCTCCTTGGCCTCGTCCTCGCTCAGGGCGACATAGACGTTACCCTGGTCGTCGTACCAGGCCGGAATCTGGTGACCCCACCAGAGCTGGCGCGAGACGCACCACGGCTCGATGTTCTCAAGCCACTGAAAGTAGGTCTTCTCCCAGTTCTCGGGCACGAACTTGGTCTGGCCCTTGCGCACCACGTCGAGCGCCCGGTCCGCGAGGGGCTTCACGTTCAGATACCATTGATCCGTGAGGTAGGGCTCGATCACCACGTTGGAGCGGTCGCCATGAGGCACGGTGTGGCCGTGCGGCTCGATCTGGACGAGGATCTCCCGCTCTTCCAGCATTGCGACGATGCGCTTGCGCGCGTCGAAACGGTCCATGCCTTCGAGCGCCAGCACCTCCTTGAGATCGTCGGTCTCGGCCAAACCGTCGAGGAAGGCCTCGTTGCCGGCAAGCCGGAGCTCGGCCTCGGTGCCGAAGATGTTGATCAGCGGCAGCTTGTGGCGCTTGCCGACTTCGAAATCGTTGAAGTCATGGGCAGGCGTGATCTTCACAGCGCCGGTGCCCTTCTCCGGGTCCGAATACTCGTCCGCCACGATGGGGATGCGCCGGCCCGTGAGGGGCAGTATGGCGAACTTGCCGACCAGATCCTTATAGCGCTCGTCCTCGGGATGCACGGCCACGGCCACGTCGCCGAGCATCGTCTCGGGCCGGGTGGTGGCGACCGTGATGGACCGGTCCGGCATGCCCTCGATGGCATAGCGGATGTGCCAGAGATTGCCTTTCACCTCGACCTGGATCACCTCGAGGTCTGAAATCGCGGTCTGGAACTTGGGGTCCCAGTTCACGAGGCGCTTGTCCTTGTACATCAGGCCTTGGTTGAAAAGGTCCACGAAGACCTTAAGCACCGCTTGGGACAGGCCCTCGTCCATGGTGAAGCGCTCACGCGACCAGTCGCAGGAGGCACCGAGGCGCTTGAGCTGACGCACGATGGTGCCGCCGGACTCCTCCTTCCACTCCCAGACCCGCTTCACGAATTCCTCGCGGCCGAGGTCGCGGCGCTGGATCTGGCGCTCAGCCAGGCGACGCTCCACGACCATCTGCGTGGCGATGCCCGCATGGTCCATGCCCGGCTGCCAGAGCACGTCCTTGCCCCGCATGCGCTCGAAGCGGCAGAGGATGTCCTGGATCGTGTTGTTGAGGGCGTGACCCATATGGAGCGAGCCGGTCACGTTCGGCGGCGGAATGACGATCGTGTAGGGTACCGCGTCCTTGCGATCCGCACGGCCGGCCTTGAAGGCCCCGGCCTCTTCCCAGCGGGTGGAAATGCGAGCTTCGACAGCGGAGGGATCGAACGTCTTGTCCATCATGATGAGTACCGGCCTTTGGGCGCGAGAAACGCGCAAGCAAGACGGCTACAAACCGGACGGATCGGTCGAAGTCAACAGACGGGCGCCAATCCGAGCGTTACAGGCCCGAGATGTGGTGTCCCACCGGTGATGTGCGGCTCCGGTCGATCGAGGCCCTTGCTCCGCCAATCTCACCTGGAGAGGCTATCGGACTCCGAAAGCTTGGCGGGACTTTGCCTCTTCCGATCGCCGAAGAGACCTATCCCCGGCAGCGGGTCACACGCTCGATCTCGTCCCGAACGAGCCGCTCGACCAGGGACGGAAGGTTGTCGTCGAGCCACGCCTTCAGCATGGGACGCAGCATCTCCTTCATAAGATCCTCGACGGTCGGGGGCTGGCTTGGCTTCAACGCAGCGCCGAGGCGATCGAAGGCGCCTGAAACCGTGGAGCTGGCGACAGGCGACATGAGGGCCTCCGCCGCCCCCGACTGGATCGCAGCCGTTGGAGCAGCGCTCTTGGCCTGGATGTCACGCGCGGCGACCGGAGCTGGAACTGGCTCGACCCGCGCCGAAAGAGCGTCTGGCTCTCTTCTGAAATCCTCGCTCGAAGGAGCATCGTCTCCCAGGGCGTCTCCCCGGCTCCAGGGCCCCAGCACGGGCTCGTTGGGCCCCGCCGAAATCAACGGGGCCACGTGAAGCTCCGCGATGTCGAGAACGTTGCTCAGGGGAGAGGAGCGCGGCCCATCAGGCTCCAAAGGGCTCTCAGCTTCGTCATCGGAGATGATGCGCCGGATGGAAGCCAGAATCTCGTCCATCGACGGCTCGTTAACCTTCAGGCCCGCAGAACCCATAGTCACTTCCAAATCGGAATAAGTAAGAATCACATTCAAATGAATGTAGAGGAAGTATTTTACGCAAATCTAAAGAAAACAAGCGGGGCCGGAACTTTTAGGTTCCGGCCCCAAATCTTATCAACGACCGTCGGGCGTGCTCGTCCCGATCCAAAGATCCTTAACCTGATCGTAATGGATCTTCGGGCTGTAGTGATTGACCCGGAGGCCGAGGGCTCGTGAATTGAGACGGCCCATCGCGTTGACGAGGCTGTAGGACGCTACCACCCGGTCGCGCTGGGCCGTGATGAGGTTCACGCGGGCATTCAGCAGTTCCTGCTGCGCGTTCAACACATCGAGCGTGGTTCGCTGGCCGACGCGAGCTTCTTCGCGCACGCCGCTCAGCGCCGTCTCGGCAGCATCGATCTGCGCCTGCGCGGCGACGATCTGGGCCCGGGCCGCTTCCAGCTGCCCCCAGGATGAGCTCACGGCGGCGCGGACCTGATCGCGTACGGAATCGGCTTCCAGACGGCGCTGGCCAGCCACTTCCTTGGCCTGCCGGGTCGCGGCATAAGCCTGCCCGCCCTCGTAGATCGGCACCGTCAGACGCGCGACCACGGACGCTGACAGCGCGGCGTCGCCCGATTGCTGGCGGTCGTAGCGTTGATCGACGGCACCGGCGACACCGAGCTGCGGAGCGAGAGCGCCCTCCTCGATCTTCACCTGCAGCTCGGCCACATCGACGGCGTGCTGGCGCGCCTTGATGGCCGGATGCTCGTTGAGGGCCACCTTCAGGGCCGCATCCACGTTGCGCGGCGTCAGGCGGTCCAGCGGGCGACCGGGAGCCAGCTGGGCAGGCTCGACACCGACGACCTGCCGATAGGTCGCAATGCTGTTACGGAGGGTCGCTTCAGCCAAGCTCGCCTGAGACCGGGCCGCAGCAAGGCGGGCTTCCGCCTGTGCCACGTCCGTCCGGGTGACTTCACCGACGTTGAAGCGGTCCCGGGTCTGGCGCAACTGCTCGTCGATCACCTCGACGTTGTTGCGCTGCAGGTCGAGGATCGCGGTATCCCGCAGGACGTTCATATAGGCGGTCGCGGCATCGAGCAGAACGCTCTGCTCGGTGGTATTCAGGCTCTCGCGCGACCCGAGAACCGAGGATTCCGCCGCGCGGACGCGGTTCTGGGTCCGGAACCCGTCGAAAATCGTCTGATTGAGCTCGACGCCGAACCCACGCGGGTTCAGTGCATTCTGGTTCGTCGTGTTCGGGGAGAAGCGCGACGAAGGCGTCTCGGCCGACACCCAGGTCCGACCGACATCGGCCGTTCCGTTGATAACGGGCCGGTAGCCTGACTTGGCCTGCGCCACCGTCTCGTCCGTTGCACGGACGTTCGCACGCTGGGCGTTCAGGTCAGGATTGTTGCCATAAGCGCGGGACAAAGCGCTTTCCAAGGTTTCGGCCGACACCCCGCCGGGGGCCATCAGCACGAACACCGAGGTCATCGCCCCAAAGAGCAAGGAATACGTCTGCTTGGAATGCTTTTTCTTCACGCGCACCTGCCTAGCGACCAACACGGGACAATCGTGAGAGACGCCACTTTCAGAAACCACTGCGACTCAAAGCGCAACAATACCCAAGGGAACAGAGTCGGCAACAACGCGTTGGGGCCAACTCGATTTTAGCTTGGGAGTGGCGCAAAAAAGCGACACTCCGGGCTGGGGAAAAATTATGGATTTGTTAGGCTTTGGAGGAAATTAGAACGTGAAGCCCGGCGTCTGGACAAAGGAGCCCAGGAGAGGGGCTGCGGCTTCGAACAGGCTGCGCTCGCCGATGGCGTCGCCGGAACGGACGTAAACGGTCGCGCGTGCGGCACGCCCCCGCCCCTTCACGCAAACGAGGCGTCCGCCTTCGGCCAATTGCCGGAGAAGCCCTTCCGGACGAACCTCGACCGCTCCATTCACGAGAATGGCGTCATAGGGCCCGGCAGCAGCATGCCCCTGGTCGAGCGGGCCGGTCACGACGGCGACGTCGCCGGCACCGGATGCCTTCAAGCATTGGCGGGCGGCAGCCGCGAGGTCTTCGTCCGTTTCGAGAGCCGTCACCTGGGCGCCGAGCTCGCGAAGGACGGCCGCGGAATACCCGCGCCCGCCGGCAACGTCGAGGACCTTGTCGCCCGCATCGATGGCGAGCGCCTGGATCATGCGACCCAGGATCATCGGAGAGAGCATGTAGCGGCTCTCGCCGCCATCGCTGACGAGGATATCCTGATCGATATAGGCAAGGCTCTCGCGGCCCGGGAGCACGAAAAGCTCCCTCGGAACGCTGTCCATGGCATCCAGGAGAGACATGTCGTTCACATCGAAAGTGCGCAGCTGGCCATCAACCATCATGCGGCGCGCTTGGGTGAAATCGACCATGGAAAGTGCCTTCAGAAATTGTTGGAGGCCTCGCCCGGAATCGAACCGGGGTGCAAGGATTTGCAGTCCTCTGCGTAACCACTCCGCCACGAGGCCATCCGGGGCGTGTCACGAACGCGACGGCCGCTCCATAGCAATCATCCCCCCAAAGAGCAACAGCCCCTTTTCGATCCGCCACGACAACAATGCACTTGCAACCGTCAAAACCCGTGCTATATGCCTCCCACCTCGCCGACGGACATCTCCTCCGGGAACGCCGCGGCGCTCAAGAAGCTTCACGATACAGCTTCTTCGAAGGTTAAGGCTTATTCCGGCGTGGCGCAGCGGTAGCGCAGCGGACTGTTAATCCGTTGGTCGTAGGTTCGAATCCTACCGCCGGAGCCAACCTTCCCAGCAATCTCCCTCCCGTTACTGGTGCTAGCTTCCTCCCTATGGCTTATGCAGGGTTCGAAGCGTGACTATGATCCGGCGCCATGAGCACCGATTCCCCCTCGCCCGTCCTGGTCTGGTTCCGCGACGACCATCGTCTCGCCGACAACCCCGCCCTTGCGGCCGCAGCCGCGACGGGATCGCAGGTTCTATGCTTCGCGGTGATCGGCGGCTCCGATGATTTGCGGCCGCTCGGCGGTGCCGCCCGCTGGTGGCTTCACGGCTCGCTTAGGGCTCTGGGCGAATCTCTGGAGCAGGCCGGCGCGAGCCTGGCTCTTTTCGAAGGGCCTGCTCCCTCCGTAGTCGAACGAGTCGCCCGGGAGACCGGCGCCTCTGCGATTTTCTGGAACCGGCGCTATGGCGCGGCGGAAATCGCTCTCGACACGGCGGTGAAGAAGCGCCTGACGGATAGCGGGATCAAGGCGCACAGCTTCAATGGCCGCCTCCTTCATGAGCCATGGGACATCGTCAATCAGGCCGGCAGGCCGTTTCAAGTGTTTACCCCCTATCTTCGGACCGTCATGACCCGTGGCCTCAAGGCCGCACTTGCGCCTCCGAAGCGAATCCCCGGCGGAATCTGGCCTTCCTCGCTCCTCGCCTCCACGATTCCTCTCGAGGAGCTGGGCCTCGAACCTTCATCCCCCGACTGGGCCGGCGGCCTTCGAACGGCGTGGCGGCCCGGTGAAGAGGCAGCGCGAAAGAGTTTCCGTCATTTTTTGAGCAAGGGCCTCAGGGGATATGCGGAGAATCGAGACCGCCCATCCCTGATCGGCACATCACGACTGTCGCCGCATCTTCGCTTCGGAGAAATCAGCCCCCGGCAGATCTGGCATGCCGTGACGGCTCAGGTTGCGGAACATCCCAGCTTGGCCCGCGATGCCGAGAAATATCTCAGCGAGATCGTATGGCGCGATTTCAGCCATCAGCTCCTGCACTTTCACCCTCACCTGCCGGTCCGGTCTCACAGCAGTCGTTTCGATGCCTTTCCCTGGATCGACGACCCGAAAACGCTCAAGGCCTGGCGGCGGGGCCGTACCGGCTATCCCATCGTCGATGCGGGAATGCGCCAGCTCTGGCAGACAGGGTGGATGCACAACCGGGTCCGAATGATCACCGCATCGTTCCTGGTCAAGCATCTCCTGACTGACTGGCGAAAGGGAGAGGCCTGGTTCTGGGATACGCTGGTGGACGCGGATCCGGCCAACAATGCCTTCAGCTGGCAATGGGTAGCGGGTTCCGGACCGGATTCGGCGCCGTTCCATCGGATCTTCAATCCCGTCACGCAGGGCGAAAAGTTCGATCCCGACGGTGACTACGTCCGGACATTCGTTCCGGAGCTTGCAGGGCTGCCCTCAACCTTCCTTCATCATCCCTGGGACGCGCCTCCGGCGGTTCTTCAGGAAGCGGGAATCAGCCTGGGAGAGACTTATCCCGAGCCCATCGTCGTCCACGGCCTGGCGCGGGAAAGAGCCTTGCAGACCTTTCGAAGCCTTCGCGGCCTGGAAAGCGAAGAACATTCCTGACGCTCGGGCACGGAGCGGCTTGACCCGCCGAGTCCTATGCCTTCAGCATCGCCCCTCACCTTTCGAACGAGGCACGGCCGCCTCGTCGCAGCTCGAGACGATCATGACAGCCACCACGCTCCTCTTCCGAGACGATGCCTATGCCACCTCCTGCGAAGCGCGCGTTGTCGCGACGACTCCGGAAGGCGGGGTAATCCTGGATCGCACGGTCTTCTATGCCCAAGGAGGCGGGCAGCCGGGAGATGTGGGAACCCTCGTGAAGGCGAATGGCGACAGATTCGCCATCACGAACACGGTGTACGGAGCGGATCGGTCCCAGGTCGTTCATCTCGTCGGGACGGAGGCGGCGGCGCAGTTCCAGGAGGGAGAGACGGTCGAGTTGCAGCTCGATTGGCCCCGTCGCCTGAAGCGCATGCGCGTCCACACGGCGCTTCATCTTCTGAGCGTCGTCCTGCCCTACCCGGTCACAGGCGGGTCCATCGGAGAAGGCGACGGACGGCTCGACTTCGACATTCCCGATGCCGGCCTCGACAAGGCTGAAATCACGGAGAGGCTCAATGCCCTGGTCCAGCGCGACGCGCCGGTCACCGACCGATGGATCACCGACGAGGAACTCGACGCCAATCCCGGTCTCGTGAAGACCATGTCGGTGAAGCCGCCGCGGGGCTCGGGCCGCGTTCGCCTCGTCGAAATCGAGGGTATCGACCTTCAGCCCTGCGGCGGCACCCACGTGCGGCGCACAGGCGAGATCGGCACGGTCGCCATCACCGACATCGAGAAGAAGGGCAAGCAGAACCGCCGCGTTCGCATGTCCCTGGTCGACTGACATCAAGGAGTTGCCGCATGTCCCAGCCTTTCGTTTCCACCGCCTGGCTGCAGGAGCACCTCGACGATCCCAACCTCGTGGTCGTGGACGGCTCCTGGTACCTTCCGGCCCAGAACCGCGATCCCGAAGCGGAATATCTCGCCGGCCATATTCCCGGGGCAGTGCGCTTCGACATCGAAACGGTGAAGGATCCATCCTCCCTCCTGCCGCACATGCTTCCCTCGCCCGACGATTTCGCGGCAGCCGTAGGCGCCATGGGCATAAGCCGGGATATGACCATCGTCGTTTATGATGGAATCGGCCTCTTCTCGGCTCCGCGTGTCCGCTGGATGTTTCAGGTCTTCGGAGCCGGCAACGTTTCGATCCTCGAAGGGGGCTTCCCAGCCTGGAAGGCCGAAGGACGCCCGGTCGAGACAGGTCCGGAGAAGTCCCGCAAGGCCAAGCGCTTCACCCCGTCCTTCGACGCTTCGGCCGTGGCCGATGTCGAACGGGTCCGGAATGCGATCGCGTCTGGATCGGCACAGGTTGTCGACGCCCGCGCGGCCGACCGCTTCAGAGGAGACGCGCCCGAGCCTCGGCCTGGGCTCAAGGCCGGCCACATTCCGGGGAGCACCAATCTGCCCTGGAGCGATATCGTCGAGAACGGGCGTTTGAGGGACAAGGCGAGCATCGAGAAAGCGATGCACCGGGCCGGTCTCGACCTCGCACGTCCCATCATCGCAAGCTGCGGATCCGGTGTCTCGGCCGCCATCCTGTCGGTCGCCTTCGAGACCTTGGGCCACCCTGCGGACTCCATCTATGATGGCTCGTGGTCCGAATGGGGTGCACGGGAGGATCTGCCTGTCGCGACGGGAGAAGCCAAGAGGGGCTGATTACGTCCCGCCTCCCCCGTTTTCTCCCGATCGAGGAAGGGCGGCCAAGCTTGCGGGCCGCCCTGCCCTCACATTGCCGGATTACAGCGCTATCCTATTGTACGATAAGGATTTGTAGCCGAAGCGTACCATCATGATCCGTGCGGTCCGCAGCGTTGACGATCCTTCAACGGTCGTGTCCGCACCTCGAAAAAGGTCGCATCATGACCGAAGATCAGAAATTCCTCGCAGTCCTGCGTCAATCTGCCGAACCCAAGACCGTCGATGCCATAGAAACCCTGATCCGGGATGCGCCGGATCATGAGTTGAACCGTATCAACGCTCTCGCCTTCGCTGCCCGGAATGGGCTCGACGAGGACCAGGTCATCGGCGCATTTCTTCATGCCGCCCGCCTCGGGCTGTTCGAGATGTCGTGGAATGTGCTCTGCCCCGGATGTGGCGGCGTGCTCGAATCCGGCATGAGCCTCAAATCCGTGAACCAGAGCGAATACAGCTGCGCTCTTTGCGCCGCCGGATACGAGCCGACTCTCGACGAAATGGTCGAGGTCACGTTCACGGTGAGCTCGCGTGTCCGCAAGATCGCGGCCCATGAGCCGGATACCCTTCCGATGCACGAATATGTCCGTCAGGTCTTCTGGAGTTCGGGTATCGACCTGCCGGACGATTACGAACAGAGGCTCGACGAGATCGTGCTCGACGCGGTCGAACTGCCCCCGGGGGAAAGGGCGATCCTGTCCCTCCAGCTTCCGGCCGAGTTTGTGATCGTTTTCGATCCGGTTACCCATGCCGCCCAATTCATCGACGTGAAAGGAGAGCCTACGCGCGAGCGGCAGAGCCTCACGCTCGTCCTCAACGAAAGCCACCCGCAAAACGACACCATGGTCATGCAGCCGGGGCCCTTGCGGATCTCGCTTGAAAACCGCACCAATCGGCGCGTCCTTCCCGCGGTCTGGGTGGCCGGCGACGCACTGCACCACATGCTCGAACGGCGGCGTCCGTTCCTCACGGCGAAACGTCTGCTCACGAACCAGACCTTCCGCGATCTCTATCGCACCGATACGCTCGACATCGACCAGCGCCTGAAGATCACCAGCCTGACCTTCCTGTTCACCGACCTGAAGGGCTCGACCGAGCTCTACGAGCGGGTCGGCGATCTCGTGGCTTACGATCTCGTGCGGGAGCATTTCCGGGTGCTCAACGAGATCGTCGCGGCGGAAGCCGGAGCGGTGGTCAAAACCATCGGCGACGCGGTGATGGCGACGTTCCCGACGCCCGACCACGCGATTTCGGCGGCGCTGCGGATGCGTGACGCCATGCGCAGCCTCAACGAGAC
The DNA here is from genome assembly GCF_034627025.1 of Microvirga lotononidis. Lineage (NCBI taxonomy): Bacteria > Pseudomonadati > Pseudomonadota > Alphaproteobacteria > Hyphomicrobiales > Methylobacteriaceae > Microvirga > Microvirga lotononidis. The sequence goes on along the minus strand of NZ_CP141048.1, from coordinate 4,019,137 downwards.
GCGCGGAAGCGAAGACCTGTTGCTCAAGATCGGTATCCACGAGGGACCATGCCTCGCCGTGACCCTGAACGACAGGCAGGATTACTTCGGCCAGACTGTCAATATCGCGTCTCGCGTCCAGGGCCTCGCGGATTCTCGCGCGATCTTCGCGACGGATGCCGTTGTCGAGAATCCGCAAGCCTCGCAGATCATCCGGCTGCAAGGACTACAGCCGACCCTGCAGAAGACCGCGCTTCGTGGGATCAACGACGAGTTCCTTGTCTACGAGATACCATAGGCGATCGCATTCCGGGTCCGTAGGGCCGGCAAGGGAAGGATACGGAGGCTCCGCATCCTTCCGAACCTTTTACGTTCATCGTCAATCACGCCCGCTCACGTCTTCGCCGATGTCCTTGAGCAAATGAGGACTGAGCCTTGCGCGCAAGGAGGATTGCAGCTCGGACCGGGCGGGGCTTTTTGTGGGAGTGTGACTGCGCTCGCGGACGGTCGGTATGAGATCAATACGGACGGTCAGCCAGACGAGGGAAAGGGTAATCTGCTTCATCGAAACCTGCAGCGTTGATGAATGGAAGGATTGCGGCGTCGGTGCACGGGGCAAAGTAAAAAGCCATGTGACGCCTCCTTCGGCTGCGGTTGATGAAAGGCGGCTGGGGGATCAGCCGCTCGAACACATTAAGCGATCTTCATCGAATTGGCCAGACAGGCGAGCTGAAGTTCCTTCTCGAACCGATACTCCGCCGACTTCGAAATATCCGCGAGCTCGCGCTGCCCGTCGAACTGCGTGTAGCCCCATCGGGCGTAAAGCCTGTGCGCGGTCGTGAACCGCGTATCCGACCACAGGACGATGCGGCTCGCGCCTTTCGAACGGGCATGGCTCTCGGCCTGCCGCACGAGCATCGCGCCCAATCCACGCCCGCGCTGGTCGGGCCGCACATAGAGCCGATGCAGTTCGGCCGCTCCCGCTTCCGGGAAATCGACGGCGACACAGGCGCAGACGCGTCCGCGCCCGTCCTCGACAACCCAGAAGGCCCCATCGGTTGCTGCATAAGAGGCGCTCGGTGCAAGCAGGTCCGGCAGGTCGTCATGCGGATCGACGTAGCAGCCCGGATATTCCGCATAGCAGAGCGACAGGAGCCCGAAGAGGTCCTGCGCATCCCCATCGGCGACAGGTCGCAATGGCATTGTGGTTGCGTTCAATTCGGAGATTGGCGAGGCGTAAGTCATAAAGGGCTCGATAGAATTAGACCGGCGTCGGAGGCGCGGAGGCTTTGAGCGAGGACCGCTCTAGGAAGAAGCGGCGGACCCGATCGGTATGGCGCTCGGTGACCTGCGCGAAAAGGAAGGCAGCCACAAGCGCCGAGATCACGAGACCGGCGAAAGCCGCATAAACCGGCGCACTGGGCACGACCAGTGTCGAGTGCCAGCCGAAATGCTCGATGATGCCTCCGAGCAGAACCGTGACGGGCACGTGGATGAGGTAGAGCGAATAGGAGAAATCGGCCCCGATCCGAACCGGTTTCCTGAGCGGACACCAACCGAGGAGCCGCCCGTTTGCAATCGCGAGCGCCGTACCGAGACCGACCATAAGATCGGTGGCATAGACCGGGACGCTCTGCGTGCGGGACAGAACGAATCCGGCCGCAACGACGGCGAGCCCCAACAGCCCTGACCACAACGGCAGCTCCCGTGCGCGGACGATCTGGGCCGCCAGCGCACCGGCAAGCCAGATCACGAGCCACGGCAGCCAATGGGACAAGGGACCGGCAAGAGCGCCGATCCCCGCAAGCACCAGGGCGATGCCCCCGACCCTCGCAGGGCGCGGAAAACGGACGAGGGCGAGGCCGAACAGGATTGGGGCGATGAGATAGAACACCCACTCGTAGCCCAGGGACCAGAGGGGTGGATTTACCCCCAGCGGCTTGCAGAAGATCCCCTGTACGGCAGCGACGTTGCAGGCCATCTGCGGCCAAGTCCAATCGGACGTGAAGCCCATGGGCATCAGCGGACGCTCGCCGAAGAAGCGCGTGTCGCCGAGGAACGAGCGCCCGGCCCAATCGAGTAGCAGCGCCAGGGCGAGCGCCGGAACGAGCACCAGATAGATGCGGGCGAAACGGCTTGCAAGATAAGCTTTCGGGTCGAACCGCTGCCCGCGGATCGCGCGCCAGACCGCGCCGCCGACCAGGAAGCCGCTCACCGCAAAGAAGATCGCCACGCCTTCTCGATGAATACCTGTGAGGAAGTAGAAGACCTTTGTGCCAAGACCCGGATGGGCAATGTCCTGGAAGCTTGTGAAGAGGAGCCCGCGGGTATGGCCGAACAGCACCAGGAGCGCCGCCCCGAAGCGCAGCAGGTCCAGGAACGGCCAATGCCCTCCACGCCGCAGCTGAACGGCGCCCTCGGCGTGGAGTTTCGGCTCCGTCATCGATCGTCCCTTTCAGGCACCAGCTTGGCGACCTCGTGCTCAAGCATGTGGTGCAGCAGGCGGTAGGATTGCGCCGACAGATGGATACCGTCGGTCGTCATCCCTTCCCTGGCCATGCCATTCTCACCGGCGAAGGCGTTCTGAAGATCGACGCTTCCGGCCGCGCGCCCCTCCGCTATTCGCAGAATACGCCCGCATAAGGAAGCCATGGCGTCAGGAGAATAGAAGCCCGTCAGTCGCTTCTCCTGCTCGATCGGCGGCGGCGTCAGGACGACGACGGGAACCTCGGCATCGCCGAAATGACCGATGATCCGCTCGAAATGAGCTGCCGCATCGTCGAGGTCGCTCACAGCGCAGTCCTTCTTGGCGTCGTTGGCGCCGACGAGAAGCACGGCGATGCGGGGCTGGGCCGATTGCAGGAGAAGCGGCACTCGCGGCTCCAGGGCCTCGGTCCAGATGCCGGAATAGCCTGCATTGATCACAGGAAGGCTGCCGATCCGGTTCCAATAGAACCCTTCGACGATGGAATCCCCGATGAACAGAAGCCCGCCCGGCCCGACGGCAGCCTTGTGCGAGCTGATCACGATGTCGCGGATCAGCCAGTGCGAGGCGAAGGGATTGGGCTGCGAGGTCACGGGGGAAGCGCCTTGCAAGAGCCCCGGCGGATGGGCTCCGCCGGGATCAGCCTCGGAAAGCCTACTCGATCCCGAGCTTGGCCTTGAGGATCTCGTTGAGGGCCTGCGGGTTGGCCTTGCCGCCCGTGGCCTTCATGGTCTGGCCGACGAACCAGCCGAGAAGCGTCGGCTTCGCCTTGGCCTGCTCCACCTTGTCCGGGTTGGCCGCGATGATCTCGTCCACCGCCTTCTCGATGGCGCCCATGTCGGTCACCTGCTTCATGCCGCGCTTTTCCACGATCTCGCGCGGGTCGCCGCCTTCGGTAAAGACGATCTCGAACAGATCCTTGGCGATCTTGCCAGAAATGACGTTCTCGCCGATCAGCTCGATGATGGCGCCGAGCTGCGCAGCCGAGACGGGCGATTCCGTGATGTCCTTGCCTTCCTTGTTGAGGCGGCCGAACAGCTCGTTGATCACCCAGTTCGCCGCGGCTTTGCCGTCGCGCCCCCTGGCCACCTCCTCGTAGAAGTCGGCGGAAGCGCGCTCGGCCACGAGCACGCCGGCATCGTAGGACGGCAGGCCGTAATCGGCCATGAACCGGGCCTTCTTCTCATCCGGCAGCTCCGGCAGATGCTGGGCGAGATCGTCCACATAGGCCTGGTCGAACTCGAGCGGCAGCAGGTCCGGGTCGGGGAAATAGCGGTAATCGTGCGCTTCTTCCTTGGAGCGCATGGAGCGCGTCTCGCCTTTACCCGGGTCGTACAGGCGGGTCTCCTGGTCGATCTTGCCGCCGTCTTCCAGGATGGCGATCTGGCGGCGCGCCTCGACTTCGATGGCCTGACCGATGAAGCGGATGGAATTGACGTTCTTGATCTCGCAGCGGGTGCCGAATTCCTCCCCGGGACGACGCACCGAGACGTTCACGTCGGCACGCAGGTTGCCCTTGTCCATGTCGCCGTCGCAGGTTCCGAGATAGCGCAGGATCGTGCGCAGCTTGGTGACATAGGCCCGAGCCTCGTCCGCCGAGCGCAGATCCGGCTTCGAGACGATCTCCATGAGGGCGACGCCCGAGCGGTTGAGGTCCACGAAGCTCATGGTGG
>NZ_CP141048.1:3820000-4010000 GCF_034627025.1 Microvirga lotononidis | reverse complement strand
ATCGGACCCTCCGTAGTGCCAGACCAGGATCGCTCCTGACCTGACAATACAAAGGGTCGAAGGGGGGTTTCCCCATTCGGAGATCCTTGGATCAAAGCTCGTTCGCAGCTCCCCAAGGCTTATCGCAGCGTACCACGTCCTTCATCGCCTCTCAGCGCCAAGGCATCCACCAGATGCTCTTACGACACTTGATTACTCTCATGATCCATGTCCGCCCGGCAAAAGCCGGACACGAATCCAAAAGAAAGACCTGTTCTTGGCTTGCGCCAAAAACATGTTTTGCTTGCCAAGCATCTCCGGCGCTCCCGGCTGCGGGCCGGGGCTGGTTCGCAGGAACTAGGTCGTCCTGCTGGCCGAAGATGCTGCCTCTTTACGATTTCAAACATCCGCGCTCACCCTCAAGATAAGGGGAGGCGAATTCCTTTGACCTCCGGATCATGGCCACGAAGCATCGTGGTGGAGCCTGTCGGGATCGAACCGACGACCTGAAGCTTGCAAAGCTACCGCTCTCCCAGCTGAGCTAAGGCCCCTGAGCCTCGTCACGAGGCGACACGACAATGGTGGGCCTGGGACGACTCGAACGTCCGACCTCACCCTTATCAGGGGTGCGCTCTAACCACCTGAGCTACAGGCCCCAACCAAAGCGCGCGCTGAAGCAGCGCCAACGCCCCGGTCGATGTATCCGGATTGAGAAGAGAAGCGAAGACGGCAGCGTCCCGCATAGCAGGGTCTGACTGACCCTAGTGTTCCAAGTGTTCCGATAGAAGCGGCATGACGCCACCTCGTAAGAGAACATCCTTAGAAAGGAGGTGATCCAGCCGCAGGTTCCCCTACGGCTACCTTGTTACGACTTCACCCCAGTCGCTGACCCTACCGTGGTCGCCTGCCTCCTTGCGGTTGGCGCAGCGCCGTCGGGTAAGACCAACTCCCATGGTGTGACGGGCGGTGTGTACAAGGCCCGGGAACGTATTCACCGTGGCGTTCTGATCCACGATTACTAGCGATTCCGCCTTCATGCACTCGAGTTGCAGAGTGCAATCCGAACTGAGACGGCTTTTGAGGATTAGCTCCCCCTCGCGGGTTCGCTGCCCTTTGTCACCGCCATTGTAGCACGTGTGTAGCCCAGCCCGTAAGGGCCATGAGGACTTGACGTCATCCCCACCTTCCTCGCGGCTTATCACCGGCAGTCCCCCTAGAGTGCCCAACTCAATGATGGCAACTAGGGGCGAGGGTTGCGCTCGTTGCGGGACTTAACCCAACATCTCACGACACGAGCTGACGACAGCCATGCAGCACCTGTGTTCCCGCCAGCCGAACTGAAGAGGTGTGTCTCCACTCCTCATACGGGACATGTCAAAGGCTGGTAAGGTTCTGCGCGTTGCTTCGAATTAAACCACATGCTCCACCGCTTGTGCGGGCCCCCGTCAATTCCTTTGAGTTTTAATCTTGCGACCGTACTCCCCAGGCGGAATGCTTAAAGCGTTAGCTGCGCCACTGACGAGCAAGCTCGCCAACGGCTGGCATTCATCGTTTACGGCGTGGACTACCAGGGTATCTAATCCTGTTTGCTCCCCACGCTTTCGCGCCTCAGCGTCAGATCCGGACCAGTCAGCCGCCTTCGCCACTGGTGTTCTTGCGAATATCTACGAATTTCACCTCTACACTCGCAGTTCCACTAACCTCTTCCGGTCTCAAGCCATGCAGTATCGAAGGCAATTCTGTGGTTGAGCCACAGGCTTTCACCCCCGACTTACAAAGCCGCCTACGCGCCCTTTACGCCCAGTGATTCCGAACAACGCTAGCCCCCTTCGTATTACCGCGGCTGCTGGCACGAAGTTAGCCGGGGCTTCTTCTCACGCTACCGTCATTATCGTCGCGTGCGAAAGAGCTTTACAACCCTAAGGCCGTCATCACTCACGCGGCATGGCTGGATCAGGCTTGCGCCCATTGTCCAATATTCCCCACTGCTGCCTCCCGTAGGAGTTTGGGCCGTGTCTCAGTCCCAATGTGGCTGATCATCCTCTCAGACCAGCTACTGATCGTCGCCTTGGTGAGCCATTACCTCACCAACCAGCTAATCAGACGCGGGCCGATCCTTCAGCGATAAATCTTTCCCCTTGCGGGCGTATCCGGTATTAGCCCAAGTTTCCCTGGGTTATTCCAAACTGAAGGGCACGTTCCCACGCGTTACTCACCCGTCTGCCACTGACCCCGAAGGGCCCGTTCGACTTGCATGTGTTAAGCCTGCCGCCAGCGTTCGTTCTGAGCCAGGATCAAACTCTCAAGTTGAAGAATTTGATCTCGACTGTAGTCACTACGCAAATTGACAGAGTCCATCTCACTCCAGGTCGCCCTGAAGCGGTGTACTCACCAAAGCATAGAACTGGTCGATGTCTATCCACCCGAACCCCAAAAGGTCCGGCGCAAGGACACCGCCGCCTACGCTTCTCTTCCCTCTCAACAATGTCAAAGAACAACGCCGCCTCCTCCGGAGACAGCAAAACAACCACGCAGGCCCAACCGTCCCTACCAGGACAACCAGGCCCCGAAGCCGCTGGCCGCAGGATCCGTCCGAACCCCGCCGCCGATGAAGAGGTTCTAGCCGAACCCTCCGCTGCGGTCAACACCTTTTCGAAGAAAATCATTCGAAACCGGCACCCCGCCCCGCCCGTCCAGTATTCGGGCAAGCTTCCGCGGCCGCAGACAGCGTATTCGCCCTCCGCGTTGCGCTCATCCGACAGAACGAATGCTGTCCGGATGCTTCTCCATGGCGTCAGAGGAGCCGCAGGAACTGACCCAAGACTGGCGTTCATGGCTCGTGGCGTCGATCCGGATCCCGCAGGAACCGCGATCGCGACCCGCCCGGCGGCATCCGAAGATCCCGGCCCAAACGGCGTCGGAAGAAAAATGAAGCCCGCCCGGCCACAAGCCGGCGGGGCTGCGGATATGTCCCCTCCAAACCCGTTTGTCAACTCCCGAAAGACGACATGGGCGCGGGCGCACCAGGCTCGCCCCTCCTCGGGAAAGGTTGGACGATGGGAAAGCTCCGAACGGGTGGGGGCCTATGCTCTTCAGGCACAGGCGTCGCTCAGCCTGACCGGCAGGTGCAGCGTCGGTTCGGATCAGAGCTTCTTCTTGAATCCCTCGTGACTGCGCGCGAAGCCCAGCCGCTCGTAGAAGCGGTGCGCGTCCTTGCGGGATTTGTTGGAGGTCAGCTCCATGGCGGCAGCCCCGTGGGTGCGGGCGAAATCCTCGGCGAAAGCGATCATCTGCGCGCCGATGCCGCCCGAGCGCCGAACCGCCCTCACCTTCACGCTCTCCACCTTCACGCGGGTCGTGCCACGCCCGGTCAGATTGGGAATGAAGGTGAGCTGGAACGTTCCGACGATCTCGTCGCCGTCGACCGCCACGAAAAGCCTGTTGTCGGGACTGCGCTGGATGGCTTCGAAGGCGGCTTCGTAGGCCGGCTGCGTCTCGGCCGACCAGACATCGCCGTGCGAGCCCAGCTCGTCTTCCTCATGCAGGTGGATGATCGCTTCGAGATCGCCGGCGAGCGCCTCACGGATCGACGGGGCGCTCATGCGGCCACCCTGGATTCCATCGGCAACAGGTCCGTCCGAACCTCGAAGCCAGGCAACGCCTCGACGCGCCTCACCCATGCTTCCACCTGCGGATAGCCGGTGAGATCGATTCCCGCCTGATCGGAGAAAGTCACGACCCCGTAGATGTCGATATCGGCAATGGTCGCCCCCTCCCCGACCAGCCACGCGCGTCCCGCGAGATGGGCGTCCAGAACCCCGAGGGCGTTCCTGGCGGCATTGAGGCAGTCCTCCACGACTTCGGGAGCAGCCTGACGGAAACCGGCCTTGACCACGCGGACCTTGTAAAGGGGAGATGCGAGGCGATCGAAATCCCAATAGAGCCATTCGCGCGCCTGGAGGCGCTCGTCGAGATCAGCGCCGCCGAACCGGCCGGTCATGTCGGCGAGATATTCCAGGATCGCCGCCGACTGGCACAGCTGCCGGCCATTATTGCGATCGACCAGCAGGGGCACCTGTCCATAGCGCTGCCTGGAAAGATAGGACGGCTGCTTGTGCTCGCCGCCCATCATGTTCACATGCACGTAATCGAAGGGTTCACCCATGAGCGAGAGGGCGAGAGCGACCTTGTAGGTCGGCCCCGAATAGGCGAACCCATGCAGTTCGAACCGTGACGGCATGATGCGTCCCCATAAGAAAATTCTGTGGTCGGGGACCGTAATCGATTGTCTCGCGCTCGGGAAGGCACAGAATCCCATGCGAGGGAGATGCCATGGCCCGGATGGAACGCGAGCGGAAACTGTTGCAGCAGAGCGTGGCCGTCGTCGCCACCATCCCCGTCGCCGCGGGGCTTTACGGAGTTCTGTTCGGGCAGGCGCTCACGGGCGACGCGGTGAGCATCTCGGCTGAGAGTCACTTCAGGTTCCTGTCGGGCCTGCTCCTCGGCATCGGCCTCTGTTTCTGGAGCACCCTGCCCTCCATCGAGATCAGGACGGGCCGCTTCCGGCTCCTGACCCTGCTCGTGGTCATCGGAGGCCTTGGCCGCCTGATCGGCCTTGGACTGACCGGCCTTCCGTCTCTGTTCATGGTCGGAGGATTGATCGTCGAACTCGTCGTCGCCCCGGTCCTGTGCCTGTGGCAGACCCGGGTCGCCAATCTCTATGCGGAGGAATACGGCGTCGCCTAAATCATCGGACGCAAAAGTGGGAACTCGGTCTGAGCCCCTTGATCTGAAAAGCGCCGCGCTCGGCAGAAGCGATCCGGACGTCCGCCCGACCCGACAAAAAGGCCCCGGATATTCCGGGGCCTTTTGCAATCCGGCGTCTCCGCCTCAGTGCAGGATCTGGGACAGGAAGAGCCTGGTGCGCTCGTGCTGCGGGTTCTTGAAGAACTCATCAGGCGTGTTCATCTCCACGATCTGTCCGTAATCCATGAAGATCACCCGATCGGCAACTTGGCGGGCGAAGCCCATTTCGTGGGTGACGCAGAGCATGGTCATGCCCTCGTCGGCGAGACCCACCATGGTGTCGAGCACCTCCTTCACCATTTCCGGATCGAGCGCCGACGTCGGCTCGTCGAACAGCATGATCTTGGGGCTCATGCAGAGCGAACGGGCGATGGCCACGCGCTGCTGCTGACCGCCGGAGAGCTGACCCGGATACTTGTTCGCCTGCTCGGGGATCTTGACCCGCTTCAGGTAATGCATGGCCACCTCTTCCGCCTCCTTCTTGGGCATCTTCTTCACCCAGATCGGAGCCAGCGTGCAGTTCTCGAGGATCGTCAGGTGCGGGAACAGGTTGAAGTGCTGAAAAACCATGCCGACGTCGCGGCGCACCTCGTCGATGCGCTTGAGATCGTTGGTCAGCTCGGTCCCGTCCACGATGATGCGGCCCTTCTGGTGCTCCTCCAGGCGGTTGATGCAGCGGATCATCGTGGACTTGCCGGAGCCGGATGGTCCGCAGATCACGATGCGTTCGCCACGGCGCACGTTCAGGTTGATATCCCGCAGGACGTGAAACTCGCCGTACCATTTATGCACGTCGATCATCTGGACGGCGGACTCGGCCTTGGGATCGATGCTGACCGAACGGGCGGTTTGGGATGTCATTGTCGTAGCCATGGGTGTTTACCGTTTCTGACCAGCCGCAAGACGCCGCTCGACTCCGAGCGAGTACCGCGACATTCCAAAGCAGAAGATGAAGTAGAACAAGGCGGCAAAGGCATAGCCCGTGATGCCGATGGTGGGAGCTGCCCAGTTCGGATCGATCCGGGAGGCCTCGATGGTCTTCACCAGGTCGAAAATGCCGACGATGGCGACGAGCGACGTGTCCTTGAACAGCCCGATGAAGGTGTTCACGATGCCCGGAATGACGATCCGCAGGGCCTGCGGCAGGATGATGAGGCTCATCATCTGCGGATAGTTCAACCCCAGGGACATCGCTCCTTCATACTGCCCCTTCGGCATGGCCTGGAGTCCGCCGCGCACCACCTCGGCCATATAGGCCGAGGCGAAGAGCGCCGTTCCGATCAGGGGCCGCAGCAGCCGGTCGACCGTGATGTCGCCGGGAAGGAAGAGCGGCAGCATGGTGTTGGCCATGATCAGCACCGTGATCAGGGGGACGCCGCGCACGAACTCGATGAAGATCACCGAGGCCATCCGGATGATGGGGAGCTTGGACCGCCGGCCCAGGGCCAGAACGATGCCGAAGGGCAGCGACACCACGATGCCCACGGTCGCCACGAGGAGGGTCACGAGAATGCCGCCCCACAAGGACGTGGGCACGGGCGCGAGACCGAAATCGATGTCGACGAGGGCCAGGGTGATCCCGATCACCGCGACGATGCCGCCGCCCATGATGAGCGCTGGACGCAGGGATGTCTTGAGCAGGGTGGCGACGAAGGCGAACAGGGCGATCAGCAGCGCTCCGAAGATCGCGAAGCCGATCCAGAAGCGAACGCCGAAATCCGCATTGCCGCCGGTCAGGAGGATGTAGGAGACGACCGGGAAGATCCAGAAGAAGTAGACGGCTCCGAGATCCCGGCGCGGCGCCCTGAGCCACAGCAGCCAAGCGACGCCGATGGCCAGGAGGGCGAAGAAGACGTCGACCCGCCAGCGCTCGGAGATCGTGTAGGATCCGTAGATGAAGTAATTGATCTTGTCCCAGATGAAAGCCCAGCAGGCTCCAGCCTCGCTGCCCCCCGAATCGGCCCGGCAGGCCGCCCGGTCGGACCCGGTCCAGACAGCGTCGATGAAGAGGAAGCGCACCAAGGGCGGGACGCTGACGTAGAGGAGGTAGAACACCACCAGCGTCAGCACGGTGTTGAAGGGGCCGGAAAACAGGTTTTCCCGAACCCAGGCGATCGGACCGCGGGCCAGATTGGGCGGAGGCAGTGCCTCAACCTGTTTGGCGCGGACGAAACGGGGCATGTCGAGGGCGGTGCTCATGCGATCTCCTACCGTTCGACGATCGCCACGCGGCGATTGTAGATATTCATGATGAACGAGGTCACGAGACTGATCGTCAGATAGACGCCCATGGTGATGACGACGACCTCGATCGCCTGGCCGGTCTGGTTGAGCACGGTTCCCATGAAGACCTGCACGAGGTCGGGATAGCCGATGGCCACGGCCAGGGAGGAGTTCTTCGTCAGGTTCAGATATTGGCTCGTCAGCGGCGGAACGATGACGCGCATGGCCTGGGGGATCACGACAAGGCGCAGGGTCTGCCCGGGTGTGAGGCCGAGGGAGCCGGCAGCTTCGCTCTGACCTTTGGAAACCGCCAGGATACCGGCGCGGACGACCTCGGCGATGAACGCCGCCGTGTAGGTCGTCAGGCCGAGCAGCAGCGCCACGAATTCCGGCAGGATCTGCATGCCGCCGGTCAGGTTGAAGGTTCCCTTGCGCGGCAATTCGAAGGAGATCGGATTGGTACCAGCCAGGGCGAGAACGATCCAGGCCAGGAGCGGCAGGCCGAGGATCAGCGCCAGGGTGACCTTGCCGACGGGATATTGCCGCCCGGTCTGTTCCTGCTGCTTCCTGGCCCAGCGGCGGTACAGGAACGTACCGACGAGACCGACCACGAGAGCCGCGACGATGACCGAGATATTGGCCCCCCAGATGGGCTTGGCCATGAAAAGGCCGCGGGAATTCAGGTAGAACCCGGCCCCCATCTCAAGGGAATTCCGTGGCTGCGGCAGGGTGCCGAGGACGGCGATGTACCAGAACAGCAGCTGCACCAGCAGCGGGATGTTGCGCAGCACCTCGACATAGACCATCGCGACTTTCGCAACCATCCAGTTCTTGGACAGGCGCGCAATGCCGATCAGGAAACCGAGAATGGTCGTAAAGAAGATGCCGATGGCAGACACGATCAACGTGTTGAGGAGCCCTACGACGAAGGCGTCGCCGTAGGTGCCGCCGGCTGCGCTGAACTGGATCAGCGTCTGGCTGATATCGAAGCCGGCCGTGTTGTTGAGGAAACCGAAACCTGAGGCGATCTTGGCGCGCTGCAGGTTCTCGATGGCGTTCGTCGCGGCGACGTAGAACAGGAAAACGATCGCAGCGACCAGAACGACCTGGTAGAAAATTCCACGAACCTTCGGATCGTATAGAACCGATTTTTTGGGGGACGATGTCTGACTGACAGCGGTCTGCACTGAGTTCATCCTCTGACGGCTTATTATTTTATACCTGCCGTCCTCCCCTGTTCATGCGGCCAATGCTGACATGAACGGGCGGCTTTTTGTTGTTCTTTGAGAGTAGGACGCCCGGAAAATCCGGGCGTCCTGGTCTTGGATCGGCTTAGCGAACCGGGATGCCGTATTGCAGGCCGCCCTTGGTCCACTGGGCGTTCTGGCCGCGCTTGATCTTCAGCCTGGAGCCTTCGCCGACGTTCTTCTCGAAGACCTCGCCGTAGTTGCCCACGTGCTTGATGATGCGCACGGCCCAGTCGTTGGTCAGGCCGGTGGCTTCACCGAACTTGCCTTCCGTACCGAGAAGACGCTTGATCTCCGGATTGTCGGAGTTCTTCATCTGCTCGACATTGGCCTTGGTCACGCCGAGTTCTTCGGCGTTCAGCATCGCGTAGTGGGTCCAGCGGACGATATCGCCCCACTGGTTGTCGCCGTGGCGCACTGCCGGGCCGAGGGGCTCCTTGGAGATGATCTCGGGCAGAACGATATGATCGTCCGGAGCCGAAGCGCGCAGGCGCTCGGCGTAGAGGCCGGAGGCGTCCGTGGTGAACGCGTCGCAGCGGCCGGCGTCATACGCCTTGAACGTCTCGTCCGAGGTCGCGAAAGCCACGACTTCGTACTTCATGTTGTTGGCACGGAAGTAGTCGGCGAGGTTCAGCTCGGTCGTGGTGCCCTGCTGGGTGCAGATCGAAGCGCCGTTCAGCTCCTTGGCCGAGGAGACGCCGAGCTTCTTGCGGACCATGAAGCCCTGGCCGTCGTAGTAGTTGATGACCGGGAAATCGAGGCCGAGCTGCGTGTCGCGCGACATCGTCATGGTGGAGTTGCGGGACAGCACGTCCACTTCGCCCGACTGGAGCGCCGTGAAGCGGTCCTTGGCGGCGAGCGGGATGAAGCGAACCTTGGTCGGATCGTCGAAGATGGCTGCGGCGATGGCGCGGCAGAGATCGACGTCGAGGCCGGTCCAGTTGCCCTGAGCGTCCGGCTGGCCGAAACCGGCGAGGCCCGTGTTCGAGCCGCAGGTCAGGAAGCCCTTCTGCTTCACGCTGTTGAGTGTTGCCTGTGCCGAAGCGCCCGTTGCGAGCAGGCTGGCGGTCAGGCCGAAGGCAATCGATACGAGAGCCTTTTTCATGTTGGTATCTTCTCCCACTAGTTCGACATGGCTCGGCCGTTTTTGGTTATGACCCCCCAGCCGCGCCCCGGTATAGACCGTTCCGCGCCGCCTCGGTTGAGACGGCATCGGGATCCATCACATTCTATGATTAATCACTGGTCAAGTCTTGATGAAAGGCATTTCTTGCCTGACTTGACGGCAGAGGCTGCCCGGTCTCTGATCCAGGTCTCCTCAGCAAGCCCTTGAAGCAATGTCAAAGCTCCCCCCAAAGCCCCAAAACATCTCCGAACGCACCCGCCTCGTCCATGCCGGACGAGAGCCGTTCGAGCAGCACGGTTTCGTGAACACGCCCATCTATCGCGGCTCGACCGTTCTCTATCCGACCACGGACGACCTGCTGCATCGGCGCGGGCGCTATTCCTATGGAACGAAAGGGACTCCGACCACCAACTCCTTGGAGACGGCCTGGACGGAGCTGACCGGTGCGGCCGGTACCGTGCTCGCCCCTTCGGGCCTCGCCGCCGTCACGGTTGCCCTTATGTCATGCTTAAAGGCGGGCGATCATCTCCTGATGACGGATTCCGTCTATCTGCCCACCCGGCAGTTCTGTAACGGGGTGCTCAAAAATTTTGGTGTGGAAACCACCTATTACGACCCGGGGATCGGCGCCGGGATCGAGGCTTTGGTCCGCCCGAACACCACGGCCGTGTTCACGGAGGCTCCGGGCTCGCAATCTCTCGAGATGCAGGACATCCCCGCCATCGCCGAGGTCGCGCACCGGCATGGGGCGGTGGTCCTCATGGACAATACCTGGGCGACGCCCCTGCTCTTCCCGCCCCACGAGCGCAGCGTGGACATCGCCATCGAGGCCGGCACGAAATACCTGAGCGGAGGATCGGACCTGCTGCTCGGTCTCGTCTCGGCCAACGAGCGCTGCTTCAAGCGCCTGCGGGAAACCTATGACTCCTTTGCCATGTGCCCCGGGCCGGAAGACGTGTTCCTGGGCCTGAGAGGCCTTCGCACCATGGCCCTGCGCCTCAGGGAGCACGAAAAGCAGGCTTTGGAGCTGGCGCGGTGGCTCGAAGCACGGCCCGAGGTGGCCCGGGTCCTGCACCCGGCCCTGGAGACCTATCCTGGCCACGAGATCTGGAAGCGTGACTTCAAGGGCTCATCCGGCCTGTTCTCGGTCATCCTCAGGCCCTGCTCCGACCGGGCGCTGGCCGCCATGCTCGACGGGCTTTCCCTCTTCGGCATGGGTTATTCCTGGGGTGGGTTCGAAAGCCTCGTGATTCCCTTCAACTGCGCGACCTATCGCACGGCGACCAAATGGGAACCGGGCGGTCATGCGCTCCGCTTCCATGTCGGGCTGGAGGACCTGGAAGACCTGAAGCAGGATCTCGATGCCGGCTTCGCGCGGCTCCGGCAGACGAACGCCGAAGCAGCGTAGGATCTATGGGCCTCGGCGGCTACTGCGCCGGGGCCTCGACCTCCGAGGCGGAGGCGGTCTGATTTCCGGCTTTCTTCTTTTCCTTTTCCTTCGAGATCAGCATCATGTTGCGGATGTAGATGAAGATCGAGAAGAGCTGGGGCAGGATGATGACGATGTCGCGCCGGGCAAGGCCATAGACCAGCGTCATCAGGCCTCCGATGATCGACAGAATCCAGAACCCTACCGGGATGACGCTCCTCTCCGCCTTTTCGCTCGCGATCCATTGCACGAAGAAGCGCGCCCCGAACACGAACTGGGCCAGAACGCCGAAGGCGGCCCACAGATCGAACCTGGCAACGACCACATCGTAGAAGAAGAGTCCCAAATCGTGGGAAAGACGCATCAACATCAGACGATTTCCTGAGCTGCGGGAACGCGGCGGCGGCGGCGGATCAACCACCAGACTCCGGCTAAATCAAGGATGCCGACCCACAGACGGTCGAACATGCCGTAATTGGACGTTCCAGCGTGCCGGGGCCGGTCGATCACGTCCACATGGGCAATCTGGAAGCCCTCACGCTTGACCAGGGCGGGCATGAAGCGGTGCAGGGCGTCGAAATAAGGCAGCCGCAGATAGACGTCCCGCCGGAAGGCCTTGAGTCCGCAGCCCGTATCCCGCGTCCCGTCCTTCAGGATCCTTCCGCGGACCCCGTTGGCGATCCGGGACTGCCACTTCTTGTAGGTGCCATCCTTGCGCCCGACCCGCTGCCCGGCCACGAGGGCGACCTGCGGGTCGCCGAGCGCCGCAACGAGCTGGGGAATGAAGGCCGGATCGTTCTGCCCGTCCCCGTCGAGCGTGACGACGATGGGACCGCGCGCGGCGTGAACGCCGGTGCGGACGGCTGCGCTCTGACCGCAGCTCGCCTCATGCCGAACGAGGCGGAGCCATGGCCGGGTCGCCCGCGCGCTCAGGACCTGCTCCACGGTGGCGTCGGTGGAGCCGTCGTCCACATAGACCACCTCGAAGGGTGCGAGCTCTGCGCAAGCGCGCTCAATCTCCTCCACCAGGGGAAGGATGTTGAGCGCCTCGTTCTTGACAGGCACGACCACGCTGAGGCGGGGGGCCGGGGAAAGATCAGTCATTCGTTACGGGCCATTCCTGGCCGCCTCTTCGAGAACGGGACGGAGTTTCAGAAACCCATCCCATAGACGGCGATATCGACCCGCCGCCCGCTGTTGATATTGAAACCCTGAATCCGGGTCGAGAGCGTGGGCTCCTGTTTCAGGCGCTCGTTCTCGGTCCGGAACTCCCCTTCGTATCGTTTTTCCACGAACACGACACGGCACCCACCCTGATTCAGGAAGGCGGAGGCCTGGGCTCCCGAATCGATCATCTCAAGGTTCGTGCCCGTCAGGAAGACGAGGCTGGGCTCACGGTAACCGAGGGTTCCGACGACTGGATCGGCGCACGGCACGTTGTGGGCCGCCTCGGCAAGCCGGCCCGACACTTTGAGGGAGCGCAGATCGAGCTGGGCGAAACCGAACACGCCGATTGCCAGGAAGACCGCCGACACGAAGCTCGCCCAGAGGGTCGCGACCATCCGGTTCTTCACGAAGAGCCACCAGGCCCACAGCGCGAGAAGCGAGGAAACCACCAGGAACGGGAGCGCCCGGAAAGGGATCATCCCGTCGAACGTCCAACCGATCGTGGACAATCCGATCGTCAGCCCCACCGGAATGAACGGGATGAGAACCGTCGCTAACTTGGCGGCTGGCCGCTGCGGGCCGACGAAATGGCGGGCGATCGCCATGACCGTGATGATCGCAACGGCCGGCAGAAGCGGCAGCGTGTAGTGCGGAAGCTTGGTCGGAACCGCCTCGAACACGATCCAGGACGGGACGATCCAGGCAAGAGCGAAGGCCACCGGCTCTTCGCGGCGGTGGATCCAGGCGAAGGGCACGGCGATGGCCGCCAGAATGGCTCCGGGCCAGAACGTCGCGAAGAACGAGATCAGGTAGAATCCCGGCGGGGCCCAATGGACCTTCTGAGCCGTGCCGACCTTGCCGAGCATGTCGTGACCGATGGCTTCCGCGTAGAAGGCGCCGTTGGTGTTGATGGCGATAGCGATGAACCAGGGGAGCACGACGGCGAGGGTGAATGCCAGCCCCTGCCACGGTTTCAACGTCATGAGCCAGCGTCCGGACCGCTCCTTGTAGGACAGCACGGCGGCGGCCAGGCCCGCGAACATGACGATCAGCGGACCCTTGATCAGGATCCCCAAGGCAAAGCCGGTCCAGAACAGCCATAGCGCCCGTCGCGGCAGGGTCCCTGCCCCGCGACTCAGGTAGGCCCGCGCTAGACCACCCATGACGGCAACGGAACAGGCCGTCAGCATGGCGTCCGTCTTGGCGAGGCGCGCCTCGACCATCAGGATGACGCAGGTGGCCATGAGGGCGGCGGTCAGGAAAGCCCCTCGCCTCCCGAAGAAGGCCAGGGCAGCCCAATAGGTCAGCAGAACCGTCGCCACCGCGCCGAACAAGGAGGGAATCCGATAAAGGGCGACGGTGGTCCGCGCCTCAGGCACGCCGAGCGCCTGACCGAGGGAAACGGTCACGCTCTGCATCCAGTAGATGCCGACCGGCTTCTTGTTTCGCGCCTCATCCTGGAAGCGGATATCGACGAAATCGCCGGTTTCCAGCATCTGCTTGGAAGCCTGGGCATAACGCGGCTCATCCCGGTCCATCGGCTGCAGGGTCGTAAAGCCCGGGAGGAAACAGGCGAGCGACAGCAGCACGAGGACGGCGCAGAGCCGGGCATGGCTCCGCTCGACGGCACTCGTCAGCTGGGCAACGGAGAGGTAGCGCAGAGATATCCGCTGCTGGGGGACAGAACCGTCCATCAATCGCTCCGGAGGCAGGCAATCCTTCATGCCGGCAAGGGTGGGTTTCCCATCGGCACAGGTTCATCAAACCGCGTGATGTCCTCTAAACCCGGCAGGAAGTCAAATTGACGGAAGGTAGCGGCCCTCCGCAGGCCTCGGAGAGCGCCACGGGAGCATGCCTGAGCGGACGCTCAGATGATCCGGAAGTCGCCGGCCGTCATTTTCAACCCTTTGGTCAGCTGGGCGAATTTGATCTGGCCGCTGTCTCCGGTTCCATCAGGGTCGTAATAGAGCAAACCCGACTTCTTGTCGTAGATGACCCGGTCGGACCGGTCATGGGCCTTGGAGCCGGTCCAGAACGCCGCGGAGGCAAGCTTGCCCGCACGGCCGAGGTGCGAGAACACGGCGTTCTCCAGATAAACGGTGTCGTCCGCCACCGAGAAATCCAGGATATGGTCGAGGTCGACGCCTTTCCGGAGGCTCGTGTCGAAGACAAAGACATCCATTCCCTCACCGCCGAGAAGCACGTCCCTGCCGGCTCCGCCATGAAGCGTGTCGGCTCCGTCGAGGCCGTTGAGGCAATCTTTCCCCGCCCCTCCCTTCAGCACGTTCGAGCCCACATTGCCGACGAGCACGTCGTTGCCGGTCCCTCCCAGAGCGTTCTCGATGAGCGACCTGGGATCTCCGTCATGGAGAAGAGCGTTGGCGATCGTGCCCCGCGCCGACCTGCCGGCGCCGAGATCGGCAAGCTGCGCTGTTGAGGTCGTCGTCCACTCGCCGGGCCGCAGGTCCACGCTCAGACCCGTCCTGTAGTTCGAAAAGTCGAAGGTATCGTTTCCTCCCCCATCCCACAGAGTCATCAGGACCCGATTGGCTCCCGGAGCCCCTTGTCCGATTCCGTTGATGAACGCCTCGCCCGTGGCCGGGCTCCAGCGATAGACCGTATCTTCGCTGCGGGTGGTAAAGTCTGCGCCGTACATCCTTTGCAGCGCGGCGATGTCGTACATCATCGGGGTCTGCCCGAAGCTCCACCCTTCGTTCTCCACATAACGTCCGGACGCCCCGACATAGGACCTGTAGGTCGTCAGCGAATACTCCATGGAGTCGCGCTCGGGCGTCATGGCGCCGAACCCCGTTGCGTCGTTGCCGTGCTTCAGGCCGACTTGATGAAGGATCTCGTGAATGAAGACGTAGTACGCATAATTTCCGGGAATCGGCTGATCGAACCATCCGCCGCTCGTCCGAAACCACGTATCGCCGGCTTCCTGTGCCTTCGTGACCGGGTAGGTCCATGCCGTATCGGGTTCATCGGATCTTGCCAGGCGCAGATCGGCGCGCCGGGTCGAGGTCTCCTGAATTTCGACGAAGCTCAGGTCGGTCACGTCCGAGATCATGGCGAAAACCTTGCGGACGGTCGCGCTTTGAAGAGGAGACAGCGGCTGGAAGTTGTTCTCGGTCTCGCCGTTACCGTAGGGGTCGCCATAGTTGGCGGACGACGGCGGGAAGCTGTAGGTCAGATTGAGGCTGTTCCAACGCTCGCCGGACAGGACGCCGTCAATGTTCTGATCGTAAGTTCTGTCGACGAGAGCCGTGACTGCCATCTCGATCCCCCCAGGATTGAGTAGCAGGTACCGCCCCACGCCCCTCGTGTGGATAATCAGCAAGTAGTAACTGTGTTTACATTCCGGCGTATCGATCGATAAACAATCTTTTTATTGATATGTTGTAGCGGGTTAGGCCCTTGTTGGGACTGGAATATGAATGCGGGTCTCTTATTACTCATGAAACTTCGCTCGCATCGACCGCCCTGGCGGGTTTGCACCTCGTGCGGATAGGCCCGCCAGGACTGCCTGATCGGCAGATCCGCCGGTCGAGTTACCGAAACCAGCCGAAATAAAGCGCCCATAGGCTGGGAGACCGGATGCCGCGCACCCGGCGGGCCGCCTCGTCCGCCCGCATGGCCTCGCCGCCATGGCAGGAGCACAGGACGATATGGGCATCGTGCTCGGAGATCTGGAAGAAATCCACCGCATCTCCGAACTTATCGCTGCGCAAGCCCGCATGGCGGAGGACCGGGTCGGAATAGGCGACCGTCAGGGCGGAGCCGTCGGCCCGCAGGGCCAGGCGCTGGGCCTTCGGCTTCCACTCGATTTCGTCCAGGGTCCTGACGATGCGGTCCGGCTCCCGTTCCAGGAGCTCGACCCAGCGGTCCAGGCGTTCGCGCTTCGTCAGCACGGGCACCTTGACGTCCTCAGGGATTTTCAGGTCGGCGACGCTACTGAGTTCGGACAGAGGCCTATGTTCCATGCTCCCCTCCTTGGCAGAAGAGCGGCTTCGAGCACCCACCAGCTACAAGCCAACCTGAAGCTTGTGAAAAAGTTCGAGGAACGGTCATTCGGGGCCGCTGATATTTTGTGCAGCGCGAATCTGTCAGCGGGTCGTCAGCAGATGCAAGACGGCCGGCATTCCGAGCGACACGCCCGACAGAAAGAGCAGGCCGAGCACGATCCAACGCATCGCCGCGGGGGAGAGCGGCGGAGGCCAGCGGCGGGCGGCGTGCGTGGCCGCCATGACGACCGGGACAGCGAAGAGCCCCGTCAGGGTCGACGCCGACGGGAGATTGCCGGAAAAGAAGACGAGACCGTTTCGGAACACGGCGTTGAGCGCGAAAATCGTCACCAGCGTTTCCCGTATCGTCACCTGGGGCATCGGCTGCCGGTAGAAGTGGTAGACAAGCGGCGGACCTGCGGTCGAGAACATCCCGCCCATCAGGCCCGCGATGCTGCCGAAGGCCATGAACGAGACGTCGCCCGATCGCGTGGGAAGAGGATCGGGCTTTCGGGCAAGCTGCAGGCTCGAGACGATGATCACGAAGCCGAGGATGAGGCGCAGCACGTCGGCCCGCGTTCCGGCCAGCCATTCCAGCAGCCAGTATCCGACGAAGAGCATGGGGATGCTGGTCAGCATCACGACGCGAAACTCCCGCCACGCCACGTCGCGCCAGCCCTTGTGGAGCATCTGAACGGCATTTACGAAGGTGAGCACGCTCACGAGCATCGCCGCGTCGGGAAGAGACAGAAGGCCGGTGAGCCCGACGCCCCCCATGGTGATCAGGCCGAAAGCAAAGCCGGTCAGGGTCTGGATGTAAGCGGCAATTCCGGTGAGGGCCAGGAATCCGATCAGCTCGACAAGCGACATGCCTCAAAATCCTTCGGGCAGTCTGTTGTCCTTGCCGGGCCTCGAACGGGTTTCAAGCCGCCGAGCGCCGCGAGCCGCTGCCGGGGAGCCGCAGGGCCCTACAAAGGTAGGCTACGCGCCTGCTCACAAGTTGGTGAGGCGAAGGCATAGAGCATCGTGCGGAGAAGTGGAATGCACTTTTCCGCACGATGCTCATTTAAACGGCGAAGCGATCGTCAGGCCGTTGCCGAATGATCGTGTTCGACCCGGGGCGTGCCCATCAGCTCTGCTAGGCGGTTGCGGGCGCGATTGACGCGGCTCTTGATCGTACCGACCTTCACGCCCAAGGCTTCTGCCGCATCTTCGTAGGACATGCCTTCGGCGCCGATGAGGATGATGGCTTCGCGCTGCTCCTGCGGCAACTTCTCGAGCGCCGTGGAGAGATCCTGAAGCGCGAGCTTGTCCTCTTGGTCCGGGATCGCGATCATGCTCGCGGCATGGGTACCGTCACCGTCCTCCACTTCGCGGCTGGTCTTGCGGTGAGTGGAGTAGAAACCGTTTCGGAGAATCGTGAAGAGCCAGGCCTGCAGATTCGTACCAGCCTCGAACGTGTCCTGCTTGGTCAGGGCCTTGAGCACGGTGTCCTGCACCAGATCTTCCGCTTGGTCGACCTTCCCGGTCAGCGACAGGGCAAAGGCGCGCAAGTTCGGCAGCGCATCCATGACACCGTTGATGAACTCCTGGTCGACCGGCTCCGTATGCGCCCGGATGACCTGGGCCACGCGATCGGCGAGACGCGCGAGATCGCGTGGCAGCTTGTCCTGCGCGGGATCGCCATAGAGGGCACGCAACTGCTTCCCGAGGTGCAGTCGTACGGCGGCGCTCAGCGCCGCCGCCGAACCGGCGGCTTCGGGGCGAATGAACTCAGACTGGGGTTTGGAATTCTGTGGCATGCCCGACTATCTGGTGCATGTCGCAGCCATTTAAATATCCGAGCGACATTTCGGCCATGAGATTTTTTCACGGCCACGGCTCTGGATTTTATCACCTGTATGCCTAAGCGGCCGGGCTGATCTATATGCTCTTCCGGACATGAGGCCAAACCAAGGCCATCAACATTTCAAGGAGCATGCGGCGTGCCTCACTATCTCGGCATTGATGTCGGCACCTCAGCCGTGAAGGCGGTCCTCGTCGACGATGCGCAAACCGTGGTCGCGGAGGCGGATGTCCCTCTTCAGGTCTCCCGCCCGCACGATCTCTGGTCCGAGCAGGATCCGGACATCTGGTGGGAGGCGGTGCAGACGGCGCTCGATCGGCTGCGCGTGCGATCCGCATCGGCGCTGGCGGATATACGCGGCATCGGCCTCTCGGGCCAGATGCACGGCGCGGTTCTGCTCGATGAAAGCGACCGGCCTCTTCGCCCCGCCATTCTCTGGAACGATGGCCGCTCCTTTCGTGAAGCGCAGGAGCTGGGAGACAAGTACCCTGAGCTGTCCCATGCCATGGGAGTCATCCCGATGCCGGGCTTCACCGCGCCGAAGCTCGTGTGGCTCGCGCGCCATGAGCCGGACATCTTCCGGGCCGTGCGCAAGGTGATGCTGCCGAAGGACTATATCCGCCTCAAGCTCACCGGCGAGATCGTGACGGAGATGTCGGATGCGGCCGGAACCTGGTGGCTGGACGAGGCCAAGCGCGACTGGTCCGATGCAGCGCTGGCCGCGACAGGGCTCAGCCGGAAACAGATGCCGACGCTCGTCGAAGGCTCGCAAGCATCCGGCATCCTGCGGGCCGACATCGCCGGACGATGGGGTCTGCGGAGCGACGTGGTCGTGGCCGGCGGCGCCGGGGATGCGGCTGCCGGCGCCGTGGGTCTCGGCGCGATCGAGGATGGGTCGGCCTTCATCTCGCTCGGCACGTCCGGCCAGCTTTTCGTCACCACCCGCGACTTCAGCCCGGCTCCGGAAGCCGTGGTGCATTCCTTCTGCCACGCGGTGCCGGATCGCTGGTTCCAGATGGCCGCGATGCTGAACGCGGCAAGCTGCCTGGCCTGGGGCGCCCAGCTCCTGAAACGGGACATCGGTGAGCTCCTGCACGAAACCGAGGCCGCTTATCGGAAGCCGTCGCCCATTCTCTTCCTGCCCTATCTCGCGGGCGAGCGGACCCCGCACAACGATCCTTATGCACGCGGCGTGCTCTTCGGCCTCTCCCCGCAGACGCAGCAGGCGGACCTCGTGCAGGCCATCCTCGAAGGGGTCGCCTTCAGCTTCGCCGATGCGAAGGAATGTCTCGCGCAGGCCGGTACGCCGCTGACTTATGCCGGCATGATCGGCGGCGGGTCGAGAAGCGTGTTCTGGGCCTCTATCTTCGCCAATGTGCTGGACGTTCCGATGGTGCGCTATCATGGCAGCGACAAGGGTCCCGCCTTCGGTGCGGCGCGGCTGGCGCGCCTCGCGACGACCGGTGAGATGCCGGAAGCGGTGTGCATGCCGCCCGCCGTGCTCGAAACCATCGAGCCACAGGCGCATCTCGTCGACCTCTACCGTCCGCGAATCGAGGCTTTCCGCGCGCTTTACCGAGCCTTGAAGCCGGAATTCGTGCGCTCCTAAGGGAAGCGCCAGAAATGAAACTCTGTATCAGCGCATCGGCCAGCTGAATTCTGCGGAAGGTGACGCCGCGCAACAAATGTTGTGGAGTGTGTTCCACGGTTCAAAGGAGGGATTGAAACCCGATTGAGTTGAAACATTTACGGCATCCACGATCTCTTCTGATCCGGTCCGAAATTTGGCATGATAGAGTCTTCAGAGTTCAAGGCTGAAAACGGCCGATCCAATAATACGCCTTTAGGGAAACGCCCATGACAGGATCCACCCCGATCCTCGAAATGAGAGACATCTCCAAGACGTTTCCCGGCGTCAGGGCGCTGACGAACGTCTCTCTGACGGTCTACCCAGGAGAAATCCACGCGCTGATGGGCGAGAACGGCGCCGGCAAGTCGACGCTGATGAAGATCCTCTCCGGCGCCTACCAGGCCGATCCGGGAGGAGAGATCCGGATCAACGGCCAACCTGTCGTGATCGACGGCCCGCTGACTGCGCGGCACCACGGCATTTCGATCATCTACCAGGAGCTCTCCCTCGCCCCCAACCTGACGGTCGCCGAGAACATGCTTCTCGGCCGGGAGCACAAATCCGGTCCCATGGTCGACCGGCGATCCATGGAGAAGGCCTGCAGGACGGTTCTCGAACGGCTGGGCGTTCAGTTCAAGGCGACCACGAAGGTCAGCGAATTGTCGATGGCCGAGCGGCAGCTCGTGGAGATCGCCCGCGCGCTCATCGCGAACTCCCGCATCCTGGTCATGGACGAGCCCACGACGTCCCTCTCCTCGCGTGAAACCGAGGCGATGTTCGCTCTGATCCGGCAGCTGCGGGCGGAGGGCCTCGCCATCATCTATATCAGCCACCGCATGGCCGAGATCTACGAGCTGGCCGAGCGCGTCTCGGTGCTCCGGGACGGCTCCTATGTCGGCACCCTGGTAGGCGACGAAATCTCGGCCGAGCGCCTCGTTCAGATGATGGTCGGCCGTGACCTGTCGTCCTTCTACAAGAAGGACCACGACGCCCATCAGAGCCGCGGCCCCGTGATGTTCGCGGTGCGCAACATGGGCGACGGCGTGCGCGTGCACGATTGCTCCTTCGAGCTGCATGAAGGGGAAGTCCTCGGCATCGCCGGCCTCGTCGGCGCGGGACGCACGGAGCTGGCGCGCCTCATTTACGGAGCCGATCCGCGCACCAGCGGCGAAGTCTTCCTCCAGGGCAACCGCCTTTCGATCGACGAGCCCGACGACGCCATCCATTCCGGCGTGGTCTACCTCACGGAAGACCGCAAGCATCTCGGTCTTTTTCTAGACCTGACCGTGCGCGACAACGTGAACGTGAACGTGCTGAGCCGGGATTCCCGCGCGGGTGGCGTGCTCAACATGAAAGTCGCCAAGCAGCGGGCCGCAGCCGCGATCCGGGCTCTGGGCATCCGTGTAGCAGGTGACGTTGTGCCGGTCGGTTCTCTGTCCGGCGGCAACCAGCAAAAAGTCCTTCTCTCGCGCCTGCTCGAGACGAAACCCAAAGTCCTCATCCTCGACGAACCGACCCGCGGCGTGGACATCGGGGCCAAATCGGAAATCTACCGCCTGATCGACAGCCTCGCCCGCAACGGTGTCGGCGTCATCGTCATCTCCAGCGAACTGCCGGAGGTCGTCGGTATCTGCGACCGTGTGCTGGTGATGCGCGAGGGGCGGCTCGAGGGCGAGGTCGGCGGCGCCGGCCATCCACCCATGACCCAGGAAAACATCATTGCTATCGCGACAGGCGTAAGGGAAGCGGCCGAATGACATCCCCGAATGAGACCAGCGCAGGCATGCAATCGACCGGGGTGAAGGGCGCCGATATGGCGTCGGAAAGCCTCCAGCGCCGTCTTGCCTGGCGTTCCACCCTCCAGGCTATCGGCATGTTGCCGGTGCTCATCATCCTCGGCATCGTGTTCGAGCTCATGTCGGGCCGGTTCCTGAGCTTCCAGAACCTCTCGATCGTGATGCAGCAGGCCTCGATCAATACAGTGCTCGCGGCTGGCATGACCTTCGTCATTCTCACGGGCGGCATCGACCTGTCGGTCGGATCGATCCTGGCCGCTGCCGCCATGGTGGCGATCCTGGCCTCGAAGATCCCGGATTGGGGCATGCTCGGCATCCCGGCCGCCCTGCTGATGGGCCTCGGCCTGGGCCTCGTGAACGGCGCGCTCATCGCCTACGCGAAGCTGCCGCCCTTCATCGTGACCCTGGGCTCCCTGACGGCGGTGCGCGGATTCGCGCGCCTTCTCGGTGAAGACACCACCCAGTTCAACCCGGAGCTGCCCTTCGCCTTCATCGGCAACGGCACCCTGTTCGGACTGCCCTGGCTGGTATGGATCGCTTTCGCGGTGGTCATCATCTCGTGGTTCATCCTGCGAAGAACGGTGCTGGGCGTCCACATCTACGCGGTCGGCGGCAATCCGGATGCGGCGCGCCTCACCGGCATCAAGGTCTGGGCGGTCCTGCTGTTCGTCTATGCCTTCTCGGGACTGGCGGCAGGCCTCGGAGGCGTCATGTCGGCAGCGCGCCTGTTCGCCGCGAACGGGCTGCAGCTCGGACAATCCTACGAGCTCGACGCCATCGCGGCCGTCATCCTCGGCGGCACCAGCTTCGTCGGCGGCATCGGGTCGATCTGGGGCACGCTGATCGGCGCGCTCATCATCGCCATCCTGTCGAACGGCCTCATCCTGGTGGGCGTCTCCGACATCTGGCAGTTCATCATCAAGGGGCTCGTGATCATCGGGGCCGTGGCGCTCGACCGCTACCGCCTCAAGGGATCGGCGCGCACCTGATCGAGAGATACCAGCGCCCGCCCCGGGCGCTCGTATGGACGCCCGCCCGGAAAGCAAGCACAGGCTCCGGGAGGCGTGGAGCACAAAGACACCTTGCAAAGGAACTTGCAAAGGACACTTGGAGGAACCAATGGCACTTTCCCGTCTTACGCTGAGCCTTGCCGTCGTTGCCGGCCTGGCCGCCCCAGCCTACGCCAAGGACGTCAAGAACGTCGGAATTTCGGTCGGCCTGCTGGGCAACCCGTTCTTCGTCGCGACCATCAAGGGCATCGAGGCCAAGGCGAAGGAGATCACCCCCGGCGCCAAGATCACGTCCGTCTCGGCTGATTACGACCTGAACAAGCAATTCACGCAGATGGACAACTTCACGGCGGCCGGAACGGACATCGTGATGATCAATGCGGTCGACCCGAAGGCCATCGAGCCTTCCGTCAAGCGTGCCCAGGCCGCGGGCCTCGTGGTCGCCGCCTTCGACGTGGCCGCGGCCGGAGCCGACGTCACCGTGATGACGGACAACGTCAAGGCAGGCGAGCTCGCCTGCCAGTACATCGCCGATCACCTGAAGGGCAAAGGCGACGTCCTGATCGTGAACGGCCCGCAGGTTTCGTCGATCACGGATCGCGTGAAAGGCTGCAAGAACGTCTTCTCCAAGTTCCCGGACATCAAGATCCTGTCGGACAACCAGGACGCCAAGGGCTCCCGCGAAGGCGGCTTCGCCGTCGGCCAGAGCCTGCTGACCCGGTTCCCGAAGGTGGACGCCGTCTTCGCGATCAACGACCCGACGGCCATCGGCATCAATCTGGCCGCCAAGCAGCTGAACCGCAACGAGTTCATCATCACGGCGGTCGACGGCGCCCCGGATATCGAGACCGAGCTGAAGTCCGGCAACTCCCTGATCAAGGCCTCGGCCTCCCAGGACCCGTACATCATGGCCGCTCAGTCCTATGAGCTCGCCGTCGGCATCGTGAACGGCAAGAAGCCCGAGAAGAACGTGATCCTTCTCGAGCCGAAGCTGATCACAGCAGACAACATCAAGGACTACAAGGGCTGGCAGGCCGTCCGCTGATTTCGTTTGACATCCGGCGGCCATGGCGCGAGCTGTGGCCGCCGTTTTCCGTTCATGGGCCTTTTTTGGGAAGAATCCGATGTTGAAGCAGCTGCGCGAGCAGGTTCTGGAAGCCAATCTGGAAGTGGTTCGCCGCGGGCTCGTTCTTTACACCTTCGGCAATGTCAGCGGCATCAGCCGCGAGGACAACCTCGTCGTCATCAAGCCGAGCGGCGTCCCGTACGAGCGCATGAAGGCCGACGATCTCGTCATCACGGACCTCGAAGGCAAGGTCGTCTGGGGTGAGCTGCGCCCCTCCTCCGACCTCGACACCCATATCCATCTCTACAAGGCCTTCCCGGAGATCGGCGGCGTGGTGCACACCCATTCGGAACATGCCGTGGCCTGGGCTCAGGCCGGACGTCCGATCCCGGCTCTCGGCACCACCCATGCCGACTATTTCTACGGCCCGGTTCCCGTCACCCGCGAGCTGACCGCGGACGAGATCAAGAACGATTACGTCCGCGCGACGGGTGTTGCCATCGCGGAAGCGTTCGGCAATCGCGACCCCATGGAAGTGCCGGCCGCCCTGGTCGCAGGACATGGTCCCTTCGCCTGGGGGCGGACCCCCGACGACGCCGTGCACAACGCCGTCGTCCTGGAAGCCGTCGCTCGCATGGCGATGTATACCTTCTCGCTGCAGCCGAACGCGCAGGGCGTCTCGCAGGCTCTGCTCGACCGGCATTATTTCCGCAAGCATGGCGCGGCGGCGACCTATGGCCAGTCCGAGAAATAACCTCCCGCCTCCTTTTCAACCGCACACGACCCGATTTGGGAGATACAGATGGCCGTTGTAGCAGGTGTCGATTTCGGCACTCTGAGCGTCAGGGTCACCCTCGTCGACGATCGCAAGGGACCGCTCGGCCTTGCGAAGGCGGAATACCCGCTTCACCGGAAACGGGAGAATCCCGCCTATGCGACGCAGGCGCATGCCGATCACATGGATGCGCTGACGCGCGC
Organism: Microvirga lotononidis; assembly: GCF_034627025.1. Taxonomy (NCBI): domain Bacteria; kingdom Pseudomonadati; phylum Pseudomonadota; class Alphaproteobacteria; order Hyphomicrobiales; family Methylobacteriaceae; genus Microvirga; species Microvirga lotononidis. Next base: position 3,985,693 of record NZ_CP141048.1, on the reverse strand, counting down.
CATGCGCGGCGCCCTGGATTCGGCGGGCGTGAGAGGCGACGAAGTGGCCGCGCTCGCCATCGACACCACGGGTTCCAGCGTCGTGATGGTCGGAGAAGGCCTCGAGCCGCTCGACGAGTATTATCTCTGGTGCGATCACCGGGCGAAAACCGAAGCCGAGGAGATCACCCGGCTCGCGCATCAGGAGGGCCTCGAAGCCATCGAATGGTGCGGCGGCGTCTATTCGCACGAATGGGGCTTCTCCAAGCTCCTGCACTGGCTGCGCAACAATCCCGGCAAGCGCGACCGGCTGGTGACGGCCCTCGAACATTGCGACATGGTGGCCGCCACCCTCACCGGCGTCACGAATCCTAGACAGCTCAAGCGCAGTATCTGCGCCATGGGCCACAAATGGATGTGGAATCCCCGCTGGGGCGGCCTGCCCCCGCAGGAATTCCTCTCCAAGGTCGATCCGCTGTTCGACGGCATTCGCGAGAAGCTCGCGGGCGAATACGTCACATCCGACGTCGTCGCGGGCCGCCTCACCCCCTATTGGGCCGAGCGCCTCGGCCTGAAGGCCGGGATTCCGATCCCGGTCGGAGCCCTCGACGCCCATTGGGACGCCATCGGCGCCGGCTGCCGGGTCGGCGATGTGGTGAACGTGGTCGGCACCTCCACCTGCATCATCGCGATCGCCGATGAAACCAGCCTGATCCAGGGCGTCTGCGGTGTCGTGCCCGGCAGCGTCGACCCCAACCTCGTCGGCATCGAGGCGGGTCTGTCCGCGACCGGCGACATCTTCGAGGCGATTGCCCGGCGCGCCAATACCGCCATTCAGGATCTCTCCAAGGGACTGGAGCATTACCGGGCCGGCCAGACCGGTCTTCTGCGCCTGACCTGGGACAACGGCGACCGTACCGTTCTCGTAAACGCCGATCTCGGCGGCATCACCCTCGGCTGGAACCTGCTGCACACGGCCCAGGACGAATTGTTCGCCGCCATCGAAGGCACGGCCTTCCACACACGTATCATTCTCGAGCGCATGGCCGAGGGCGGCGTCCCGGTCGAGCGGGTCATCAATGCGGGCGGGATCCCTCAGCACAACGCGGTGCTGAACCAGGTCTACGCCAATGTGCTGGGCCGGCCGGTGCTGGTGCCCAACGGCATCCCGACGGGTCTCGGCTCCAGCATCTTCGCGAGCCTCGCCGCCGGATCGCATCCCGATCTCGACAGCGCGCGGGCGGCGATCTGCCTGCCCTTCAGGACTTTCGAGCCGGATCCGAAGGCGCATGCTGTCTATGAGCAGCTCTTCGCCCATTACAGGACGCTCTATTTCGGCTTCGGCGGTGTCTCTGGACCCGTTTCACTGGATCATATATTGCGCGATCTCAAACGGATCGCGGCTCTCCCCTCGGAGCCGGTTCCGCCCGATGCGATGCCCGCGTAAGCTCACGCGGATTGGGCCGGTCGGGGCCATGAATGTCATTGAGGTTTTGTCCGGAGGCTGTTCATGATCCTGGTTTGCGGCGAAGCCCTGATCGACCTCTTTATCGGGGCGGCGAGCCCGACCGGCTTTCCGGCGGAAGCCGTTGCCGGTGGGTCACCCTTCAACGTGGCCATCGGGATCGGCCGCCTCGGTCGCCCGTCGGCCTTCCTGTCGACCCTGTCGGACGACGTATTCGGCACCTTCCTGGCGGAAAAGCTCGCCGAATCCGGCGTGAGCGCCGCCTATCTTCGGCGTTGCCCGAACTATACGACCCTCAGCGTGGTCGCGACGAACGCGTCGGGGCAGCCGCAATATTCCTTCTATGCGCCCAATTCCGCCGACCGCGCCCTTTCGCCCGACATGCTCCCGGCCCAGCTGCCGAACGAGGTGAACGCCATCGCGGCCGGATCCTATGCCCTGGGCGTCGAGCCCATCGCCGGCGCCATCGAGGTGCTGCTTCGCCGCGAAGCGGGATCGCGCGTGATTTCCCTCGATCCCAATGTCAGGCCGCGGGTCGTCGGCGATCTGAAGGCCTATCGCGAGCGCTTCGAGCGCCTGCTTGCCTCTGCGGACATCGTGAAGGCGAGCGACGAGGACATCGAGCTTCTCTACGCCACCCACGACCTCGCCTCCGCGGCCCGTGCCTGGCTCGCGCTCGGGCCGAAGCTCGTGATCGTCACCCGCGGCGAGAAGGGTCCGCTGGCAGCCTTCGGCGATCGGATCGTGGAGCGCCGTGCCCCAGGAATCGACGTGGTGGATACGGTCGGCGCGGGCGACACCTTCCACGCCGGCCTCCTGTCCTGGCTCGATGCCAACAACCTGCTCACGCCCGCAGGGATCGCCGAATTGACGGAGGGGCAAGTCACCGGTGCCCTCGATTTCGCAGCCGCCGCGGCCGCCATCGTCTGCACGCGGCGGGGCGCCAATCCGCCCTCATGGGCCGAGGTCGAGCAATTCATCGCGTCACGCGCCTGATCACAACGGAACCTGTCATGACGATGTCCCAGCCTTTCCTCCCTCCCCTTGGCCCGACCTGGCGCTCGAACCGTTTTCACCGGCAATGGCTGCTCGATCAGGCGAATGGCCTCTTCGATTTTTTCCAGAGCGGCATCATCGATCCGGCCGGCGGCTTCTTCGATCTCGATGACGCGGGCCAGCCGATCGAGGCCGCCAATCCCGTGCGGCAGATCCACAACACCACGCGCATGGTGCATTGCTTTGCCATCGGCACCTTGCTCGGCCGCCCTGGAAGCGACGCTATCGTCGACCATGGCGTGAGCTATCTCTGGAATGCCCATCGGGATGCCCGGCATGGCGGGTATGTCTGGTCCCTGGACAACGACGGGCCGAAGGACGACACCAAGCAAGCCTACGGGCATGCCTTCGTCCTGCTGGCCGCATCCAGCGCAAAGGTCGTGGGACACCCTCTGGCCGACCGTTTGATCCAGGACATCACCCAGGTTCTGGAGGAGCGGTTCTGGGAAGAGCAGCATGGAGCCGTGACGGAGGAATTCTCCCGCGACTGGCAGCCCTTGAGCCAGTATCGCGGCCAGAACTCCAACATGCACCTGACGGAATCGCTGATGGCCGCCTTCGAGGCTACGGGCGACAAGGCCTATCTCGACAAGGCCGAGCGGATCGCGGGCCTGATCATCGGCCGCCATGCCGCCTCCCTCGGCTACCGGGTGGCCGAGCACTTCCATGCGGATTGGAGCCTCGACAAGGAATATCGCGGCTACGACGTGTTCCGCCCCTACGGAACGACGCCGGGGCATTGGCTGGAATGGGCGCGCCTCGTCCTCCAGCTCTGGGCGCTCGGCGGCAAGCGCCATGCCTGGATGCCGGAGGCCGCCCGTGAGCTCTTCCGCCAATCCATCGAGCTCGGGTGGGACAAGGCCAAGGGCGGCTTCTTCTATGCCCTCGACTGGGAAGACAAGCCGCGACTGCCGCAGAAGCTCTGGTGGCCCTGCGCGGAAGCCATCGGCGCTGCGGCATTCCTCAGTGACCACGATCCGAGCGATTACCACGAGCAATGGTACCGCACCCTCTGGGGCTTTGCCGACCGGTACCTGATCGACCACGAACACGGCGGCTGGCGCCCGGAGTTGTCGGAAGATCTGAAGCCGGGGACGACCCTCTTCGCGGGCAAGCCGGACCTCTACCACGCCCTGCAGGCCTGCCTGATCCCGCTCTTCCCAGCCACCGGGAGCCTGACCAGGGTGATCCCGGAGGCGCTCTCTCAAGCCTGAGCGAGGTGATGCTCCAGGGCCCTTCTCTGGGGCATTCCCGCCTGGGCACCCGCCGTCAGGCAGGACAGGGACGCCGCCGCGCAGGCCCGCTCCATGGCCGGACCGACCTCCAGACCTTCGGCAAGCCCGTTGGCGAGAACGCCCACGAAGGTGTCTCCCGCACCAGTGGTGTCGACCGGACGGATCGGGCGCGCGGTCGCGTGGATCTGGGCGCCATCCGGAGTGATGGCATAGGCGCCGCGCGATCCGGCCGTGACGATGCAGGTCGGCCCGAACAAGCGGGAAATATCGGCCCCGGCACAGAGAAAGTCGTCGTCCGCCCTCTCTCCGATGACGTCGGCGATGGCAAGCGCCTCATGCTCGTTGACGACGAGCACGTCGGTCACCGCCAGGAGTTCGGCAATGGCCGACCGTTCCTTGACGGCCGGCACCGGGGCGAAATTCCACACCAATTTGACTCCCGCCCGGCGTGCCCGTGCGGCAACTTCCAGGGAATCCGCGATCGGCACCTCCATCTGGAGCACCAGAACGGAAGCCTTGGACAGGAGGCTCTCGGGCAGGTCGTCCGAACGCAGCGCCATGTTCGCGCCGCTGGCGACCGTGATGGCGTTCTCCCCGGTCTCGTCGACGGTGATGAAGGCGCATCCGGTGGGCTCGTCCGTGACCCGGATGGTGCTCACGTCCACCCCGTTCTCGTCGAGGTTCTTACGGCAGGCTTCACCGAATGGATCGTTGCCGACGGCCCCGACCATGGCGACCCGCAGCGGACCGCCCTGGCTGACCCGCGCGGCTGCGACGGCCTGGTTGGCGCCCTTGCCGCCGAAGAAGCTGTCGGCCCTGCGGGACAGGACAGTCTCGCCCGGCCGGGCGATCCGCTGGACTCTGGCCACGAGGTCCATGTTGATGGAGCCGAAGATAACGATCATGCCGCGCTGCCCTTTTTCGAGGCGTCATCCTTACCATTGGGCAGGAGCGATTGGCGAGGGCCAGCCGTTTCGCCCACCCTGGAAGCAGCCTCAGAGCCATCCACAGCTATTTCTTCACTCCGTTTCACAGAGGGATTATGCCCGGGAACCAAGCAGGCTGCCTCAACATTTGACTCGCAGGTAGGCGTAGCAGCGGTAAACTGTCATCAGAATCAAAGATAGTTTGCCACTGGCAGATTGAAGAACAGGCTTTGATGGGCAGGCAGGTTGATCCTCACCGTCCGGATTGCGGAAATCCACCGCCAGCAACGACTCGCCCTCGCAAACAACCTTCTCTTGCAAGTTCCTCCAGACGCCTCTGCGCGGCGCCTGGATAGGTCTCCGTGCGCAGTTTCAAAACCGGAGTTGGTCATTGAGCAAGCATCATGAGAAGCAGAGACGCAAGACCCGCCGCTCCCATGAAACAGCGCAGGTCTTCGACCTCACCGGATCCAAGTTCCAGGCTGAGCGTAGCCTCCCTCCCATCAAACCGCTCAATGCAACACAGGATGATTATCTCGACGCTTTGAAGAACAGTGCCCAGGTCGTGGTTCTCGGGCCTGCAGGGACCGGAAAGACCTGGATCGCGGCGACCTATGCGGCGGACCTTTTCCGTCAGCGTCGCATCCGGAAGATCATTCTCACCCGTCCCAACGTTCCGAGCGGCCGCTCCCTCGGCTTTTTTCCCGGCAGCCTCGAGGAGAAGTTCGGCCCCTGGGCCGCTCCGGTCATCGAAGCCATCAAGGAGCGGATCGGTGCCGCCGCCTACGAAATCGCAATGAAGAACGGCGATATCGAGCTGGTGCCCTTCGAGGTCATGCGCGGACGGTCATGGCGCGACGCCTTCATCCTGCTGGACGAAGCGCAGAATGCCACCCCGGCCGAGATGAAAACGTTCCTGACCCGCATCGGGGAGGATTGCACGGTCGTGATCAACGGGGACGTGAGCCAGTGCGACCTGCGGGAGACCTCGGGCCTGCGCACGGTCATCCACCTGATCAAATCGCAGATGCTCCCGGTTCCGATCATCGAGTTCACGCTCAATGAAATCGTCCGGTCCGGTGTCTGCGAGATGTGGGTGCGGGCGTTCGAAGAAGTCCATTGCTAAACCGTCGCGCGGAAAAGCGGTCCGGTTTTTCGCGCCCAACGATGCGCCGGACTAGAGAAAAAGCAATGGAAGCAGTGGATAGGCCTGCTTCGGGAATCCACCCCTCCGCCGACCCATGAAAATCCGCTCCAAAGTGTCGTTCACTTTGGAGCCGGACCTGACATGGCCGGATGGACGGCCGTCCAACACGAAAAAACCCGGGCAGGTCTTCTCCACAGGGAGAAGACCTCAGACCCGAGGCAATTCACAAAGAAAGGCTGGAAGCCTTAGGCGAGCTCGATGGCGCCGACTTCGGGGCCCTTACGGCCCTCGACGATGGCGACACGGACGGCTTGGCCCTGCTCAAGCTGGCTGAGGCCCGCGCGCTCCACCACGGAGATGTGCAGGAACAGATCCTTGCTCTCTCCCTCGACGGACACGAAGCCGTAGCCCTTTACGGAATCGAACCACTTGACGGTGGCCGGAACTTCCGGCGGGCCGCTGACCGGACGGGAGCTCGGGCCGCCGCTCGGACGACCGAAACCGCCTCCGGACTGGCCGGGGCCGCCCGAACGCATCGGACGCGGACCGCGAGCGGCGCGCGGCGGCTCGGGCTCGGCCGTGCTGGCGTCCACGCTCACGATTTCCTGGACCTGCGGTCCCTTCTGGCCAGCGCCGACCTTGATGACCAGGGTCGTGCCGGATTCGAGCGCGGAATAGCCCGCCGCCTCGACCTGCCGGACGTGCAGGAAGGCCTCGCCCGATCCGTCGGTCATCTCGACGAATCCGAAGCCCTTTTCAGGATTGAACCATTTCACCCGTGCTTCGGTCTCTGGTCCCGAAGCGGGTGAGCCATAAGATGTCTGCTGCCGCATGGGCCGTTCATAAGATGTTGGAGGAGCGAAATCGCCCCAGTGATCTTCGGGTTGACCGCCAAATTGACGTCGGCGATCACGGTGATCATTTCCCCGGCCCATCAGGACTGCCTTCTAAAGTCTCAAGTTTCGTAAACGCTATAGGCGTAACGCCCTCAACCATTGAGGGCAAGACGATAACTACTCATACCTAGACATTTCACGCAAGGTCCCAAAAGGGCGTGTTATGCGGAATGTGGCGCTCCAATGCGAGAATTCAGCCCTCCGATCACCGCTTTGAGAACATGACAGCCGTCAGCTTCGCCCTGCCCCCGCCCGCTCCAGCTATGGATGCGCTCGTGGATGAAGGCCAGCTTGGCAATGACCGCCGGAGCGAGAACGAAGGGGTAGAGGTCCGGCTGGCCCATGCTGCGGTTCAGGGAATTGACGGCGAACGTCAGCGGCAGCCAGGCCGTGACCAGCCGGTTCAAATCGGTTTCCCGATGCGGATCGAAGTCGATCTGCGCCGCGAGTTCGGGGCCCCGGCCGATTCTGGGACGGACCGTCAGGCCGAAGGCATGGGCCGTCTCGAGCGTATCGACGATATGAAGATAGTGAGCCCAGGTTTCGGCAAAATCTTCCCAAGGATGCGAGGCCGCGTAGGAACTGACGAACTCTTCCTGCCAATTTTCCTTGGGCCCCTGGGCATAGTGGGCCTTCAGGGCTTCCCCGTAATCCTGCCGCTCATCTCCGAAGATCCGGCGGAAGCTCTCGAGGCTCGGATCGTTCCGGACCAGCACGTTCCAGAAATAATGTCCGACTTCGTGCCGGAAATGGCCGAGGAGGGTGCGATAGGGTTCTCCCATGCTATGCCGCCGCCTTTCCCGCTCCGCATCGTCGGCTTCGGCGATGTTGATGGTGATCAGGCCGTTGTCGTGCCCCGTCAGGATGGAGGGTCCTTCGGGAGAGTTCTCCGCCGGGTCGGCCAGGAAGTCGAAGGCGAGCCCCTGCGGATCCTCGGCCCGCGTCGCCAGCGGCAGGTCGAGCTTCAGCAAGGTATAGAAGAGACGGCGCTTGGCGGTCTCCAGGCTGCGCCACCGGACGAGATTCTGCTCAATGGACAGGTCCGGAACGGTGCGGTTATGCCGGCAGGCCCGGCAATAGGGGTTGGCGTCGTCTTCCGGGATCAGCCAGTTGCAGGCCTCGTACCGGGCGTTGGCGCAGAAGCGGAAAGACGTGCCGGGCAAGGCCAGAGCTTTCCAGTCCCCCTCCTCCGTCGGCTCCAGGGCGCTGATATCCTGGATGGACGGCAGACAGCCGAGCCGCCGGCCGCAGCTCTCGCAGCGGCTGTTCTCGAAGTAGAGCGGTTGGCCGCAGGCCTGGCATTCGAAAAGCTTCATGGATCGATCCCGCTGCTCCTGCGGCCCCATACGGCAACGGTCCTCGAAGCCGTTGGTTCGCAAGGCTTTGCGCCGTCATCCGCATGTCACTGCTCATAATTTAAGCTTCCCGCCGAGCGCCGCTCATTTCATCATGGCGGCACAACGGGCATGTGGCCCGGGCTCCCCATGAGGAGGATAACTCATGATCCGTATTGCCAAGCAGGCGACTCAGGACGGCACCTTCACGGTGTATCTCGGCAACCGACCGGTCGCGTGGGGCCTGACCAGCCATGCGGCCGATGCCCTGATCCAGAGGCTGCTACGGCCCTGATACCCACTTCCTGACTCCTTGGGAGACGGCAGCTGCCAATTGGCTCTCCTTGCAAGCCAAATGCATGGAAGGTCATTGGAAGGCGCTGCCGATACTCCTGACATGTCATCGAAGAATCCCACCACCTGATGCATTGGGACGTTCGCCCGATACGCATTGTCTCGAACCCTCACTTTACCGTGAGGCAGGCTCGCGGTCGGACGCGGTTCGGCGCCCCCTCGCGCGGTTGCTGACCTTGCGTCACATAGGCGGAGCACAGAGCCCGGCGGGATTCGCTGGACAAGGATTACTCAGTCCTGCGCGTAGAAATTGCATCCGGAGGATGCATTATAACCGCAGCGACCCAGAGTCTTTACTTTGTCCGGGCCCCGGCATTACCATGTCACTGTAAGTCATAATAACCTAAGATAGTGATGGCGTACCGAACCATCGACTATAGTTGTTGCAGCTGATTCGTTTTAACGACGCCGCAAGGCGCCATGCAGATGCAATCCGGCTTGGAGGGGCTATGTTCGAGGGTCGCAGGAAGCGTGTCCTGATCGTCGAGGACGAAGCGATGATCTCGATGCTGATCGAGGACATGGTTCTCGATTTCGGATGCGAGATCGTAGGACCGGCCGCACGGCTCGATCATGCCCTGACCCTTGCGCTGCAGGCCGATATCGATATCGGCATTCTCGACATCAACGTGGACGGATCGGTGGTATTTCCCGTGGCCGACGTCCTGCGCTTCCGGGGCATCCCGTTCATCTTCTCGACGGGGTACGATTTCCGCTCGCTGCCCGAGCGGTTCCGCGATTCGCCGACATTGTCGAAACCGTTCTCGTACGACAATTTCGCCGACACTCTGCGACGCGCTCTGGCGTCCGCCTCGGATCCATCGGAAGTCGTCTAGACGGCGTTCCATCGCAAGAGCGCGGCGGCGAGCATTTCCATGCTGCGGTGCCAAAAACTTGCGCTGAATCTGGAGAAGTTTCGATCCGGCCCCAATTTCATCGCTCCGGGTTTGTCGATAATACACCCGCATGAAAGTTTGCGTGCTTCGGAGTCCTCGCCTCAGATGAACATGAAACCTGCAGAAGGCCCGTTTCGCATTGGGCGATCGGAAACCGGCCTCGGCCTCTTTGCGACCGATGTGATCGAGAAGGGCACCTTCATCATCGAGTATGTCGGGCCGAAGATCACGAACGAGGAAGTCCAGCGCCGACGCAACACGCGCTACCTGTTCGAGATCAGCGACCGCTGGACCATCGACGGCTCGCCCCGCTGGAACACCGCCCGCTACATCAATCACGGATGCCGCCCCAATGCCGAGGCCACGGTGTCGCGCGGCCGGATCCGCATCAAGGCGATCAAGCGCATCAAGCCGGGTGACGAGATCACCTACAATTACGGCAAGAGCTACTTCGAGACCTTCATCAAGCCGATGGGCTGCCGGTGCAAATCGTGCGTGAGCAAGCGGGCGAAGCTGGCGGCCGAGTGAAGGTTGCCATCGCTTGGCTGAAAGTGCCTCCGCGGCTCTTCCCATGTCATCACCGGCCTCGTGCCGGTGATCTCGGTTTGAAAGGCGCTGTGTCTCACACAAGCGGGATGGCCGGCACAAGGCCGGCCATGACGTGAGAGGGTTCAGCCCCTACACGGCAGACTGCCATGATATGGCGGCGTATCGAGCCCCTACTCCGCTCCAAGCTCCGCAACCGTCCTCTTGGCGCCCTTCTCATGGAGACGCGCCAGATGCGCCGTCACGGGTTGCGTGAAGCGCGGGTCGTTCGCCAGGTCATCGCCGAAGATCTCGCGGATGCCGAACAGGGCATTCGCCAGGCTCCCGGCTTCGCCCCCTGCCCGGTCGGCCAGCTCCCGCAAACGCGCCGCCATGGGATCGCGGACGTCGATGGCGGAGCCCTTCTCGTCGACGCCCGTGACATAGCGCATCCAGGCCGCCACCCCGAGGGACAGGCGCGCGATGGAGCCGCCGTCGCGCAGGCGGTCGCGCACCGTGCCGAGGAGGCGTTGCGGCAGCTTCTGGGACCCGTCCATGGCGATCTGCCAGGTGCGGTGCTTCAGGGCCGGGTTCTTGAAGCGCTCGACCAGCGCGCGCTTGTAGGAGGCGAGGTCGGCGCCGGGCGGCATGTGGAGCGTCGGGGTGACCTCCTCGTCCATGAGCCCTTCGACGAGCCGAACGAAGGCCGGATCGGCCATGGTGTCAGCCACCGTCTCGTAGCCCGCGAGATAGCCGAGATAGGCGAGCGTCGAATGGCTGCCGTTGAGCAGCCTGAGCTTCATGTGCTCGTAGGGTTCCACGTCCGCGACGAACTCGGCCCCCGCGTTCTCCCAGGCCGGCCGCCCCTGGGGGAAGCGGTCCTCGATGACCCATTGGGTGAAAGGCTCGGTCACGACGGGCCAGGCATCTTCCACGTGCAGAGCCTCGCCGATGCGCTGCCGGTCCTGGTCGCTGGTCGCGGGCACGATCCGGTCGACCATGGTCGAGGGGCAGGACACCTCGTCCGCCACGAACCGGCCGAGATCCGGATCGACCAGTTCGGCGAAGCGCGTGAGAACCCGCTTCACCGTGCGCCCGTTGGAGGGAAGGTTGTCGCAGGTCAGAACCGTGAAGGGCGGCACGCCCGCCCGGCGGCGGCGGCGCAGGGCCTCTACGATGAAGCCCGGCGCGGAACGCGGCGTCTTCAGATATGCGAGGTCATGCACGATATCGGGATGGGCTTCGTTCAGGGTGCCGGTCGCCGGATCGTGGCAATAGCCCTTCTCGGTGACCGTCAGCGTGACGATCTTCGTTCGCGGGTCGGCCATCGCATCGAGGAGGTCGTCCGTGGCGCGCGGGGCGACGATGACCTGGCGGATGGACCCGATGATGCGCAGCGCCTCGCCCTCCCGCGAGCGCACGGAGAGGGTATAGAGCCCGTCCTGCGGCGCCAGCGCGTCGAAGGTATCGGGACTGCGGAGGCTCGCCGCCACGATGCCCCATTGAGGATCGAGCCCGAGCACGTCGTCGGTGTAGACCGCCTGATGCGCCCGGTGAAAGGCCCCGATCCCGAGATGCACGATCCCGGTCTTCACCGCCCGCCGGTCGTAGGCGGGACGCCGGATACCATCCGGCAGATCGGCAAGGGAATCTTCGTTCAAGCGGTCTGACATAGTGTCCTCGCGGTCCGGCCTGAAAAGGAAAGGAGCGTATTCCTCTCCCCACAAGGGGGAGGAGAGCCTGTCAGCGCCATATAAGTCAAACCCTCAATGCGCCGGCTGCTGCTTCGCGCGGGTGACGATCTGCGTCGGGTTGACGAAGCGCAGGGCGATGATGAGCCAGACGAGCGTCGTCACCATGTAGATCACCGCCATGGCGTCGATGGACTGAACGGCGCGCACGCCCGCGGCGAAGACCGCGTAGTAGAGCGCCACCACGAGCGTCTGGCTCGTCGGGCCCGCCACCAGGAAGGTCAGCTCGAACATGGCGATGGTGCGCACCAGCACCAGCAGCAGGGCCGCCAGGATGCCGGGCAGGAGCAGCGGCAGAAGCACGTGGATGAAGAGCTTGAACGTGTTGGCGCCGAACACCCGGGCGGCCGCCTCGATCTTCGGGTCGATCTGTTCGATGAACGGGATCATGACGAGGATCACGAAGGGAACGGTCGGCACGAGATTGGCCGCCACGACCCCCCAGAACGTACCTGCCAGACCGGTCTGGTAGAGCACGGTCGCCAGCGGGATGCCGAAGGTGATCGGCGGGATCATCAGCGGCAGCAGGAAGAGCAGGATGAGAAGCCGCTTTCCCGCGAATTCGCGGCGGGCGAGCGCGTATGCGGCCGTCACGCCGAGCGCGCCGGACACGAACACCACGGCGGCGATCACCTGGAAGGTCACGAGCAGCACGTCCCAGAGCTGGAACTCGCTCCAGGCGGAGGAATACCAGCGCGTGGTGAAGCCCACCGGCAGCCATGTGCCGAGCCACCGGGTAGCGAACGAGCTCGTCACCACGGTGGCGATCATGGCGAAGAGGTTGATGACGAAGAAGCCGACGAGGAACCAGATGGCCGCCGCCCAGAGCTTGGAGCCGAGTGTCGTATCGCGGATCATCGGCTTTACCCTTTCGCGCCGGAAGCGGGGCCACGGTAGAACAGGCCGCGCGAGGCGAGCACCGCCACCACGATGGCGAGCTGCACGAAACCCATGATCATGGCGATGGCCGAGGCCATGGAGTAGTCGTATTCCTCGAAGGCCGCCGTCGCCGCGGCAATCGAGATGACGCGGGTGATGCCTGCGGGCTCGCCCAGCAGCACCGCCGAGGGGAACACCGAGAAGGCCTGCACGAACGATAGGCAGAAGGTGATGGCGAAGCCCGGCATGAGCAGCGGCAGATAGACGTGGCGGAAGCGCTGCCACGCGCTGGCGCCGAGCGTCGCGGCCGCCTGCTCGAGCGCCGGGTCGATGCCCGTGACGTAGGAGAGCGTCAGCAGGAAGGTAAACGGAAAGCCCGTGATCACCAGCGAGGCGAAGACGCCCCAGTAGTTGTGGACGAGCTTCAGGGGCTGCGAGATCAGCCCGAAGGTCATGAGCGTGCGATTGAACCAGCCCTGCGGGCCGAGATAGTTCAAGAGCCCCTCGGCCACGAGGACCGTTCCCAGGGTGATCGGCAGGACGAGGATCGTGGTGAGCAGGCGCTGGCGCCGCATCAGGCGCACGCGGAAGGCGATCGGCACCGCCAGCAGCAGGTTGAGGAGCGTGACGGGAATCGCGAGCCGCAGCGTGTTGCCGATCGTGTCGTAGAGGAACGGATCGGAGAAGAAGCGCTTGTAATTGGCCAGCCAATCGCCGCCCGCCTTCGGCTCGAAGGACAGGATGAACCCGAACGCGAAGGGATAGACGAAGAGCAGCAGGCTGAAGATCGCCGCCGGGATGACGAGCAGGGTGACCGCGTCGAAGCCTCGCGCCGCGAGACGCTGGCGCAGGCTCGGGCCGTGCTCGACCGGGGCCGTGGGAGCAAGGGCGTCCATCAATGCCTCCCCTGGATCGGCTCCGCGAAGACGAGAACCCGCTGGTCGTCCGCCCGCAGGTGCACGTTCGATCCGGGCTCGACCGGCTGATGGGAGCGGAACACGAAATCGAGCCCGCCGGCCGAATGGGCGGTTCCGACGAATTCGCGGCCGCGATACTCGATGGTGTCGACATTGGCCGCAATGGCGTTCGGCCCGGCCTCGCCGACCATGAGATCGTCCGGGCGGATGGCCGCATAGGCGCTGGAGCCGGCCGAGAGAGTTTCCCGAGCGACGCCGCTGATCCGCGCGCCTTCCACGTCGAGAATGGCGCGGCCGCCCTCGGTTCCGACCACTTTGCCTTTCAGCTTGTTGCGGAAGCCCATGAAATCGGCCACGTCGAGATGGGACGGAGCCTCGTAAAGCTCCTTCGGGGTGCCGACCTGCCGCACTACTCCGTCGCGCAGCACGACGATGCGATCGGCGAGCGATAGGGCCTCGTCCTGGTCGTGGGTGACGTAGATGGTCGTGGCGCCGAGTTCGTTGTGGATGCGCCGGATCTCCGCGCGCATTTCGAGGCGCAGCTTGGCATCGAGATTCGACAAGGGCTCATCCATCAGCACCAGCGGCGGCTCGATGACGATGGCGCGGGCGATCGCCACGCGCTGCTGCTGGCCGCCGGAGAGCTGGCCCGGCAGCTTGTTCTCCTGGCCCTGGAGACGCACGAGGCTCAGGGCCTCGTCGACCTTGCGGTCGATCTCCGCCTTGGGCCTGCCGCGCATCTTGAGGCCGAAGCCGATGTTCTGGCGCACGTTGAGATGGGGAAAGAGCGCGTAGTTCTGGAACACCATCCCGAACCCGCGCTCCTCGGGACGCAGCGTGTCGACCCGGCTCTTGTCGAGCCAGATCGCCCCGCCGGTCACCGGCAGGAGACCCGCGATGCAGTTCAACGTCGTCGATTTCCCGCAACCCGAAGGCCCGAGCAGCGCGATGAACTCGCGCCGCCGGATCGTGAGGGAAACGTCGCGCAGAGCGTTGAGCGCCCCGAAGTCCCGGCTCACATGATCGAGCCGCACTTCGTCGAACTGGGAAAGGGCAATGGTCATCGCGGGTCCTTGTTCTTCGTCTTGTCTGCGCCGTCTTATTTGCGCTTGCCGCCGCCGACCTGCTCGTCCCACATGCGGAAGGCGACGACCATCTGGTCGGGCTGGAGCGGCAGTTCGATGGGGTTCTCGGCGATCCACTTCTCGTATTCGGGGCGACCGAACTCCTTGATGGCGGCCTGGCTTTCCGCAGGCGCCATGTCGAGGGTCACGCCCTTCACGGCCGGGCCCGGATAGAAGTAGCCCTCGTCGTAGGTGTAGGCCTGCTGCTCCTTGGTGAGCAGGAAGCTCATGAGGTCGAGGAGGACCGCGACCTTCTCGTTCGGCAGTCCCTTGGGCACGCACATGTAGTGGGCGTCCGCCACCCAGTGGAAGCCCTTGAGCGCCGCGACCTTCGCCTCCTTCGGCACGACGCCGAGAACGCGCGGGTTGATGTCCCAGCCGGTGGTCGACACGGTCATGTCGCGCGATCCTTCGCCCAGCTCCTTCATCACAGCGCCGGTGCCGGACGGATAATACTCGATGTTCTGCCCCAGCTCCTTCAGATAGGCCCAGGTCTTGTCCCAGCCCTTGGCCGGATCCTGCGGGTTGCTGTCGCCGAGGATGTAGGGCAGGCCCATGATGAACGTGCGGCCGGGGCCGGAATTCGCCGGACGCGCATAGAGGAAGCGGCCCGGATTGGCCTTGGTGTAGGCCAGGAGTTCCTCCGCCGTGGTCGGCACGGTCTTGACCTTGTCGGGCATGTATTCGAGGAGCGGGCCCGAGGGGTAATAGGTCACGACGACGCCCTGCCCTTTCGCCAGACCCTGCATCTTGGCGGCGGGCGCGAGGTAGATGTCGTCGAGCTTCGGCAGGGCATTCGCGTGGCCGGGGATCAGGTCGACCCAGAGCTTCTGCTCGATGCCGGCGGATAGCGCATCGGTGCCGGTGAGCACAAGGTCGATGTCGACCCGGCCCGCATCCTGCTGCGCCTTGATCTTGCCTGCGAGTTCCGGCGCCGTCGCCTTGGTGAAGGTGATGCGCGAAACCAGGTTGGGCTTCGCCTTGCGGTAGTTCTCGATGGCTTTCTGGGTCAGAGCCAGATTGCCGGCAACGTCGATGACGTTGAGGGTAACCGGGCTCGTGGGCAGGGTCGCCTGCGCGAAGGCCTTGCCGCCGAGGGTCGCAACGCCCGCGGCGCCGGCAACCCCGCCGACGAAAGTCCGCCTGGTGATCAGGTTCGTCATGTTTTCCTCCCGTTCTGTGCGACATGGCTCATCATGAGCCGGCCATGTCCCGTGTCACAGCTTGTAGGCCTCTTTCGCGAGGCGATAGGCGAGATCGTAGGCCACCTCGTGCGCTTCGTCCTCATCCAGGCGATGGGTCGTCACGAGATTGGCGAGATAGGCGCAGTCGACCCGGCGGGCGACGTCGTGCCGGGCCGGGATCGACAGGTAGGCGCGGGTGTCGTCGTTGAAGCCGACCGTGTTGTAGAAGCCCGCCGTCTCCGTGGTGAGCTCGCGGAAGCGGCGCATGCCCTCCGGGGCATCGAAGAACCACCAGGCGGGACCGAGCTTCAACGCCGGGTAATGGCCCGCCAGCGGCGCCAGCTCGCGCGAATAGCTCGTCTCGTCGAGGGTGAAGAGGATGAAGGTGAAGTTCGGCTCGTTGCCGAAGCGGTCGAGGAGCGGCTTAAGGGCACGGACGTAATCGGTCGCCAGCGGAATGTCGGCGCCCATGTCGCGGCCGAAGCGGCGATAGAGCGCATCATTGTGGTTGCGGAACGAGCCCGGATGCAGCTGCATCACCATCCCGTCCTCGACGCTCATCGCGGCCATTTCGGTCAGCATCTGAGCGCGGAACAGCTCCGCATCCTCGGGCGTCGCTTCTCCCGTCGAGACCCGGCGGAACAGGGCCTCCGCGTCGGCCTGCGCGAGGTCCGCCGTGCGCGCGGTCGGGTGGCCGTGATCGGTCGACGTCGCGCCATACCCGCGAAAGAAGGCGCGCCGCGTGCGGTGCGCGTCCAGATAGCCGCTCCAGGTCGAGGTATCGCATCCGGTGATCTCGCCGAAGCGCACGAGGTTCTGCCGGAAGCCTTCGAATTCGGGATCGACGACCGGGTCGGGCCGATAGGCCGTCACCACCCTGCCCGTCCAGCCGGATTGCCGGATGGTCTCGTGGTGTTTCAGCGGATCGAGCGGGCTTTCCGTCGTGGCGATGGCCTCGATGCGGAAGCGCTCGAACAGGGCGCGGGGGCGGAACTCCGGCGTGCGCAGGGCCGCGTCGATACGGTCGTAATAGGTATCGGCGTTCTCGGCCGAAAGTCGCTCCGTGAAGCCGAACAGGGTCGAGAAGGTATGGTCGAGCCAGAGGCGCGTGGGAGTGCCGCGGAAGAGGTGGTAATGCGACGCGAAGCGGCGCCAGATCGCCCGCGGATCGCGCTCGCCGGGAGAGCCGTCCTTCGCGGGAATGCCAAGGTCCTCCAGCCGCACGCCCTGACTGTAGAGCATGCGGAAGATGTAATGGTCTGGAATGACGAAGAGCGTCGCCGGATCGGGGAAGGGCTTGTTCTCGGCGAACCAGCGCGGATCCGTATGACCGTGCGGCGACACGATGGGCAGGTCGCTGACTTGCGCATAGAGCCTGCGCGCCACTTCGCGGGCGGCGGGCTCGACAGGAAACAGCCGGTCCGGGTGGATCAACATGGCGTACTCCCTCGACGCTTCGCCAGAGCCCTTTTTCCCGGGCCGGTTGCGAGCGCCTCACTGGCCGAACCTTAAGCCCATCCACGATCCTTTGCAACGGTCTACTAGTATGGTAGTGTGCCACTTATGACCAATAGACTTGCCCTCGCGAAGCTCGATATCAGCCGTGAACCCATGGCCCGGCAGGTCACCCGCGCCCTTCGCCAGGCCATCGTCAGCATGAGGATCGCGCCGGGTGAAATGCTTTCCGAGCAGGATCTGGCGCAGCGATTCGGCGTGAGCCGTTCTCCGGTGCGCGAAGCTCTGATCAAGCTGAGCGAGGCCGGGCTCGTGCGGGTCCTGCCGCAGCGGGGCACCCAGGTGGTCAAGATCTCGCGCGCAGCCGTCGAGGATGCGCGCTTCATTCGCGTGGCGGTCGAATGCGCCGTCGTGCGCGAGGCGGCCCTGAAAGCCCCGCCGGTGGTCCTGGCCGAACTGAACGCCAGCCTGACCCGGCAGCGCCGGGCCCAGCGCGCCACCTCGTCGGACGATTTCATGGCTCTCGACGAGGAGTTTCACCGACTTCTCGCGGAAGCGGCCGGACGGCCGGCCGCCTGGCGCATGATCGAGGACGTGAAGCCGCAGATGGACCGGGTGCGCTATCTCGACGTGAAGCAGGCGACCCCGCGCCATCTCATCGTCGCGCAGCACGCGGACATCGTCGAGGCCATCAAGGCCTCCGATCCCGTCGCGGCCGAGCAGGCCATGCATCAGCACCTGAGCGAGATCCTGCGCTCCCTGCCCGAGCTCGCCGCAAAGCACCCGGACCTGTTCGAGCCCGAGCCCGATGCATTGCCGGAGGTGCTCAGCGCGTGATCCCCAAGAGAGAAGAATTCGGAACTTCCGCCGCAGCCCCGGCTCGGCCCTTTATTTGAGAGGTAATCATGGAACAGACCTGGCGTTGGTTCGGACCCGAGGACGTCGTCCAGCTTTCCCATATCCGCCAGACCGGCGCGAGCGGCATCGTCACCGCGCTGCATCAGATTCCCTACGGCGTCATCTGGAGCGTCGAGGAGATCGAGAAGCGCAAGGCGCTCATCGCTGCCGATTCCTCCCTGGGGCTGCGCTGGAGCGTGGTCGAGAGCCTGCCGATCCACGAGCGCATCAAGATCGGCGAAGGCGACCTGACGAGCCTGTTCGACAATTACCGGCAGTCCATGCGCAACCTCGCGCAATGCGGCGTCACCACGATCTGCTACAATTTCATGCCGGTGGTCGACTGGACCCGCACGGAACTCGCCCATCCGCTGCCAGGCGGCGCGACGGCGCTGCGCTTCAACATCCATGAATTCGCGGCCTTCGACTGCTTCATGCTGGAGCGCCCGGGCGCCGAGGCGGATTATTCTCCCGAAGTGGTAAAGCGCGCGAAGGACTGGCATGTCCGTTCGTCGGAGAGCGACCGGCGCAAGCTTCTCACCAACATTATGGCGGGCCTTCCGGGGGCCTATGACCGCTACGACGTTCCGGGCCTGCGCGTCATGCTCGACCGCTACAAGGATATCGACGCCGGGGCCTTGCGCGAAAACCTCGCCCGGTTCCTGCGCGAGGTGATCCCGACGGCGGAAGAAGTCGGCATCCGGATGTGCATCCACCCGGACGATCCGCCGCGTCCGCTCATGGGTTTGCCCCGCATCGTGTCCAACGCGGACGACATCGCCTTCATCCTCGACGCCGTCGATGCGCCCGCCAACGGCCTCACCCTGTGCAGCGGCTCGCTCGGCGCCAATCCCATCAACGACGTTCCGGCCATCGCGAAGCGCTTCGCGGACCGCATCTGGTTCGCCCACCTGCGCAACGTTGCCAAGGACCCGGATGGCTCCTTCATGGAGGCGGACCATCTCGGCGGCGACACGGACATGGTGGCCCTGGTCACGGCGCTGCTCGAAGAGCAGAAGCGCCGGAAGGATGCGGGCGAGACGCACTGGCGCATTCCCATGCGGCCGGACCACGGGCACGAGCTTCTCGACGATGTCGGCAAACCCACCCATCCCGGCTACCCCGCCATCGGTCGCATGAGAGGTCTCGCGGAACTGCGCGGCGTGATGCAGGCCGTATCATCACTTCGCGGATTGCCGCTCCAGTAGGGGCTCGTGTCGCCCTCCGGGGTCGTCCGAACGAACGCCCACCACGTCATGGCCGGCCTTGTGCCGGCCATCCCGTTTTTATGAGGCGCCGTACCCTTCCGATCGAGATCACCGGCACGAGGCCGGTAATGACGTGGGAGGGTGTCATTCCCGGTTCGCCGTCAAACAATGCGGCTCAGCTCCAGTCGCGCCGCTACCCCAGCAGGTTCCGTAAAGTCCGCATGAACACGCGGACGCCGATGCCGATCAGGTCGTCCGGGAAATCGTAATCGGGATTGTGCAGGCTCGGATGGTTCTCTCCGGCCCCGAGGAAGAACATGGCGGCCGGCGCCCTCTGGCCGAAACGGCCGAAATCCTCCGAAGCGCGCATGGGCAAGTCGCCCCTGTCGTACGGCACGCTCTCCTCGTCGAGGGCGCGGCGGAGATGAGCGACGGCTTCCGGCGCGTTCTCGCAATGCGCGAAGATGTCGTCATAGGAGATTTCGGCACTGAGCTCTTTCTCCCGCGCTGCGTTCAGGACCAGATGCTCGGCGCTCACGCAGAGATCCTCCATCCCGGCATCGGTCAAGGTGCGCAAGGTCGCCCAGATCTCGGCGCGAGCCGGAGCCACGCCGAAGGCGGGCTCGCCGATCTTCGCGTGGGTGATCGTCACCATGGAGAAGCCATCGTCCATGGGACCGCCACGGCCCAAAGCCGTCAGCGCCGGCATCAGTTCGGCAACGACCGGGACGGGAGAGATCCCGGTCTCGGGCATCGATGCGTGAGCGGTCTTGCCGTTCAGGACGACGCGCATGCCCCGGGATGCGCAACTGACCGGCCCCTCCGCCAGCGCGGCCTTGCCGAACGGCAAACCCGGGAGATTGTGCAGGGCGAAGGCGAAGTCCGGGCTGATCTCGCGAAAGCGCGGATCGGCCACGACGGCGGCGGCGCCCGAGCCGTCCTCTTCCGCGGGCTGGAACATCAGGATGGCGCGCCCACGCTGCGGACGCTGGCGCCCGAGCGCGCGGGCGAGCCCCGCCAGGATCGCCATATGCCCGTCATGGCCGCAGAGATGCGCCTTGCCCGGTATCGCCGAGCGATAGGGAAGATCCGAGATTTCCTCGATGGGCAGCCCGTCGAGCTCCGCTCGGACCATGACCGTCGGTCCGGGCTGCCTGCCCTCGTAGACGGCCGCGATGCCATATCCACCGAGGCCCGTCATGATCTGGTCCGGGCGCGTCGCGGCCAGGAAGGCGCGGACATCCCGCGCGGTCTGCGCTTCCTGCCGCGAGAGTTCGGGCGTGCGGTGGAGCTTGCGCCGGAACGCCACCAGATCGACCACGTCCTCGTTGGTCAGAACCATGCATCGCCTCCACGCCGGAGCTTTTGGGAGCGGTAGAGCTCAACCGATGACAGCCCGGCCTGTTTCGGCCAGACGTTATGGACCCTGGAACAGGCTTCGATCAAGTCGTTGAACGGGAGACGCGGCCAAGTGAAACATACTTGCCGTCGTCATTCGGGGAGACCTGCGCTGTCAGTGCCGGTCCTCTCGATGCGGGAAGGGAACCATAGCTCAGCGCTTGAGCTCGGATCCCCTTCCCTCGCCTGCGGCTCGCCGGGGGTGACACCCGCAACGTCATGGCCGGGCCTGTCCCGGCCATCCTGACTTGTTGAAACGTCGCGCTCTTCCGATCGAGATCACGGGCACAAGGCCGGTGACGATATGGCGGGCCCATGTCGAAGCAGGTCGGATGTCGAGCTTCGACATTCGCTCCCGTCGCGAGAGTGAAAAAAACCGGCTCGCCTTTCGCGCGCGATGCGCTAGGGTCCGCCCGAGAACCCGCACTACACCGGTTATCCATTTCTCATGAACCTGTTCGTCTTTGGTCTCGGCTATTCGGTGCGCCAGTTCCTCAAGCTGCACGGCGCGCGATTCACGGAAATCAGCGGCACGGTGCGCTCGCCCGAAAAGGCAAAGGCGATGGAGGAGGAGGGCCTAGACACCTTCGTGTTCGACGGCACCGACCATGACCCGCGCATTCTCGACCGGATCGCCCGAGCCGATGCACTGCTCGTCTCCATTCCGCCCGCGAGCGAAACCGATCCGGTGCTCGCACATTTTTCCCAGGCCATCGCGTCGGCTCCGAGCCTGCGCTGGATCGGTTACCTGTCGACCGTGGGCGTCTACGGCCATGCGGACGGTAACTGGGTCGACGAAACGACGCCGCCCAATCCGGCGACCGCCCGGTCGCGTCAGCGCATCGCAGCCGAGCAGGCATGGCTCGCGCTCGGCGAGCGCGCATCCTTCGCCGTACAGATCTTCAGGCTGGCCGGAATCTACGGCCCCGGCCGCAACGCCCTGGTGAAAGTGGCGGACGGCACAGCCAAGCGCATCGTCAAGCCGGGCCAGGTGTTCAATCGGATTCACACGGCCGATATCGCGCAGGTTCTCATGGCCTCCATGGAGCGCCCGAGCCGCAACGCCGTCTACAACGTCGCGGACGACGAGCCGGGCCCGCCCCAGGACGTCATCGCCCATGCGGCCGAACTGCTCGGCCGCGAACCTCCCCCGGAAGTACCCTTCGACGAGGCCGACCAGACGCCGATGGCGCGCGCCTTCTATGCGGACAACAAACGCGTGCGGAATACGCGGATCAAGACTGAACTCGGCGTGGCGCTTCGCTACCCGACCTATCGCGAGGGCCTGCGAGCGCTTCTCGATTCCGGCGACGGGATCAGGCAGGAGCACTGAAGGTCGCGCTTTCCGGCATTGACGCGACATTGGCATCGCGACTTGGTTTGCGCCCTCCGAGGTGGTGTGCCTGGAGCCCGCGATCCCGACATTGATTGCACCACGGGCCTTAGACTTTCGTTGCGTAAACTTTAGGCAAATAGCGAAGGCGGGACAGAGGGCGGAGACCGCTTATCGTCTGTTCCTGGCTAATGAACCGGCATCCTGTGAACAGAGAACCAGCACCGAACCAGTTGCAAATTGGTTCGGCCTTGGGCTAGCCTTATTTCGCTGACGCCCTCGGAGACGAAACAATCGATCTCCCTCTGCGGACCGCCAGCAAGATTGGTTCAACCGCAGCCGGATCTCCATGGCCAACCTCGATCCATTGCCGGATAGCTCGAACTTCGCCCTCGGGCGTCTGCGAGCCCTGCTGGAAGGTGGCTCTTTCGACGAGGAGCAGCGCCTCCCGTCGGAGCGGGTTCTGGCGGCGCAGATCGGCATCGGCCGGCGCGCCCTGCGGCGGGCTCTCGAGGTTCTGGAGGCCGAAGGGCGCATCTGGCGCCACCAGGGGAAAGGGACCTTCCTCGGCCCTCGTCCGCCGGAGCAGCCGTCCAACGTGGAGGACCTGTCCCGTCGAACCAATCCGCTCGAAGTCATGGACGTGCGCCTGGAGATCGAGCCGGCGCTTGCCCGGCTCGCGGCCCTGCGCGCTTCGAACGGCGACATCGAGCGCCTCCTGCATCTGGCGGACAAGACCGCCTCGATGTCGGACGCCGATGGACGCGAGCTCTGGGACAGCGCCCTGCATCGCGCCATCGCCGAAGTGGCGGGCAATGCGCTCCTGCTGGCGATCTTCGACATGGTCGACCGGATCCGCCAGGATGCCACGTGGCGCCTTCTACGCGAGCGAGCCCGTTCAGGGGAGCGGCAGCAGGTCTACGTGGACCAGCACCGGCGCGTGATCGCGGCCATTGCCCAGCGCGAGGCCCATGCGGCGGAACAGGCCATGCGCGAGCACCTCGAACTGGTGCGCGACGGGCTGTTGAAAGTCATGACGAGCCCCCTGCCCGACGGCAAGGATCCCCAACAAGCAACATCTGAAAACACCGAGGATCAACGTCTCCATGGGACTTGAGGCAACGCAGCAATCGAGGACGCACATTCACGAGCCGGGCACGGTCGGGCTGGCCGCGGAGCCGCCGCTGCTCGACGTCCAGGGGCTTTCCGTCCGCTTCGACGGCGCACCCAAAGGCGTGAACGTCGTCGACGACGTGTCCTTCTCCGTGCGCAAAGGCAAGACCCTCTGCATCGTTGGGGAATCCGGCTGCGGCAAGAGCGTGACGTCGCTGGCCCTCATGGGCCTCCTGCCCACGCCGCCAGCCCGGATCGTCGCCGGCTCGGCCCGGTTCGACGGACAGGATCTGCTGACGCTCACCGAGCGCGAGCGGGCCGATCTGCGCGGCGACCGCATGGCGATGATCTTCCAGGAGCCGATGACCTCGCTCAACCCGGCCTTCACCATCGGTGACCAGATCGCGGAAGGAATCGTCCGCCACCGCAAGGTGTCCAAGGCCGAGGCCTGGGAACGGGCGCTCGACATGCTCAAGAAGGTGCGCATTCCGGCGCCGGAAAAGCGCCTGCGCGCCTATCCGCATGAGATGTCGGGCGGCATGCGCCAGCGCGTGATGATCGCCATGGCGCTCGCCAACGATCCGCAGCTCCTGATCGCCGACGAGCCGACCACCGCCCTCGACGTGACGATCCAGGCCCAGATCCTCATGCTCATCCGCCGCCTGCAGGAGGAGACCGGCACGGCCATGATCCTCATCACCCACGATCTCGGCGTGGTGGCGGAGGTCGCCGACGAGGTGGCCGTGATGTATGCGGGCCGCGTGGTCGAGAGCGGCCCCGTCGAGGCGATCTTCGAGGACCCGCAGCATCCCTATACCATCGGCCTCATGGGTTCGGTTCCGTCGCTTGGCAAGCGCCAGGGACGCCTGGCGACGATCAGGGGCACCGTTCCGCCGGCCGAACTGATGCCCAAGGGCTGCCGCTTCACCCCGCGCTGCCCCTTCTCCGACAGCCACTGCGCCAATGATCCGCCGCCGCTCACCGAGATCAAGCCCGGCCACAAGGCACGCTGCTGGTACGCCCCTCTCGAAATCCACCGTGGAGCCGCCCTATGAGCGTGATGCCCGCTGACGACATCGTTCTCGAGGGTGTCGGCCTGAAGAAGCATTTCGGCGGCGGCGGCCTTCTGTCGAAGCCGACGATCGTGCGTGCCGTGGACGGCGTGTCCTTGGCGATCCGCCGCGGCGAGACCTTCGCCGTCGTGGGAGAATCCGGCTGCGGAAAGTCCACCCTGGGACGTCTCCTCCTGCGCCTGATCGAGGCGACCGAGGGCGACGTGCGCTACGAGGGCCGCTCGATCGTGAAGCTCGGCAAGGGCGAGCTGCGCAAGCTGCGGCGCGAATTGCAGATCATCTTCCAGGACCCGTTCGCGTCTCTCAACCCGCGTATGAACGTGGGCGACATCATCGCCGAGCCCATCTGGCTGCACAACCTGGCGGGCGGGCGCGAGAAGCGCGAGCGCGTCGCGGACCTCATGCGCACGGTCGGCCTGCTGCCGACCCATGCGGACCGCTACCCGCACGAGTTTTCGGGCGGGCAGCGCCAACGCATCGGCATCGCCCGGGCGCTGGCCGGGGATCCCAAGCTGATCGTCGGCGACGAGCCCGTCTCGGCCCTCGACGTGTCGATCCAGGCGCAGATCATCAACCTGCTCGAAGACCTGAAGGACCGCTTCGGCCTGACCCTCGTCATCGTGGCGCATGACCTCGCCGTCATCCGCCACATGAGCGACCGGGTCGCTGTGATGTATCTCGGCGAGATCGTGGAGCTGTCCGAGACGGACGCCCTCTTCGAAAACCCGCTGCACCCCTACACCCAGGCGCTGCTCGCGGCGATCCCGATCCCGAGCCCGACGAACCGCCAGCCGAAGGCGCTGCTCCAGGGCGACGTGCCGAGCCCGGCCGCCCCTCCCTCGGGCTGTCGCTTCCATACCCGCTGCCCGCATGCCCGCGCGCTGTGCAAGGAGCAGCATCCGGCCCTCGAAGCGGCGCCGGACGGTCGGCAGGTGGCGTGCCACTTCTGGCGCGAAATCCAGGGCGCGGGCGCCGGCTCGATCAGCGCGCCGCCCCCGAGCGCAGCGCTCGCCAAGCGCCTCGCGCTCTACCGAACTTGGCGCGAACGGCAGGACAAGCCCGTCGCGACGAGCCCTTGAACTCAGAAGACGACATCCAGAGAACGATCGGAGGACTTGGAATGAAGACGAGACTACTGCTAGCTTTGGCCGCGGGGCTCCTGGCGACCACCGCCGCCTCCGCGCAGACCCTGCGCATCGGCCTGAACGAAGACCCGGATGTGCTCGATCCGCACCGCGCGCGCACCTTCGTCGGGCGCATCGTGTTCACGTCGCTGTGCAACAAGCTGGTCGACATCACGCCCGACCTGAAGTTCACGCCCGAGCTCGCCACCGAGTGGAGCTGGAGCGACGACGGCAAGTCGCTGACCTTCAAGCTGCGTCCGGGCGTCAAGTTCCATGACGGCGAGCCGCTGAACGCCGCCGCCGTGAAGGCCAATCTCGACCGCGCCCGCACCCTGCCGGACTCCCTGCGCAAGAGCGAGCTGACCTCGGTGGACAATGTCGAGGCCGTCGACGACCTGACCGTGAAGGTCAACCTCTCCCGCGCCGACGCCACCCTGCTCTCCCAGCTGTCCGATCGCGCCGGCATGATCATGTCGCCGAAGGCGCTCGGCAACGCGGATTTCGGCCAGAAGCCGGTCTGCTCGGGTCCCTACAAGTTCGTCGAGCGCGTCCAGAACGACCGCATCGTGCTCGAAAAGTTCGCCGATTACTGGGACGCGAAGAACTACAACTTCGAGCGCGTCGTGTTCCAGCCCATTCCCGACACGACCGTGCGCCTCGCCAACCTGCGCTCCGGCAACCTCGACCTTCTCGAGCGTCTCGCCCCGAGCGACGTTCCGGCTGTCAAGAGCGATTCCAGCCTGGTCTTCGCACCTGTCTCGGGCATCGGCTACCAGGGCCTGACGATCAACACCAACAACGGCGAGCGTTCCAAGACCCCTCTCGGCCAGGACAAGCGCGTCCGGCAGGCGCTCGAACTCTCCATCGATCGCAACGTCATCAACGAAGTGGTCGGCGCGGGAATCTATCCGCCCGCCGGTCAGCCCTTCCCGGAAGCGAGCCCCTACAACAACCCGAAGTTCAAGGCCAACCAGCGTGACGTCGCGAAGGCCAAGCAGCTCCTGAAGGAAGCCGGCGTCGACCGCGTGAAGCTCGAACTGACCTTCGGCACGGGCACGACCGCGCAGCAGATCGCCGAGATCATCCAGGCCATGGCGGCCGAAGCCGGTTTCGACATCTCGCTGCGCCCGACCGAGTTCGCCGCCATGCAGAAAGAAGCCCAGGCGGGCAACTTCGACGTGAACGTAATCGGCTGGTCCGGCCGCGTCGATCCCGACGGCAACATCCACCCCTTCGTGTCCTGCAAGGGCGCACTGAACGACGGGAAGTACTGCAACGAGCAGGTCGACAAGCTCCTGAACGACGCCCGCGTGACCAACGACGAGGCCAAGCGCAAGCAGCTCTACGATGCCGCTCAGGAGATCCTGAAGCAGGATCTGCCGATCATCTACACCTACTACCAGCCCTGGCCCTTCGTTCACACGAAGAAGGTCCAGAACTTCAAGCCTTATCCGGACGGCATGATCCGCCTGAAGGGCGTGAAGTTCGCCTCCTGAGCTGCCTGAAAACCAGCGTGCCCGGTCCGACGACCGGGCACGCCCTGCCCTTCCTCGATACGGGTTCCACGAGCGGATGCTGCGCTACATCGGACGACGAATACTGATTGCCATCCCGACACTGATCATAGTGTCGCTCTTGGTCTTCGCCCTGCAGAAACTCCTGCCCGGCGATCCGGTCCTCACCATGGCGGGCGAGGAGCGCGATCCCCAGGTGCTCGCTTTCCTGCGCGAGAAGTACCGCCTGGACGATCCCATCCCGGTCCAGTATTTCGCCTGGATCGGATCGGCCCTCACCGGCAATCTCGGGATCTCGCTGCGCACCGACATTCCGGTGCTCGACCTGATCATGAGCAAGCTGCCCGTGACCCTCGAACTCGCCATCATGGCGATGATCGTCGCGCTCGCCATCGGCATCCCGGCCGGCATCATCTCGGCCGTGCGGAAGGGAACGGCCGTCGACTACACGGCCAATGTCATCGCGCTGTCGGGCCTGTCCATTCCCAATTTCTGGCTCGGCATCATGCTGATCATGCTGATCTCGGTGCGCTGGAAGCTCCTGCCCGCCTCCGGCTATGTGCCGCCGACCGAGGACCTGTGGCTCAACATCAAGACCATGCTCATGCCGGCCTTCGTGCTCGGCACCGGCCTTGCGGCGAGCCTGATGCGCCACACCCGCAGCGCCATGCTCGGCGTCATGCGTTCCGACTATATCCGCACCGCCCGCGCCAAGGGCCTCCTGTCCAGGAAGGTCATTCTGAAACACGCGCTGCGCAACGCACTTGTGCCGATCGTGACCCTGTCCACGCTGCTCTTCGGCGAGCTTCTCGCCGGCGCCGTGCTCACGGAGCAGATCTTCACGATCCCGGGCTTCGGCAAGCTCATCGTCGATGCGGTGTTCAACCGTGACTACGCGGTGGTGCAGGGCGTCGTCCTGTGCACGGCCGTCGGCTTCATCTTCATGAACCTGCTCGCCGACGTCCTCTACGTTCTCGTCAATCCCCGCCTGAGGCACGCCGCATGACCGCCACAGCCGTTATCGCCGACGAGGCCGCACTGCCCAAGAAGCGCAGCCGCGTCCTCGCCAAGTTCATGAAGAACAAGAGTGCCGTTCTGGGCGCTGCCATCGTGCTGTTCTTCGTTCTCGTCGCGCTCATCGGCCCCTACTTCGCCCCCTACGATCCGGTCAAGCCGAGCTTCACGAGCATCCGCAAGGCACCGTCGGCCCTGTTCTGGTTCGGCACCGACGAACTCGGGCGCGATCTTCTCTCTCGCATGCTCTGGGGCGCCCGCGCGTCCATCATGGCCGGCGTGGTCTCGGTCACCATCGCCATCGTGCTCGGTGTGCCGTTCGGGCTCATTTCCGGCTATTTCGGCGGCTGGGTCGACGCCGCGATCTCCCGTGCCACCGACGCCATGCTGGCGATCCCCTTCCTGATCTTCGCCATCGCGCTGGCTGCCTTCCTGGGACCGAGCCTCACCAACGCGATGATCGCCATCGGTCTCTCGGCGATGCCGATCTTCATCCGCCTCACCCGCGGACAGGTGCTGACCGTCAAGGCGGAAGATTACGTGGAAGGCGCGCGCGCCATCGGGCTTCCGGATTTCTGGATCCTGGTGCGCTACGTGTTTCCGAATGTCCTGCCGCCGATCCTGGTCCAGGGCACGCTGACCATCGCGACCGCGATCATCGCGGAAGCGAGCCTCTCGTTCCTCGGCCTCGGCCAGCAGCCCCCGAACCCCTCCTGGGGCTCCATGCTCAACACCGCCAAGAACTTCATGGATCAGGCTCCCTGGATGTCGATCTTCCCCGGCTCCGCGATCTTCCTGATCGTCCTCGGCTTCAATCTCCTCGGCGATGGCCTGCGCGACGCGCTCGACCCCCGCGAACAGTAATAATAACGCCAACCTCGGATAAGACATCATGTTTACGACCCGGCCAGAGATCCTCGGCACCTTCGGCATCGTCACCTCGACTCATTGGCTCGCGTCCGCCGCCGGCATGTCCATGCTCGAAAAGGGCGGCAATGCCTTCGACGCCTGCGTTGCCTCGGCCTTCGTGCTGCAGGTCGTCGAACCGCATCTGGTAGGCCCGTCGGGCGAAGTGCCGGCCGTGTTCTATTCGGCCAAGACGAAGAAGGTCGAAGTGCTCTGCGGCCAGGGCACGGCTCCGAAAGCCGCCACCATCGCGCATTACAAGAACGAGGGCCTCAAGCTCATTCCCGGCAACGGCCTGCTCGCCACGGTGGTGCCCGGCGCCTTCGACGCCTGGATGCTTCTCCTGCGCGATCACGGCCTGCTCTCGCTCAGGGAGGTGCTGGAGCCCGCGATCTATTACGCCGAACAGGGACATCCGCTGCTGCCGCGCGTAGCGGATACTATCAAGGGCCTGAAGGACTTCTTCGAGACGGAATGGCCCACGACGGCGGCCGTCTTCATGCCTGGCGGCGAGGTGCCGAAGCCGCGCCAGCTCTTCCGCAATCCGCAGCTCGCCGACACCTGGAAGCGCATCATCCGCGAGGGCGAGGCCAGGGGTGGCGACCGCGAGGCTCAGATCGAAGGCGCACGGAACGCCTTCTACAAGGGCTTCGTGGCCGAGGCCATCGACGCCTTCGTGCGCAAGACGGAGGTCATGGACCAGAGCGGCTCGCGCCATCGCGGCGTGCTGACCGCCGACGACATGGCGAACTGGTCCGCGACCTACGATGCGCCGCAGACCTACGACTATCACAATTACCGGGTGAACAAGATCCGCCCCTGGGGCCAGGGTCCGGTCTTCCTTCAGACCCTCGCGCTCCTGAAGGGCTTCGACATCGCCGCCATGGGTCCGACCAGCGCTGAGTTCATCCACACGGTCACCGAGGCCAAGAAGCTCGCTTTCGCCGACCGCGAGGCCTATTACGGCGATCCCGATTTCGTGGACGTGCCGATCGAGACGCTCCTTTCGGACGCCTATAACGACGAGCGCCGCAAGCTCATCACCGACAAGGCCTCGTTCGAGCTGCGCCCGGGCCGCATCGAAGGCTACGAGACCCAGGTGGAGCGCACCCTCGAGGCGCTGCGGAATCTCTCGACGACGAACCGCGAAGTGACCGGCGGCGAACCGACCCTTCAATCCATGCGCTCGGCGCGCCGCGGCGACACGGTGCATATCGACGTGGTGGACCGCTTCGGCAACATGATCGCCGCCATGCCGTCCGGCGGCTGGCTGCAATCCTCACCGGTCATCCCGGAACTCGGCTTCATGCTCAATTCGCGCGCCCAGATGTTCTGGCTCGAAGAGGGCCTGCCGGCGAGCCTCGCGCCGGGCAAGCGTCCGCGCACGACGCTCACTCCGACCCTCGCGGAGAAGGACGGCGAGCCCTACATGGTCTTCGGCTCTCCGGGCGGCGACCAGCAGGAACAATGGCAACTCCTCCTCTTCCTGCGCCATGCTCATCACGGCCTGAACCTGCAGGAGGCCATCGACCAGCCGATGTCGCACACGGCGCATTTCCCGTCCTCGTTCTATCCTCGCGAGCAGAAGCCCGGCCACCTCATGGCCGAGGAAACCTACGGCGCGGACGTGCTCGACGATCTGCGGGCGCGCGGCCACGAGGTCGAGGTCGCTCCTGCCTGGACGGTCGGCCGCCTCGTGGCGGCGAGCCGCGACAAGGACGGCCTGCTGCACGGCGCCGCCACGCCGCGGCTCATGCAGGCTTATGCGGTCGGCCGCTAGTACATCGCGCGGAAGAGTGGACCCGGTTTTCGCTGACGCGGCTCTCCGGGTCCGCATCAAGCGACGCACCAGCCAAGAGGAACAGCATCGGATCAATCCCAAAAGTGGCATCCACTTTTGGGGCCGATGCGATAAGGAGCCTAAGACATGACATGGTCGATCATCGCCAAGGATCCCGAGACCGGCGCCTTCGGCGTCGCGGTCACCACCAAGTTCTTCGCCGTGGGGGCGCTCTGCCCCTATGGCGCAGCACGGATCGGTGCGCTTGCCACGCAGGCCCTGGTCAATCCGCTTTACGGCACGGACGGCGTGCGCCTCCTGGCCGAGGGACGGAGCGCAGAGGAAATCGTCGCGATCCTCACGGCCCAGGATCCCGGCCGTGGATCGCGCCAGCTCCAGGTGATCGACCGGGACGGCCGAACGGCCGCCCATACGGGGTCGGACTGCATCGACTGGTGCGGGCATCTGACCGATGAGGGCGTCTCCGTCGCCGGCAACATGCTGGCCGGTCCAACCGTCATCGAAGCGACCCTCGAAACCTACGGGCGTCGCAGGGATCTGCCTTTCGCGGATCGTCTCATGACGGCGCTCGACGCCGGTCAGGCGGAGGGCGGCGACAAGCGCGGCAAGCAATCGGCCGCGATCAAGATCTGGCACGACGAGCCTTATCCCATGCTCGACCTGCGCGTGGACGATCACGCGGAACCGTTGGACGAGCTGCGCCGCCTGTACGGCATCGCCCATGAGCGTTTCCTCGCCTTCATGGACGCCATGGCGACGCGCGGCAATCCCGGCGGCATCACGGACCGGTCCTGGATCGACGAGAGAGCGCGCGAGTATCAGGAGCGACGAGCTGCGAGCTCCAGGCGATAAGAGACAGAACTGTTCGGTGAAGATCATCCGGTCCGCCGAAAAATGCGATCCAGCAAAGAACAGAGATGATTCCGCGCACGGGAAAACAGCTCTGACCCCTGCCATAGTGTAGCTTGCCGGTGGATCGAAAAGATCCTACGGCGAGCTGCTTCCCTTCGATGGACCCTCCGATGTTTGGCATTCCCCTGTTCGATCTGGCTTGGCTCGTGGTTGCTCTCCTGGCGGCCGGCGCGATCACCGGCTTGCTGGCCGGCGTCTTCGGCGTCGGCGGCGGCGCGGTCGCCGTGCCGATTCTCTACGAGCTCTTCCGCATCCTGGAGGTGCCCGAGGAGGTG
Organism: Microvirga lotononidis; assembly: GCF_034627025.1. NCBI lineage: Bacteria > Pseudomonadati > Pseudomonadota > Alphaproteobacteria > Hyphomicrobiales > Methylobacteriaceae > Microvirga > Microvirga lotononidis. Next base: position 3,954,002 of record NZ_CP141048.1, on the reverse strand, counting down.
CGCATGCCGCTCTGCGTCGGCACCTCGCTTGCCATCATCATCCCGACCTCGCTGCGCTCGTTCTCAGCCCACAAGGCCAAGGGCGCGGTCGACATGAGCATCCTGCGGGTCTGGGCCGTGCCGGTGGTCCTCGGCGTCGGCGTCGGCAGCATCATCGCCCGTTACGCCCCGGCCGACCTGTTCAAGACCGTGTTCGTGCTGGTGGCCGGCATCTCGGCCATTCGGCTCCTGTTCGGCAAGGATACGTGGCGCTTCGGCCTCGACATGCCGGCGAAGCCCATCATGGTCGCCTATGGCGGGCTCATCGGCATCCTCTCGGCGCTCATGGGCATTGGCGGCGGACAGCTCTCCAACCTGTTCATGACCTTCTACAACCGCCCCATCCATCAGGCGGTGGCGACCTCGTCGGGCCTCGGCATCCTGATCTCGATTCCAGGCGCCATCGGCTACATCTATGCCGGCTGGCCGCACATGGCCGATTACCCGAACGTGCTCGCCTTCCAGCCGCCGCTGGCCCTGGGCTATGTCTCGCTCATCGGCCTCCTGCTGTTCATCCCCACCAGCACCTGGATGGCACCGGTCGGCGCACGTCTCGCCCACAGGCTTTCCAAGCGCCGGCTCGAGGTGGCCTTCGGCATCTTCCTCCTGCTCGTCTGCGCCCGCTTCTTCTTTAGCCTTCTGGCCTGACGCCGTTCGAGGCTTTAAGCTGTGCCTCTCAACCAGAGGCACGGCCATGGCTCACTCCACGACGGGACCTCTTCATGCCTTTCTGGCCGGAACCGGGCGCGATGGCCGGGGACGCCTCGCATCCGATGTGCTGGCCCTTTCCGACGAACGGCTGGAGGAGGTGCACGACTACATCCAATGGCTGTTCCCGCTTCCGACCCGCAGCGCCGCCCAGCCGGGAGCGCCGGTTCTGACGCAGCCCGAGATCGACGCGATCCGGACGGACGAAGCGGCGCAGCGCACCCTTGCACGGGCGACCGACCGGATGCTCCAGTTCTATCGGGATACGCCTTGGTGGCTCACCGGCTACGATCACAATCATCTGCGCATCACCCGGATCATCCATAGCCTGAGGATCCTGACCGAGCCCGACGAGGCACGGTGCTTTCACGAGGCGATCCTTGCGCTGAACAAAGCGGCGGGATCGCCCGTCAATGCCCGCAGCCGCGCGTTCTGGTCCGACGCGGCCGGCGCCTGACGTTAGAGCTGCTTCCGCTTCGCCGGGAATGCTCTAGGCGAACTGCGCCTCGCTCAGCCGCCGGTAGATGCCGTCTCGGGCGAGAAGCTCCCTGTGGCTGCCCTGCTCGGCGATGACGCCATGGTCGATGACGGCGATCCGGTCCGCGTTCACGATGGTGGCAAGGCGATGCGCGATCACCAGGGTCGTGCGCCCCTGCGACAGTTCGGCGAGGGCCTGCTGGATCGCCCGCTCTGTTTCCGTATCGAGGGCCGACGTCGCCTCGTCGAGGATGAGGATCGGCGGGTTCTTGAGGAAGATGCGCGCGATGGCGAGGCGCTGCTTCTGTCCCCCGGAGAGCTTGACGCCGCGCTCGCCGATGACCGTATCGAGGCCGGCCGGGAGCGAGGCGATCACCTCGTCGAGCCGGGCCCTGCGGGCCGCCTCCAGAACCTCGGCGTCGCTCGCTTCGAGCCGGCCATAGGCGATGTTCTCGCGGATGGTCCCGGCGAACAGGAACACGTCCTGCTGCACGATGCCGATCTGGCTGCGCAGGGAGCGAAGCGTCATGTCGCGGATATCGATCCCGTCGATGGCGATGAAGCCGCTGTCGACCTCGTAGAAGCGCGGCAGCAGGGAGCAGATGGTGGTCTTGCCCGCACCGGACGGGCCGACGAAGGCGATGGTTTCGCCGGCGCGGATCGTCAGGTCGAGCCCCTTGAGGATGGGGCGGCCGGGAGCGTAGCCGAACTCCACGCTCCGGTACGCGATGTCGCCGTTGAGCTTGCCGACGTCCCGGGCGCCCGGCCGGTCGGCGATGTCGGGGCGCGTATCGAGGAACGTCATGTAGCGCCTGAAGCCGGCAATCCCCTTCGGATAGGTCTCGATCACCGAATTGATCTTCTCGATCGGCCGGAAGAACACGCCCACGAGCAGCAGGAATCCGACGAAGCCGCCTGCGCTGAGTTCGCCCTTGAGCACCAGGTAGCTGCCCGCCACCATGACGACCATCTGGATCAGGCGCATGCTCAGGTAGCTGAGCGAGGTCGAAGCCGCCATGATGCGGTAGGCTTCCAGCTTCGTCTTCCGATAGCCCTGGTTGTCGACGGCGAACAGGCGCCGCTCGTGATCCTCGTTGGCGAAGGCCTGGACCACGCGAATGCCGCCGACATTCTCCTCGATGCGCGCGTTGAAATCGCCGACCTTCCCGTAAAGCGCCTGCCAGTTGCGCGTCATGCGGCCGCCATAGCGGGTCGTCACCCAGGCGGTGAGCGGCACCACGAGAGCCGTGATGAGCGCAAGCTGCACATTGACCGTGAACATCAGGATGAACGCTCCCACGAGCGTCATCAGCGCGATGAAGAGATCCTCCGGCCCGTGATGGGCGACTTCGCCGATCTCCTCCAGGTCCTTGGTGAGACGCGCCACGAGATGCCCGGTCTTCTGGTTGTCGAAGAAGCCGAAGGAGAGCTTCTGGAGGTGATCGAATGCCTTACGCCGCATCTCCGTCTCGATGTTGATGCCGAGCATGTGCCCCCAATAGGTCACCGTGGCCATCAGGCCCGCGTTGAGGACGTAGACTGCGAGCAGCAGCGCCGAGGCGAGCGTGATGAGCCCCCACTGGCCAGTGGGGAGCAGCGTGTCGATGAACAGCTTGACGGCAATCGGAAAGCCGAGCTCGAGCAGGCCCGAAACGACCGCGCAGGAGAAGTCGAGCACGAACAGGCCGCGATGCGGCTGGTAATAGGCGAAGAAGCGTTTGAGCAGGGGGCGCATGACGGAGAGGTACTTCCGGCCGCCGTCGAGGGCAAGCCGGACCATGAAACATTGGGTCACCGGACGAAGCTGACAGGCTCTCCGTTGAAGGGATGGGGGATGACGTCCATGGCGATGCCGTAGATCGACTGCAGCCGGGGCGGCGTCATGATTTCCACGGGCGTGCCGCGGGCGATCAGCCGCCCCGCCTTGAGGGCCAGGATCTCGTCGCAGAACCGCGCGGCCATGTTGATGTCGTGCAGGACCACGACCACGCCGAGCCCACGTTCGTGCGACAGGCGCCGGACGAGCGCCAGCACCTCCACCTGATGGGTGACGTCGAGCGCCGAGATCGGCTCGTCGAGGAGCAGGAACTGAGCATCCTGCGCCACCAGCATCGCGAGCCAGACCCGCTGGCGCTCACCGCCGGAGAGCGTCTCCACCAGACGGTCGGCGAAAGGCTCCACGTCGGCGAGCGCCATCGCTTCCCTCACCTTCTGGCGGTCGGCAGCACTGACGCGGCCCAACGGGCCATGCCAGGGATAGCGGCCGAGGGCCACGAGTTCCCTGACGAGCATGCCGGACGCGGGCGGCGTCTGCTGCGGCAGATAGGCGACCCGTCTCGCGAAAGGCCGCTCGCCCCAGTCCGACAGGGCCCTTCCCTCGAACGAGAGCGTGCCGCCGCTCGCCGGCTGCTGGCGGGCCAGAAGCTTGATGAGCGTCGACTTTCCCGAACCGTTGTGGCCGATCAACCCGATCACGCGCCGCCCCGGCAAGGTCAGGCTGAGCGGATGCAGCAGGGTTCGCTCCGGAATCGCGAAGCTCACATCCCGCAGCTCGAACAGCGGAGCACCGGTGGCCTGAACAGGCTTCGGCCCCGGCATGAGGGCGCCATAGCGAGACGGCGCCTCGGACCTCACCATTTGTAGCTCGCCTTCAGCGTCGCGACGCGGCCTGCGCCGTAATTGCAGGTGTATTGCGTGTCGCAGGACGAGACATACTCGTTGTCGAACAGGTTGTTGACGTTGAGTGCAACCGTGAAGTTGTCGCGCGTGTAGCGGATGGCGGCATCGAACACGGTGGCGGCAGGCACCTTCAGGGTGTTCTCGTTGTCGACATAGGAGAAGCCGACATAGCGAACGCCTGCGCCGAAGCCGACCCCTTTGAACGTGCCGTCCTGGATCGTGTAGTCGAGCCAGCCTGAGGCCAGGATCTCCGGCACCACGTTGGGACGCTTGCCGATCAGCAGGGGATTGGAATCCTCGGTGATCTCGATGTCGTAGGCCGTGAAGGCGGCGACCGCCTTCAGACCCGCCGTGATGTTGGCCTGTGCCTCGACTTCGAAGCCGCGAGACCGAACCTCACCCAGCTGAGCCTCGAAGAAGAGATGCTGAGGATCGGACGTAAGGACGTTCTGGCGGGTGAGATCGAACAGCGAGGCGGTGATCAGACCGTCGAAGAATGTCGGCTTGTACTTGACGCCGACCTCATATTGCCGGCCAATCTCCGGCTCGAAGCCCTCACCGAAGAAATCAGCCCCGATGAGCGGATTGAAGGAGCGCGAGATCGCGATATAGGGTGTCACGCCGTTGGCGAATTCGTAGCCCAATCCCAGGCGCCCGCTGAACTCGCCGGCTTCCTCGCTGAAATTGGCCGCGCCCACCGCATCGGTGCTCTTCGTGGAGACGCGATCGTAACGACCGTTCAGCGTCGCGATCCAGCCGCCGTAGCGGATCTGATCCTGGGCATAGAAGCCGACCTGGTTCATGGTCAGATTCTGGTCGAGATAGGGAACGGACGGCCCCTGTGGAACGCCGTAGATCGGATTGACCGGGCCGATCGGCGTTCCGCCGCCGGACGCCTGGACGTGATCGATGTCGTAGTACTTGTAATCCAGGCCGAGGAGCAGCGTGTGATCGAGCGGTCCCGTGCCGAACTTCGCCTCCGCCTGATTGTCGATGGAGAGAGTGTTCACGACCGTGTGGTGATCGAACCCGATGCGGTAGAGCGGGAAGTTCGGCCCGACGGGCACGGGGCCCGGAAAGCCCGTTGCGGAATCGAGATAGCCGTATGGATAGGGACCACGCTCCTTCGAATTCGTGTGCGCATAGCGGAAATTCTGCCTGAAGGTCCAGACATCGTTGATCGCGTGCTCGAACTCGTAGCCGATCATGGATTGGTCGCGGCGGTAGAGATCGATATCGGGTTCGCTGTAGTAGAAGCGGCGCGAGATGCGGCCATAGGGCGCGGGAACGACCGTGCCGACATAGGGCAGGAATCCGCCCGTGTGCATGAGATCCATGTTCTGATAGGACGCGAGCACGGTGAGTGCCGTTTCCCCATTGGGCCGGAACGTCAGGGCCGGCGCAATCACGCCGCGAAAATCGTCCGCTTTCTCGGTCTCCCAGCCACCGCCGGAGACTTTTCCGGTCAGGCGGTAGGACCAGATCCTGTCCTTGTCGAGGGCGCCGCCGAAATCGAAGGCGGCATAGCCGTTGCCCCATGAGTTGATGCCTGTCTCCACATAGCGCAGCGGCTCGGTCGTCGGCCGCTTGCTCACGAGATTGACGAGACCGCCGATGGACGAACCGCCATAGAGAGCCGCAGACGGTCCCTTGAGCACTTCGATGCGCTCCAGAACGAACGGGTCGATGTAAAACCCGCCGAAGGCATATTGATAAAGCGGCAGGCTGTTCAGGAAGACGCCGGTCTGACCCGCATCGAAGCCCCGGATGTAAAACCAGTCCGTATCCGAATCCACTCCGTAGGGCTGTGCGTAGACGCCAGCGGTGTAGCGCAGGGCCTCGTCGACCTTCTGCGCCTGACGATCCTCGATCTCCTCGCGCCCGATCACAGAAACCGACTGCGGTATTTCCTCGATGGGCGTATCGGTCTTGGTGCCGGTTGCGGTGCGATTGGGAACATAGCCGTTCACTGGCCCGGTCGCGCTGCCGCTCTGCCCTTCGACGGTGACCGTCTCCAACGCGATCTCACCGGACACTGATTGTGACTGGGCCAGGGATGAGCCGCTCGAGGCCCCCATCACGGCAAGCGCGACAAGGCTCACCCCCAAACTCAACGCGTAACGACGATTCATGGATGCCCCCAAGGCGTTCATTCGCAGGAAGTCCGTCCCGACCTCACATGCATGGGCAATCACCAGATTACCGCTGCGCCTCCCCTATTGATTCCATGAAGTTAAATCAAGAATTATGTTTTTCAATTACTCTAAACTGCAGTTTAGAAGGATTATAATCAGCTGATACATTCTTTATAATCGCTATAATCTATTATCTACCTAATCGAACTCCATATGGCCGGTGACAACCGGAATCGCCTTGCCGAACCCAGAGGCTTACGATTTTCGGACTGTTCGGACGGTCAGTGATGAGGCCGAAGCCGCAGCTCCGCCATGACGATTTTCATTTTTGAATTGTTCTAATATACTGAAATGAATAGAATTTTCTCAAACTCGTATTGACGTCTCCTTATTCGCGGTCCATCAAGCCGCCCTTAGGCAAAGATCAAGCGCAACCTATCAGTGGCCCAGGGCGGACGAAAATTGCAGGAAACTGGGATGCAGACGAAAACCTGGTCATGGAAGTAATAAACTCAAATACTTAAGTAATAAACTCACTCCGAAGTCCTTCAAGAGCATACCGGTATCGCGAACGCCCATGCAGCTCACCTCCGCACGAAACGCATTCGCTTTGACCCGGCGCAGGCTTCTTGGAGGCGGGCTCGGCTCTCTCATCGTCGGCAACGTCCAGGCGGACCCATTCCGCCGCGTTGCCGTTCTCGACTGGGCCATGTTCGAGACCTTGCTTGCACTGGATATCGTGCCCGTCGCGGCAACCGAACTGGTGCAGTTTCACAAGGTTGCAGTCGAGCCGCCGGTGCCGTCGCAGGTGGCCGATCTCGGCCTTCGCGGCTCACCGAACTTCGAAATGCTCCTTCTCACCCGTCCCGACCTGATCGTCAGCTCGGGTTGGTACGCGTGGGTGAAGGACAGCCTGGAACGGATTGCTCCTGTCGCGTCCTACTCGGTTTACGAAACAGGCCGGCCTCCCTACGCACCGGCCGAGCAGGTCACGTTAGCCCTCGGCAACGATCTCGGACGAAGGCCGCAGGCGGAGGCCTATGTGGCCGCAGCGTCCGATGAGATCGGTCAGGCGAGCCGGCGCATTGCCGATAAGGCGCGTCCCGTCTTCCTGATCAACCTCGGCGATGCGCGCCACTTCCGGGTCTTCGGTCCCGACAGCATGTTCGGCGACGTACTTCAGCGACTGGGCTTGAAGAATGCTTGGCCCAACCCCACCAGCTATGCGGCGGCGGCGGCGATGCCTCTCGAAGCTCTCGCCGAGGTGCCGGAAGCGATCATCGCCATCGTGTCTCCCGTTCCTCCGGATGCCCACCACACTCTCGACGCCAGTCCATTGTGGAAAGCCATTCCGGCCGTTCGCGAGGGGCGCGTCATGACACTGCCACCCGTCAATCCGTTCGGTGCACTGCCTGCCGCGCGGCGTTTCGCTCGCGTCTTCAGTGAAGCGCTCTCGATGCCGGGGATCGCGGATGGTTAAAGCCATGACGGCGAGGCCGTCTGCCCTCGTATGGCTCATGGCAGCGCTCCTCGCCATGAACCTGTTCGCGTATCAGGTCCTGAGCCTGCTGCCCTGGTCGGGCGAGCAAATCTTCGACTTCAACCGTGTTCTCCTCCTGAACAGCGTTCTCCCCCGTGCGGCGGTCGCATTGCTGTCCGGGGCCGCGCTTGGGCTCTGCGGTGCCCTGTTGCAGCAGGTGCTGCGCAATCCCATCGCAGATCCTTCGACCCTCGGCATCTCGGCGGGTGCGCAGTTCGCCATGACGGCCGCAACCCTGTTTGCACCAGCCTTGATGGATACCGCGCGCGAGACGGTCGCGCTGATCGGCGGATTGACCGTCGTCGCCATCCTCTTGTCCCTGACCTGGAAGCACGGGCTCGAACCGGTCACGGTCGTCCTCGCCGGGATGGTGATCTCCCTGATCGCCATGGCCTTGAGCGCGGCGCTCATTCTTGCGAACGGCGAATACATGATGTCCCTGCTCATCTGGGGCAGCGGCTCGCTCACCCAGCAGGGATGGGATCATGCACAGGCGATTGCGCTCACGCTCGGTCTTTGCCTTGCCGCAGCCTTCCTGCTGATCCGTCCCCTGGAAATCCTCGGCCTCGACGACGCGAGCGCACGCGGTCTCGGCGTCAACCTCCTGCTCCTGCGCCTGCTGGCTCTGGCCATCGCCGTGTGGCTCGCGACAACCGTTACGGCGGAGGTCGGTATCATCGGCTTCGTCGGCCTCGCAGCACCGACTTTCGCCAGGCTATGCGGCGCACGCACGCAGCGCGAGATCTTTGCATCGGCACCGCTCGTCGGAGCGACGATCCTGTGGCTCACGGATGGTCTCGCGCAGCTCGTAGCGAGCGGATCGGCCAGGACGGTGCCGACGGGGGCCGCCACGGCGCTCCTCGGAGGACCGCTGCTCCTCTACCTGCTTCCGCGCCTCCGGTTCGCTCATCGTGCCTCCACTCTCGCGCCGGCTGAAGCCACGCGACGGATCGTCAAGCCGGTCGCTCCTCTGTTCGCCATCCTTTTGCTTGTCCTGGGCATGATCGCGCTGGCCGTCCTCGTCGGGCGGGGGCCTGACGGGTGGAGCCTCGCAACGGGGCAGATTCTCGGCGATCTCCTCCCGTTCCGCACCCCGCGCGTTGCGGCGGCAGCTTCGGCCGGAGCCATGCTGGCCGCGGCTGGCATGATTCTGCAGCGGACGACCGGCAATCCCCTCGTGAGTCCGGAAGTGCTCGGCATCAGCGCCGGCGCTGGTGTCGGCCTCGCCGCGATTCTCTTCACGATACCCGCGCCGACCATGAGCATACGGCTGACCGGCGCGGCGATCGGCGTCTTCGTGGCCCTGCTGGCTCTGCTCTGGGTCGCCGGTCGGCAGGAGAAGAACGCCGAACGTCTGCTGCTCGGTGGTCTGGCTGTCGGAGCATTCTGCAACGCCCTCGTCAACGCCGCCATGATCACGGGCGATGCGCGCGCTTTTCAGCTCCTGGCCTGGATCAGCGGCTCGACGGCTCATGTCACCTCGACCGAGGCGTGGATCGCCATGGCGGCGGCTATCGTCCTCCTGGGTCCTCTGCCTCTCATGATCCGCTGGCTCGAGATCCTCCCGCTGGGAGCCGAACAGTCCCGCGCGATCGGCGTGCCGCTTCATGCAAGCCGCATGACGCTGACCCTGTTCGCCGCAGGTCTGACGGCCGCGGCGGCGCTCATGGTCGGCCCGCTGAGCTTCGTCGGACTCGTCGCCCCGCACATGGCCCGGCTCGCCGGATTCAGCCGGGCCCATCAGCAGCTCGCGGCGGCCATCCTGATCGGTGTCGGGCTGATGACGGGAGCCGACTGGCTGTCACGGGTCGTTTCCTTCCCCTATCAGCTCCCGCTGGGTCTTTTCGCTTCGCTCATCGGCGGACCGTATCTGATCTGGCTCCTGCGTCGAAGCCGATAGGCGAAACGCCATCGTCATGGAATCTACGATGACATCATCCCTCCTTCGTGCCGAGGCCAAAGTTGACCTCGCTGGTCCCATGCAGGTCATGGACAAGCTCTGCGCGCACTTCGTCGAACACGGCCACGTGGATCGCTCCGGGCGTTCCGCCCGCGTGACCTTCGTTTACGGCAGCGCGTCCGTCGAAGCGGATGACGACAGTCTCCGCCTTCAGGCCGAAAGCGCTGACGCGACCGGCCTTGCCTATGTCAAATGGAGTCTCGCTGAGCACATCCTTGGCTTTGCCGAGGGTGTGTCTCCCCGCATTTCGTGGACCGGCGATGGAGCCGCCGGTTCGCCTTTGCCATACTTCCGCGAAATGCGTGTCGTGAGCGCCACCAACGTGACGCCACGCATGCGCCGGGTGCGGCTCAAAGGCTCGGATCTTGCGCGCTTCGCCACCGGCGGCATGCATGTCCGGCTGCTGTTTCCTCCCAAGGCAGGGGTCGTACCGCAATGGCCGGTGACGGGCGAAGATGGGCGGCCGGTTTGGCCGAAGGGCGAGGACCGGCCGGTAATGCGGATCTATACGATCCGCTCGATCGATGTGGCGCGTGGCGAGATCGAGATCGATTTCGTCCTGCACGACGGTGACGAAACGCCCGGTTCGACCTGGGCTCGGCTGGCCCGCCCTGGGGACATCGTGGGAGCCATGGGACCGGCAGGGGGCGAGCTTCCGGACGCGGATTGGTATCTTTTCGTCGGCGATGAAACCGCGCTGCCGGCCATCAGCCGGATCCTAGCGGAGCTCCCGGCGGAACGCCGGGCCACCGTGCTGCTCGAAGTAGCCGACGCGAGCGAGGAGCAGCCGCTCCGCTCGTTGGCGGCGCTGGAGATCCGCTGGATGCACCGCAACGGTGCACCGGCGGGAACGACGTCCCTGCTCGAGGACGCTCTTCGCGGGATCGCCATGCCGCCGGGCGCGGCACGCCGCTTCATCTGGGCCGGATGCGAGCAGAGCAGCTGCCGATGCCTGAAGCGACTCCTGCGCAAAGAGTGGAAGATTCCGACCTCGGAACATCAGGTCGTCGCCTATTGGCGCGCAGGCCATTCGGCCGATCAGGTCGAGCACTGACAATGCCGCAGCGAATACGCTCGCTGCGGCATGGTCCGAGGGACCTGGACAAACCTTAAGCCGCGTACTTGTCCCACAGATAGGCAAGGTAAGGTGCCGGATCGAGGCCTCGGCCCGTTTCGCGCCGCAGCAGTTCGTCGCGTTGGAACCGGCGTCCGTGCTGCCAGATCCGGGTGCGCAGCTCTTCCGCCAGGGCCGAATACTCGCCGGCCTGGATGGCTGCATCGAGGGACGGCTTCTGCCGGCGCAGGCTGTCCATCATCTGGGCGCCCATGACGTTGCCGACGGTATAGGTCGGGAAGGAGCCGATATAGCCGGTCGACCAATGCACATCCTGCAGGACACCCTTGGCGTCGTTCGGCACCACAAGATCGAGATCGCGCTTGATCGCCGCGTTCCAGGCATCCGGCAGGTCGGCGACGGGCAGCGAGCCGTCCATGAGGGCGCATTCGATGTCCGCCCGCAGCATGATGTGGAAGTCATAGGTGAGCTCGTCCGCCTCGACCCGGATGAATCCCGGCTCGACGCGTGTCACCGCGCGGTAGAACTCTCCCGCGCTTACATCGCCGAGCTGATCCGGGAAGTGCCTCTGCAGCTCCGGAAAATGCAGCTGCCAGAAGGTGCGGCTGCGCACGATATGATTCTCCCACAGGCGCGACTGGGATTCATGGGCGCCGAAGCTGGTTCCGCCGACCGCATAGAGTCCCACGAGATCGGTTGCCAGCGTGGTGCGGGTATAGGCCGGGTCGACGCCCTGCTCGTAGAGCCCGTGTCCGACCTCGTGGGCGGTGCCGAACATGGAGGCAGGAAGGTAGTTCCGGTTGTAGCGGGTGGTGATGCGCACATCGTTGCGGGTGAACGACACCTCGAACGGATGCACCGTCGTGTCCAGGCGCCCGCGCTTGAAGTCGTATCCGAGCTTTTCGGCGAGGCTCAGGCCGAAAGCACGCTGCCCTTCTTCCGGATAGTCGCGGAACAGGAAGTCGGAACGGGGCTGAGGCCGCGACCGCGCGACATCGAGAATCGGAAGGAGCCGGGCGCGCAGTTCGCCGAACAGGGATTTGAGGCTCGCGGCCGTCTCGCCCGGCTCGTAGATCGACACCATGGCGTCATAGGGATGCTCGCTCCAGCCGATGCAATCGGCATAGGCACGGGACAATTCGACCGTCTTGGCGAGGTGGGGCGAGAAGATCGAGAAATCGCTCTTCGAACGCCCTTCGATCCAGGCTGCCTGAGCGACGGTGCGAAGCGCCGCGCGCTCCTGGATCAGGGATGCGGGCACCCGCTTGTGGTGGTCCACCGCATGCCGCGTCTGCCGCACCATGCGCCGCTCGGCCGAATCCTCACCGAGCCCCTCGACCGCCCGCTCCGCCGCCTCGAGCGCCTTCTCGGTCTCCGGTGCGAGCAGCAGGTCGCGTGCGAGCCGGGTCAGCGTTGCGATTTGATGACCGCGCGTTTCCGCTCCACCCGCAGGCATCATGGTGCGGGAATCCCAGGTCAGGACGGAGGTTGCGTTGAGCACGTCGTTGACGGCGGCGATGCGCTCCTGGAGCGCCACGAGAGAGGCTTTATGGGTCATGGTGTTCATCGTTCCGATCAATCCGTGCCGCCCGTGTTGAGATGGCAGGCGGAGAAGCGGCCGGGCGCTATGCCGGTGAGCGGAGGCGTTTCCCGCTTGCAGCGCGGTCCGGCGAAGGGGCAGCGCGGATGGAAGTGGCATCCGCTCGGAGGATGAAGCGGTGAAGGAATCTCGCCAGCGATCGGGCGGAAGCTCTTCTTGCCCACGCCGATGCGCGGAACGCTCTCGAAAAGGGCGCGCGTATACGGATGGTTCGGAGCCTCATAGAGCTCGGAGGTGGGCGCCAGCTCGACGATGCGGCCGAGATACATGATCGCGACCCGGTCGGAGACGTGCCGCACCACGCCCAAATCGTGGCTGATGAAGATGCCGGTAAGATCGAGATCCTGGCGCAGATCCATGAACAGGTTGAGGACCTGCGCCTGGATCGACACGTCGAGGGAGGCCACCGGCTCGTCGAGCACCAACAGGTCCGGCTTCATGGCGAGCGCCCGGGCGATGGCGATGCGCTGGCGCTGCCCGCCGGAGAACTGATGGGGAAAGCGCCTGCGGTAGCTCGGATCGAGCCCGACGCGCCCGAGCAGATCCGCGACGTAGGAATCCGCGTCGCGCCCCTTGACGATGTTGTGAGCCACCGGTCCCTCGGCCACCGTGTCGCCGATGCGGATGCGCGGATTGAGGCTGGCGAAGGGATCCTGGTGGATCATCTGCACGCGGGTCGTCAGCTTCTGCGTCCGCCGTCCCTGCGACTTGGCCACGGGGACCTTGTCGAACAGGATCTTGCCGTCGCTCGGCGTGTAGATGCCGGCGATCATGCGCCCGAGCGTCGACTTCCCGCAGCCGGATTCGCCTACGAGGCCTACGACCTCGCCCTTGGCGACCGACAGGCTGACATCGGTCACAGCGCGCACGGTCTCGGCCTTGGGCCCGGCACCCAGCAATCCGGCGATACGCTCGCCGAGATTGGGCTGCTTTACGAAGCGCTTCGATACGTGGTCGATGTCAAGGAGAGCGGCTGGCATGAAACGGGCTCGATCGGATAATGGCATAGGGCGGTGCGTCCGTCCTCGAAGGTCTGGACGGGCGGCGTCGTGGTGCAGGCGGGTCCCGCCTTGGCGCAGCGGGGCGCGAAGGCGCAGCCCGGTGGGAGGTTGGCCAGGGACGGCGTCGATCCGGGCACCTGCGGAAGCTTCGCCCCGGGCTCGTGCTCAGCCGGAACGGAGGCGAGGAGGCCTGCGGTGTAGGGATGGCGCGGCGATGCGATCACATCGGCGGCCGGGCCGCTTTCCACGACCCTGCCCGCATACATGACGCAGATATCGTCGGCGAGGCTCGACACGACGGCGAGGTCGTGCGTCACCCACACGAATGCCGTGCCGGTGTCGTCCGCAAGGCGTCGCACCTCGGCCAGGATCTGGCCCTGGATGGAGACGTCGAGCGCCGTCGTCGGCTCGTCCGCGATGATGACGGCCGGGCTGTGCAGGAGAGCGATGGCGATGGCCACGCGTTGGCGCATGCCGCCGGAGAGCTGATGCGGATAGGCGTCGAGCCGCTCCTCGGGGCTGGGGATACCCACCTTGGCGAGCGCGTCGCGCGCCCTCGCACGGGCCACCTTGCGCGAGACCTTGTCGTGCGCCCGGACGGCCGCGATCATCTGCGTTCCGATCTTGAGGACCGGATTGAGGGTCATCATCGGATCCTGGAAGACCATGGCGATCTGGGCGCCGCGGACCTTCCGCATGGCTTCGCCCTTCAGGCCGGTCAGGTCCTTGCCGTTCAGGAGAACCTCGCCGCCGGCGATCCTGCCGGGCGGCTCGATCAGGCCGAGGATGGAATAGCCCGTCACGCTCTTGCCGGAACCGGATTCGCCGACCAGACCCAGAATGCGGCCGCGGCCGACCTCGAAGCTGACGCCGTCGACGGCCTTCAGAACGCCGGCCCTGGTCTGGAACTGCGTCTGAAGGTCTTTGACACGAAGAACCGCTTCGCTCATCGGCTGCGCCTCGGGTTCAGAACGTTGCGGACCTGATCGCCCACCAAATTGATGGCGACAACCGTCAGCATCAGGGCGATGCCGGGATAGATCGAGATCCAGTAGCGGCCGGACAGCAGGAACTGGAAGCCGTTGGAAATGAGCGACCCCAGCGAAGGCTGCGTGATGGGAAGGCCGAGTCCCAGGAACGACAGCGTCGCTTCCAGGGCGATGGAGTTTGCCACCTGAACCGTCGCCACCACGATCAGGGGTGGCAGCGCGTTGGGGAGCAGATGCTTGAACAGCACGTGGCGCGCAGGCAGAGGCGTCGAGAGCGCCGCTTCGATGTAGTCCTTGCGCCGCTCCGCACTGGCCGCGCCATGGGTCGTGCGGGCGAAGTAGGCATATTGCGCCGCCACGAGAGCGGCGACGAGCTGCATCAGCCCCTGCCCCAGCATCGCCACGAGGACGAGCGCAAGCAGGATCGCCGGCAGGGAGAGCTGCAGGTCGATGATGCGCATGATGAGTGCCTCGATCCGGCCGCCGTAATAGGCCGCGATAAGGCCGACCGTCGTGCCGAGCACGAGCGCCAGGCTGCCTGCCATGACGCCGACGATCAGGCTCGTACGCAAGCCGTAGAGGATGGCCGAGAATAGGTCGCGACCGGCTGCATCCGTGCCGAGCCAGTGAACATAGCCGCCGGAGCCGATCTCGCCGGGCTCGAGGCGGGCATCGAACAGGTCGAGCGCTTCCTGGTTATAGGGGTCCTGCGGAGCGACGAACGGCGCGAAGGCCGCCATGAGCACCACGGCCGCGACGACGACGAGCGCAGCCACCGCGACCGGGCTCTGGCGATAATCGGCCCAGAAATTGGAGAGCCGACTCCAGCCGGTCTCGGCCGGCAAGGGGAGAGCGGGAGAACTGCTCATGAGGCCGCCTTCACGCGAATGCGCGGATCAAGCTGGCCATAGACCAGATCGACAATGAGATTGATCATAACGAAGAGGAAGACCACGAGAATGAGGTAGGCGACCATCACGGGACGGTCTAGGACGGTGATGGAGTCGATGATGAGCTTGCCCATGCCGGGCCAGTTGAACACCGTCTCCGTCACGACTGCAAAGGCGAGCGTCGAACCCAGCTCCAGGCCGAAAACGGTCACGATGGGAATCGAGATGTTCTTGAGAACATGAAGGCCGACGACCTTGCCCTCGGAGAGCCCCTGGGCACGGGCGAAGCGCACGTAATCCGAGCTCATGACCTCCGCCGTGCCCGCGCGTGTCAGGCGGATCAGCAGGCCGAGCTTGAACAGGGCGAGATTGAAAGCAGGCAGGATGATGTAGCTCCAGCCCTCGAGCGATGTGATCGACAGGTTCATGCCGAGCACCTGGGTGGTCGGACCGCGCCCGCCCGACGGCAGCCAGCCGAGTTCGACCGCGAAAGCCATGATGAGGAGCAGCCCGACCCAGAAGCTCGGCACGCTGAAACCGAGAACGGAGAAGGCCATGATCGCCTTGGCCGAAAACGATTCAGGCTTGTAGCCGGCCCAGAGGCCGAGCGGAATGCCGAGGCCCGTGGCGATCAGCATGGCGGTCAGCGCGAGCTCCAGGGTCGCCGGAAAGCGCGACCAGATCAGGTTCAGCACCGGCAGGCGATAGATAAAGGACTCGCCCAGGTCGCCGTGCAGCATGTTGTTCATGAACACGAAGTACTGCTCGTAAAGAGGGCGATCGAGGCCGTAGCGGTGGATCAATGCCTCGCGCAACGCCTGATCGGACGCCGGATCGATCATCACGTCGATCGGATTGCCGATGGCGTAGACGCCAAGGAACACGATGATCGACATCGCGATGACGACCATGAGCGCCTGCAAAACGCGCTGAATAAGAAAACCAATCATGCTGTCTCGTGCATGGTGTCGAAAGGCCAGGGTGCTGGGGCGAAGCGGCCCATACTCCCGGACATCCATCAATCCGAAAACCGGAGGGAAAGGAACTTCCCTCCGGGAGAGAAACGGGCCGGACTCAAACGCCCCGGCCAGTCATCGACAGGATCAGCTCTTCGGCTTGATCTCGTAGGCCAGGGTCTCCTGGTCAACGCGAGCCGGGATCGTAAGCATGCCCTTCTTGGCGGCCCAGACCGTCTGGATCTGAACGGTCGGGATCAGCGCACGATCGTTCATGGAGACCTCCGTCACCTTCTCGAAGAGAGCGCGGCGCTTCGGATCGTCCATGGTGCGGGCCCCTTCCTGAAGCAGCTTGTCCACTTCGGGATTGGAATAACCCTGCTTGTTGAAAGCGCCGAGGCCAATCGACGGATCCGCCGTGTGCACGAGCGAACCATAGGTATAGCTCGCCTCGCCCGTCAGCGTGCCCCAGCCGCTCATCCAGAGCGAGAACTCGCCCTTCTGCTGAGCCGGGAAGAACACCGTGCCGTTGAGCGCGTTGGCGTTCACCTTCAGGCCGGCGCGGGCCCACATCTGGGAGAGCGCCTCACACACCGCACCGTCGCCCGGCAGGCGATTGTTGGTGCAGTGGAAGTCGATCTCGAAGCCCTTCGGGTAGCCGGCATCGGCGAGCAGCTGCTTCGCCTTGGCCAGATCATAGGGCTTCTCGGGCAGGTTCTTGTTGCCACCGAAGAAGTTGGACGGCATCAGCTGGTTGGCCGGGCGTCCCAGGCCTTCGAGCACGACGCGAACGAGCGTCTTGCGGTCGATGGCGAGATCCAGCGCTTCACGCACCTTGGGATCGCGCAGCGGGTTCGCGTCGATTTCCTTGCCGTCGACCTTCGCCTTCTTCGGGAGGGTCTCCTTCACGTTCGGCGTGATGTTCAGGAAGTACACCGAGTCGGCCACGAACGTGTCGACCGACTTGTCCTTCTGCATCGCTGCGTAGTCGGTGGCCGGCACGTAGTTGACGAGATCGACCTGACCGGATTTCAGGGCTGCCATGCGGGCCGGGTCGCTCGGAATCTCCTTGCGGACCACCTTCTGCCACGGCTGCTTGCCGCCCCAGTAATTGTCATTGCGCTCGAGGACGAGATCGCCCTTCGGCTCCCAGGAGACGAACTTGTACGGGCCAGTGCCGATGGCTGCCTTGCCGGAGTTGAACTGCTCGTTACGAGCTTCCATGCCGACGCTCTTCGACACGACGAAGAGGCGGATGAAGTCGTTCGGCAGCGTCGGCGCGGGCGACTTCGTCTTGACGTGCAGGGTATACTTGTCGGCGACCTTCGTCTCCGCGACCTGCTTCGTGTAGATGGTCATGCTCATGGGGCCGGTGACGACCGGGATGCGATCGATCGAGAATTTCACGTCCTCGGCGGTCAGTTCCGAACCGTCATGGAATTTCACGCCCTCGCGGATCTTGAATTCCCAGGTCGTATCGTCGATCGGCTTCCAGGACGTGGCGAGACCGGGCTTCAGCCCCAGGTTTTCGTCCGACATCACGAGCGTATCGAAGATGTGGCGCAGGGCTTCCGCCTGGCTGCCGAGCGTCGACCAATGCGGGTCGATCGAGTCGGGACCTGCGCGCAATCCCATGGTCAGCGTCTGCGCGGAAACCGATCCGCAGAGCACCGTTCCGAGAACGAAAGCTGCAACGAGCGATCCACCAAGTTTGAAGTTTTGTTTCACTTCACTTCCCCTCTTGCTAAGACCCTGGCTTTTCGTCCAAGGTGTTCTTATCGATTAGAACGGTAGGTCACTCGGTTAAGAAAAGTCAACAGCGCCGTGCCTAAACCTGAACCAACATCTGTCGCTTATGAAGGCACCCGTTATAAAGAAGCGGAACAGACGCCCGACGAGCGCATCGTTGCCAATCTCGCGGCAGCACTCGACCGCTCTCTCCCGGTGCCTCTCGGCATTCAGCTGCGCGGCCTGATCGAGTTCGGCATCGCACTCGGCGAGTTGCCTACGGGTCAGCGCCTGCCGTCGGTGCGCGAATTGGCCGAGCGCGCCGGGATCGCGCACATGACCGTCGCAACGGTTTATCGCGAATTGCGCGAGGCGGGACTCATCGAGTCGAAGCCGGGGGCCGGCACCTATGTGGGTGACGGGCACAGCAGCGACGGGCTGCGTTCCTCTGCGATCCGCAAGATCCAGAACCGAATCGAAACTCTCTTCAACGAAGCCGAGCAACTCGGGCTCGCACCCTCCGTCGTCTCGTCGCTCGTGAATGCCCGCGCCGCGCGGGGCCCGACGCCGTCGCGCGCCCTTCGCCTCGTGATGGTCGGCAACTTCGTCGACACGACACGGCAATATGCCAACAGGATTCAGGAATATCTCGGCGCGGGCGACACCATCATGGTGACGACGGTCGACGCCCTCCATGCGGGCGAGACCTTTCCCCTGCCCTGCGATGTCTGCGTCACGCTCGCCCACCGTCGCGGCGAGGTCGAGCACCTCGTTCCCACCGGCATTCCCGTTGTCGGTCTGAGCTTTATTCCGGCGGAAGAGACCAGGGCGCAACTCGCCATGATCGACCCGATGGCCCGCATCGGCATCGTGTCGATCTTCCCCGAATTCACCGCCCTGATGAAGCCCGGGGTGCTGCGCTTCGCGCCGCATGTGTCCGATGTGGACGTGCGCCTGATCACGGCCCCTGACCTGGGAGCCTTCCTGTCTCAGGTCGACGTGGCGATCTATGCCAGCGGCGCCGAAGCGACCGTCAGGAAGATGCTGCCGAAGAACCGGCAGGCCATGGAGTTCCGCTATGTGCCGGATCCCCATGCCATCCGCGCCACCCTGCTCCCCGTGCTGGAGCGACTGCGCTCATCCATCGTTACGCAAGAGGAAGACCCTTCATGAAAATCAGTGAGATGAACTGGCTTCAGGTCGAAGAATACCTGAAGACGGATGATCGCGCCGTCGTTCCGCTCGGCTGCACGGAGCAGCACGCCTATCTGAGCCTATCCGTCGACAGCATCCTGGCCGAGCGCGTGGCCTCCGAGGCCGCCGCACCGACGGGCGTGCCGGTCTTCCCCGTGCAGGCTTATGGGATCACGCCCTATTTCATGGCTTATCCGGGCACCATTTCCCTGAAAGCCGACACCTATCTCCGCATCATCACGGACATTCTCGAATCCTTGAAGCGCACGGGCTTCCGCCGGATCCTCTTCGTCAACGGCCACGGCGGCAACACGCCTGGGCAGACTGCCGCCATCGAATGGATGGGCGAGAACCCCGATTGCCGCGTGAAATTCCACAACTGGTGGAATGCTCCGCGCACCTTCGAGAAGGTGAAGCAGATCGATCCGGTCGCCTCCCATGCCTCCTGGATGGAGAACTTCCCCTGGACCCGACTGCCGGGCATCGAGCAGCCGTCCCACCAGAAGCCGATGGTCGATCTGGACCGCATGCGCACCTTCGGTCCGCAAGGCGTCCGCGAGATCCTCCAGGAAGGCAATTTCGGCGGCCATTTCCAGCGCTCGGACGAGGACATGAACGCCATCTGGGCCGTCGCCATCGAAGAAACCCGCGCGCTGATCGAGAACTGGTAATGAACGAGAACACCATTCTGATCTGGGGCGCCGGCGCCATCGGCGGAACGCTCGGCGCCTATCTCGCCCGCGCCGGCGAGGACGTGCTGCTCGTCGACATCGTCGAGCCGCATGTGGACGCCATGAACCGCGACGGCCTCTTCATTGAGGGACCGGTCGAGACCTTCCGGCAGGCCGTGAAGGCCGTTCGCCCTGATGAGGTCGAAGGGCAGTTCCGGCGCATCATCCTGGCTGTCAAGGCGCATCACACCCGCGACGCGGTGCGCGCCCTGAAGCCGCACTTGGCCCAGAACGGCACCGTGCTGTCGGCGCAGAACGGGCTGAACGAGATCGTCATCGCGGAAGAGATCGGCGCCGAACGCACCATCGGCTGCTTCGTCAATTTCGGCGCCGACTGGCTCGAACCCGGCCGCATCCTGTTCGGAAACCGCGCCGCGGTGGCCGTCGGCGGGCTTGACAGGCAGACGACGGATGTCATCCGCGACTACCATCGTCTTCTGTCGATCTTCGAGCCGAAAGCCGTGCTCACCGACAACATCTGGGGCTATCTCTGGGGCAAGCTCGGCTACGGCTCGCTGCTGTTCGCCACGGCACTGACCAACGCGTCGATGTCGGAGAACCTCGCCTCCGAGCGTCATTTCCCTGTCTACCACCGTCTCGGCCAGGAGGTCATGGCTGTCGCGAAGGCTCGTGGCGTGGAGCCGTTGGGCTTCAATGGGTTCGATCCCGACGCCTTCATGCCCGGAGCCGACGAGGCGGCCGCGCGCCGTTCCGTCGCCGACATGGCCGAGTTCAACCGGCACACGGCGAAGACCCATTCCGGCATCTGGCGCGATCTTGCGGTCCGCAAGCGCAAGACCGAAGTGGATGCGCAGATCGCCATCATCGCAACCCTCGGCCAGGAAGCCGGCATTCCCACGCCTGCCATCAGCAGGCTCGTCGCGCTGATCCACGACATCGAGGACGGACGGCGCGAACAATCCTGGTCCACCCTCGACGAGATGCTGACGCCATGATCCTGGATTTCACCAATCGCCGTGTCGCCGTGACCGGAGCGGCCCAGGGGATCGGGCGAAGCATCGTCCAATGCCTCGCGGCCGAGGGCGCCCATGTCTGGGCGCTCGACATGGATGAGGCCGGCCTGCGCGTGGCCGCGGAGGCCGGAGCCAAGGCGACCCGCACCCTCGACCTCGCCGATCGCGCTGCGGTCGGCCGCGTCTTCGACGAGATGGCGGAAAGCCTCGGCGGCATCGACATCCTCGTCAACTGCGCCGGCGGTGTTCGCGGGCAGGTCGCAAAGCCCATCGAAGAAGTGAGCGAGCAGGATTGGCTCGTGCTCTTCGAAGCCAATGTGCATGGCGCCTTCTGGTGCTCGCAGGCCGTAGCGCCACACATGAAGCGCCAGAAGTCCGGCCGCATCGTCAACATCTCGTCCGGCGCCGGCCTTCGCCCGAGCCTGACCGGCATCCAGGCCTATACGGCCTCGAAGCATGCCCTTGTCGGACTGACGAAGCAGCTCAGCTTCGAACTCGGTCCGCACGGGATCACCGTCAACAGCGTGGCTCCGGGCTTCGTGCTGTCGAATCCGGCAACGCAGCGCCAGTGGGAGAGCTACGGACCGGAGGGCCAAGCTCGCCTGGTGGAGAGCATCCACACACGGCGCCTGGGCTATCCGCAGGACATCGCCAACGCGGTGATGTTCCTGGTTTCCGACGCGGCCTCCTGGATTTCGGGTCAGATCATCTCCGCCGACGGCGGACGCTCCTGAGCCGGGACCAGCGAATAGATTTCGAACGAAAGAATTTAAGGAAGAATCATGGACGATATCAGCAGCCAGCCATGGGGTTGGGACGAGCAGACGTGGCGCAGCAAGGTGGATCATGTGCGCGCCGGCCGCTCCATGAAACCCGCCAAGTGGAAAAACGGTGCCCGCTGCGCCGTCGCGTTCTCCTTCGATTCGGATCACGAGACGAACGAACTGCGCGATGGCGGTAAGTCCATCGGCCGCATGTCACAAGGTCAATACGGCAATCGGCAGGGCGTCCCGCGCATCCTTAACGCGCTCGCCAAATACGACGCTAAGGCGACCTTCTTCGTTCCGGCCGTCGCAGCCCTCCTGTACGAGGACGAGCAGCGCCGGGTCGTCGCGGAAGGCCATGAAATCGGCATTCATGGCTGGATCCACGAACTCAACAGTCAGCTTCCTTACGAGATCGAGCGGGACCTGATGTTCCGCGCGGCGGACACCCTGGAGAAGGTCACCGGCGTGCGGCCCGTGGGCCTGCGCACCCCGTCCTGGGATTTCAGCCCCACCACGTTGCGCATCGAACGGGAGCTCGGGCTCCTCTACGATTCGTCGCTCATGGCCGACGACGACCCTTATGAGCTTGTGGAACAGGGCGAGCCCACGGGCATCGTGGAGCTGCCCGTGGAATGGATCCGCGACGACGCGGTGTATTTCAACATGCACCGCTTCAACGGCCTGCGGCCGCACACGCCGCCGACCGCCGTCTTCGACATCTTCTTCCGCGAGTTCGAACGGGCCTACGAGGAAGGCGGGCTGTTCCTGCTGACCATGCATCCGCACGTCACCGGCTACCGCTCGCGCATCTGGATCCTCGAAAAGCTCCTGGAGGAGGTCACGCGCCGCTCCGACGTGTGGGTCGCCACCCACGCGGAGATTGCAGCCTTCGTTAAGGCGGAATGCGCCTGATGAGCGCCGCCCCCCGCGCTCGGGACCTCGGCTTCGCCTGCGGCAACCTGCCTGCCGGTGCGCTCAACAGCATTGCCGATGTCCCGGGCGTGCTCGTCGGACATCGGACGCTGATCGATGGCGACATTCGCACCGGGGTGACGGCTATCGTGCCCCATGGCGGCAATCTCTATCGGGAGAAGCCTATCGCGGCCGTTCACGTCCTGAACGGTTTCGGCAAAAGCGCCGGCCTCGTTCAGGTGGAGGAGTTGGGCACCCTCGAGACGCCCATTCTCCTCACCAACACCCTGTCGGTCGGCACATGCTGCACCGCCCTCGTGCGCCATGCCATCGAGCAGAACCCGGATATCGGCCGCGAGACCGCCACCGTGAACCCGGTCGTGTTCGAGTGCAATGACGGCTATCTGAACGACATTCAGGCTCTGGCCGTCACCGAGGCCCACGCGCGCGCGGCACTGGCGAATGCGTCATCGCAGTTCGCCGTCGGCTCCGTCGGGGCCGGCTGCGGGATGAGCACGTTCGGGTTCAAGGGAGGAATCGGCACGTCCTCCCGCCGTCTGGACCTCGACGGCCGGCACTATCATCTCGGCGTGCTCGTTCTGTCGAATTTCGGTCGCTCCGGAGACCTTCGATTGCCCGACGGCAGGAGCGTTTCGCCGTCTACCCTCGATGGAAGGTCGACGGAGAAGGGCTCCATCATCATCGTCGCCGCCACGGATATTCCGCTGAGCGATCGACAGATCAAGCGCGTCATCCGCCGCTCCGGCGTCGGGCTGGCGCGCCTGGGATCCTTCTGGGGACATGGCAGCGGCGACATCGCCCTCGGCTTCACCACGGCCAACATCCTGTCCCACGACGAGAAGGCGGCTCTCGTTGGCCTCCATGTTCTCAACGAGGATCGCATCGATCTCCTCTTCGAAGCCATGGCCGATGCGACGCAGGAGGCCGTGCTCGACGCACTCCTCGCCGCGGGCTCCATGACCGGCCGCTCGGGCCATCAGCGTCCGGGTCTCTTCGACACTTTGAAATCCCTCTCACCCGAAGCGTGAACACCATGACCGGCAGCACGACCTCCGACAACGATTTCGCCCTCGCGATCCATGGCGGCGCGGGAACGATCCTTCGCAGCAAGATGACGCCGGAACGGGAGGCCGCCTATCATGCAGGCCTGCGCCGCGCCCTGGACGCCGGCCGCACCGTTCTAGCCGATGGTGGCGCAGCGCTCGATGCCGTCTCGGCCGCCGTCATGGCGCTCGAGGACGAGCCGCTCTTCAATGCCGGGCGCGGGGCCGTCTATACCTCGGCCGGCAAGCAGGAGATGGACGCCGCCGTCATGGACGGCCGAGACCGGTCGGCCGGTGCCGTCGCGGGCATCTGCGGTCCGCGCAACCCGGTTCTCGCCGCCCGCGCCGTGATGGAGCATTCCGGCCACGTGATCCTCATCGGCGAAAGCGCCATGGAGTTCTGCCGCAAGCAGGGCCTTGCCTTCGAGGAACCTTCCTATTTCTTCACCGAGCAGCGCTGGAATGCGCTGCAGGAAACGCTCGCCATGCGCAACAGCGGCGCTGACGACCAGGACGAGTCGCGCAAGCACGGCACGGTCGGCGCGGTTGCCCGTGATCGCCACGGGAACCTTGCTGCAGCGACCTCCACCGGAGGCATGACCGCGAAGGCGCCGGGGCGCGTCGGCGACAGCCCGGTGATCGGCGCCGGAACCTGGGCGGACAACGAGACCTGTGCCATTTCGGCGACGGGCCACGGCGAGATCTTCATCCGCTATGCGGCGGCTCATGAGATCGCCTCCCGCATGCGTTATGCGGGCCAGTCCCTCGAAAAAGCGTCCCACGCCGTGGTGATCGACATGCTGGCGCCGGCGGGAGGTTCTGGCGGCATCGTCGCGGTCGATCACGCGGGCAATGTGTCCCTGCCCTTCAACTGCTCCGGCATGTATCGCGGCATGGTCAAGGGCGACGGTAGGCTGCTGACGGCGATATACGACGAGCCCCTCGTCGATTTCGGACGGATATGAGCACGAGGACCGCGTCGACGCGACGGGAACCGTGGGGTTCCCCTGCCCTGGGAAGCGCCTATATCTCCCCCGTCGCGAACCTGCCCTGAAGAGGAATGTCCCATGCCGCTCAACGAGAATCCCGTCTGGTTCATCACGGGCTGCTCCACCGGATTCGGGCGTGAACTAGCCCAGCTGGTCCTCAAGCGGGGCTGGCGCGCGGTCGTGACCGCACGCGACGTTGGACGGGTCCAGGACCTGACCCAGGGCTACGAGGAGAGGGCGCTCGCCCTGTCGCTCGACGTCACGAGCAATGACGACATCGCTCCCGCCGTCAAAGCAGCCGAAGAGCGTTTCGGCGCCATCGATGTCCTCGTAAACAATGCCGGCTATGGCTATCAGGCCTCCATCGAAGAAGGCGACGACGCGGAGATCCGCGCGCAATTCGAGACGAACGTCTTCGGCCTTGCCGCCATGACTCGTGCAGTGCTTCCCGGCATGCGCGCCCGCCGGCACGGACACATCGTCAACATTTCGTCGCAGGCGGGCTTCATCGGCTATTCGGGCTCCGGCTATTATGCCGCCACCAAGCATGCGGTCGAGGGCCTGTCGGATGCACTCTCCAAGGAAGTCGCTCCGCTCGGGATCAAGGTGACCTGCGTCGAGCCAGGGCCTTTCCGCACCGATTGGGCGGGCCGTTCCCTTCAGCAGCGGCGCCCGACGATTTCCGACTACCAGGACACCGTCGGTGCCCGCCTCGAAACCACGGCGGACTACAGTGGCAAGCAGCCGGGCGATCCCGTCCGCGCGGCACAAGCCATCATCAAGGCCGTCGAAGCTCAGAATCCGCCCAAGCATCTGGTCCTGGGCGCTATCGCGCTCGACGGAGTGCGGGAGAAGCTGAAGGAAACGCTCGCGGAGGTCGAGGCCTGGGCGGAGACGAGCCGCGGCGCCGATTATCCCGAAAGCGAACGCTAGAACTGCTTCTCCTCACGTGGGATCACCTCTCCTCTTTGCGTGGCGGCGGAGCGGCGGCGATCCTGACGTTGTCGCGTCGGGCGCTCACTCATGGTATGTCGCCCGCTCCAGCCTTTCAGCAAAGGAGCCTCTCGACCATGAGCCTTGAATCGGTTCGCGCCTTCCTCGCCCAAAACGCACCGGATATCGAGATCATCGAGATGGAGACCAGCACCGCCACGGTCACTCAGGCGGCGGAAGCCCATGGGGTCGGACCGGAAAAGATCGCCAAGACGCTCTCACTGCGTGTGGGAGAGAAGAGCTTTCTGGTGGTCACGAGCGGCACGGCCCGCCTCGACAATCGCAAGGTCAAGGCGACATTCGGTGGCAAGGCCTCGATGCTGGATGCAGAACAGGTTCAGGCGCTTACGGGACACCCTGTCGGCGGCGTATGCCCCTTCGGATTGGCAACGCCGCTCCCGGTCTATTGCGACATTTCCCTGAAGGCCTTCGACGAAGTGGTCCCGGCGGCAGGCTCGATCCACACGGCCGTGCGGATTCACCCGGAAAGGATGGCAAAGCTCGTGGGCGCCGATTGGGTCGATGTCTGCCAGTAAGCGTAAGGGACGTCCGCTCAACGGACACGCCTGCACCAATCGGGTTTAAAGCCGGCGTTCTAAATGATGTAAAAATCCTTGTCCGTCATGGCGAGACCGGATTTCAGCTTGGAGAAGACGACGGCTTTGGACTTGGATCCGGAGCCGTCAGCATCGTAATACAGGTACCCGGTCTTCTTGTTGTAGATCAGGTAATCGTTCTTGTCCTGTGCCTTGCTGGCAATGGTGAAGAAGTCCGGTTTCAGCTTTCCGGCCTTCCCCAGCTTCTTGAAGATGCCGTTCTCCAGGCGGATCGTATCGTCCTTGACGTCGAAGTCCTTGATCGTATCGACATTGGTTTTGGCGTTCAGCTTGTCTTTGAATATGAAGACATCGCGCCCCCAGCCGCCGTTCAGCGTGTCGTTGCCCGGTCCGCCATCGAGAGAATCATTTCCGACGTCCCCGTAAAGACTGTCGTTGCCATCGCCACCCAGCAGGGTATCGGCGTGCATGCCCCCATACAGCGTGTCGTTGCCGCCCAGCCCCAGCAGGAGATTCCGTCCTGTCCCGCCATAGAGGGCGTCATTGCCGTCGCCGCCGTCGAGCGTATCGTTGCCGACATCGCCGAAGAGATGATCGTTTCCTTCCCCCCCGGAGAGGAGATCGTCGCCCATGCCCCCATAGAGGACATCCTGCCCGCTTCCTCCGGAGATGACATCATTGCCGCCGTCGCCGTAGAGCCGATCATCCCCATCGCGGCCGTCAATGACGTTCGCGCCTGCGTTGCCGAAGATCTCGTTCGAGAGCGCATTTCCGGTGAGGCTGATGGGGAGGTCACCCCCGGCTGCTTTCAGGACTTCGATGTTGTCGCCCAACGCATACGACGCATAGGCAATGACCGTGTCATAGCCCTGACCAGCCTCCTCCACGACGACATCGAAGAAAGAATCGACGAAATAAAGATCGTCGCCGGCGCCACCGATCAGGATATCGACACCTCCCTTGCCATCGAGCGAGTCGTTGCCTGACGTTCCAACAATAAGATTCGAGAAATCGTTGCCGATCAGCGAAAGAGGATTGGCCCCGCTGGCAGCTCTCAGTTCCTCGACCTCGGAATCGGCAGCCAAAGCGAAATTGACGCTCGTCAGGATAACGTCATAGCCGCCGCCGACGGCTTCGAGGACGCGATCATCCGTATTATCAACGATGTAGGTATCGTTCCCCGCCCCGCCGTCCAGCGTATCCGCACCCGGGCCGCCGTTAAGATAATCGTTTCCGGCATGCCCCTCAAGATAGTCGCCATTCGCGGAGCCGTTGAGCTGATCGCTCCCCCACATGATCGAAGCCGCGGCCGCTGCGCCACCTGCATGGAATTCCTTCAGCCCGCCATCGTAGGCGAACAACACCGAGCCGCTCGCATAAGTGAGCAGTGTTTCACCACTGCGCCGCACTTCCAGAGAAGAGACACGCCCCGAAGTCTCGCCGATGGACGGACCCCGATAGACGATGTCGAGGATCGTGTGATCGACGTTGACTTGGAACGTCGCCATCTTCAGCTCGTCCTCCTCTCCATAGGAGATCGAGCCCACGACCGCCGTAAAGAAGTCCTGCAGGCGGAGGCCTTGCCGCATATTGTCGGTGAAGGTGACGAGAGCCATCGGCGCTACCGGAAACTTTCAGGCTAGGTCGGTAAGATTGCCGACTGAACGGAAGAGGCACGGATCGCCTGCTCTCCTCTTCGGAGAAGGCGATCGGCCAAGAAAGATGAAACAAGATTTCATTAATTGATCCTTCTATTTAATCCTAACGCGCGGACAATGCAATAACGGGCAGCCACTTTTCTCCAATCGCTTTCGCCGATCAGGGCACATCCGAGAACAGGCATTGCCGGCACAATGCTGCTATCTATCCGGCGCAGCATAATAGGGGCGCGGGGATGAATTTTTCTGTGAGAAATACTCTTTTGCCCCTAAGTAACTAGCAAAGTAAGCTTGACATTTATTATCCCGACTGATGCGATTTGCATTCACGGAATATCTTCGCGTTGAGACAGTGGAGGGTGTGTGATGGGTCGCATCATGAAAGAGGACGATATCTTCATCTCAGGATTATTCGACCTCATGAATCTTCGCTTCGGCCCCTCTCAAGGCTCGGATGAAGCCTTCGGCGGCATCGAGGAGATGAGGATCCTTCAAAAGGAGTTCCAGATCTTTCGGAAAGGACGCTCCTTCAGGGATTGCGTTGCCGTCCTCAACCTCGGAGGCTTCTGGAATGCCCGGGCGCGCAACCGATGGCTCAAACTGATCGGCGAGCTGGATCAGTACGAGTCCGATGAGCCCCGCATGAACGGCAACGACCGGATCATGAACATGATGGTCGAGAATCTGGAATCCGATCGACCTCTTCCCGTCCTCTTCCAGGCTCACGATTCCCGCAGCGAGGAAGGGCGCAGGGTCGTCGTGAGGGATTCCAGGACGGGCTTCTTCTATATGGAGCAGCCCTACATCATCGTGTCCCTGCCGATGCTGCCGAAGACGGCTCCTCGCATGGCCCGGCAAGCATCGAAGACGGCCCGCAAGGCTCCCGCCAAGTCCGCAAAGACAGCGAAGTCAGCCAAGGCCGCTTCCAAGACCGCGCGGAAGACACCGCGGGGACGGTAAGCTCTCAATCAGGATGGCCAATTTTCGCTTCGGTGAGCTCGACGAGGCCTATCGGCAGGTCGAGCATTACTACACGCAGAAGCTTCGTCGGCATGGTGCCAGCCCCCTGGGCGTGGACTGGAGCTGCATGCCGACGCAAGCTCTCCGTTTCCGAAAGCTTCTGACGCTCTGCGATTTCGCGAGTCCCTTCTCCCTCAACGACCTGGGTTGCGGATACGGTGCCCTTCTCGATTATCTGGCACTCTACCATCCGCAAACCCCCGTCGATTATCTCGGTGTCGACCTGTCGCCCGCAATGGTCCGCAGCGCGAAGAAGCGCTGGGTCGGAGAGCGGATCCGCTTTCTTCAGGGAGTCGAGAGCCCGCGCCCGGCAGATTACAGTATCGCGAGCGGCATCTTCAACGTCATGCTCGATCAGCCGATCCCGCTTTGGGAACAACTCATTGAGACGACATTAACTCATCTCCGGAGCACAAGCCGGAAGGGCTTTGCCGTGAACTTCGTTCATTTGCCCGCATCCGGACTCATCATGACGGCGGGGCTCTATTGCACTCGTCCGGAGCGATGGAGCGCATTCTGCGAAACTCGTTTGAACTCTCGCGTCCGCATCGTCGATGATTACGGGATGCGCGAATTTACCCTGCTCGTCGAGCCTCGCAACCACTGAGCGATCATCGGGAGGTGCTCCCGAAAATGGTTTCCTCCAAGGAGCCACTGATGAGCAGCCTGTCCCGCGCGGCTCGCAGCCGGGGTTCGAGAACGGTCGCTCCTGTCACTCGAATCAGGGCCTCCGCCTGTTCAAAGAGATGAAGGGCGTCCTGTCTGCTCTCCTTTCCACGCCATACGATCATGGCCTCCCCTGCAACGATCAAGGCACGGCACTCGGGGAGACGGGTCGCCCGATCCCGGGACAAGCTAATCGTACGCTCGGCGGTCAGAAGAGCCTCGCCATATTGACCCGCTTGTGCCTGGCATTCGGCCAAACCGGCCATCATGTCCGGTTCGTAATCCAGCGCCGCCCTTGCGGAATGCATGAAGTTCACCCCCTCTTCGAACTCGTGGATGGCTCCCAGAGCGTCGCCTGCGAGACCTTTGGCCATCGCGCCGCAGGCATAAGCGAAGACTTTCAGGTAAGGGGTGCCATGGCGCTCTGCGAGTTGGCTCACGCGCGTCGCGTGCCGTAGAGCGAGGTCCGGATCGCCCGAGAGCCAAGCGAGGTCCACATAGCCGAGATGGCTGATGAACTGAACGGTCGGGTCGATCCGCCCATCCTCGATCCCGAGCATATGGTCGAGCCATGCCCGCCCCTCGTCGATCCGATTGAGATGGATCAGGATCCTCGCTCGCAGGCTGAGCGTCCAATGCTCGACGCTGTAACCCAGGAACCGGTTCTCGAAATCCTGCACATGCTGCAGCAGGGAAAGGGCACGGTCGTTGGCCTCGAGTGCCTCCTTGAAAAGGCCCGCCCAGCCATAGGCCTGGCTCAGCGAGGCATAGAGGGTCGCCGCCCGGCTTTGATCGGCCGCATTGTCCAGTATCGCCAGAGCATCCGTGACACGAGCGACGTAATGATCCGCCGCTCCGCCGCTCGCACCGCTGATCCTGGCTTCCACGAACAGAAGCAAGGGAACCATCGTGTCATCGGTTTTTTTCGCGACAGATAGAGCTTCCTGGATGTAAGGAGCGGCGTCCTTGGCCCCCATTCCCTCCCGCCATCCGAGCCATGCGATTTGAGCGCTCGCAAGGATGAGCAGGGCATTATCCCTCACGGATCGGCTTTGGGCATGGACGAGGCGGCGCACGACCTGCCATTGCCTGATCGCCTGAGCCGGATGCATCGAGCCAATCCATTCGGCCGCCTTGCGGGCATATTCCGCAGCCTTCGAGAGGATGCCCGCCGCCTCGTAGTGAAAGCTGATGAGGCCCGCCACCTCGTCGTGTCGCTCCGCATAATAGTCGGCCAGAGCAGGAGCCACGAAGGCGTGAAGCCTGCTCCGGCGGGACTTCAACTGGCTCGAATAGGCCACTTCCTGAATGAGCGGATGGCGAAAGGAATAATAGCGCCCATCCGGCCTGTCCTGGTCCTGCAGCAACTCGACCGCACATAACCTGATAAGCGCCGGCTCGATTTCAGCGGTCAATTCCTGCGCGCTGACGGCTCCCAAGACGGCATACGGCACCTCTTTTCCGATAACGGATGCCATCTGCAGGATCGTTCGTTCGAAGGGAGAAAGCCTGTCGATGCGCTCGCCGATGACGGCCTGGAGGGTGACTGGAAGCGGATTGTCCTTGATCTCGCCCCCGAGACGGTAATCTCCGGCTTTGCCGATCAGGACTTCGCCTTCGATCAAGGAATGAATGATCTCCTCGGCAAAAAAGGGATTCCCGCCCGACCGTTCGGCAATGCGGTTTCGGATCTCCGCCAAATCCGCATGGCTCCCGATCACCGAAGAAATGAACTGGTCGATCTGAGAGCGATCGAGATCGTTCAGCTCCAGGCGATGAAAATCGTCCCTTCGCATCCATGAAGCCTGGTACGTAGGCCTGAAGTTGACGACCATGAGGGCATGGGATCCCGCAATAGAACCGCAGAGGGCCTCCAGGAAACTCTCGCTCGCTTCGTCCAGCCAATGAAGGTCTTCCAGGATGATGACAATCGGCTCGGAGGCCCGGCTGCGGACCAACCAGGAGATGATATCCAGAAGCGCGGCATGGCGCATCTTCGGGGTCACGGCCTGTTCCGGACCGCCTTCGGCGATGCCCAGAAAATCGTACAGGATCGGCAGCGCGTCCTCGGGAGGAGAGCCAAGATTCTCCAGTCGATCCTCCACCAATCTCCGGGCCAGAGCGGGCTCATCACTCGAGGAAACTCCGAGCAGAAGCCGCACGACTTCGAGAATGGTCTGGATCGGCGCCGACTTGCCATAGGGCTGAGCCCTGACCTCGACGACCGGGATCCGATCCCTTCGGCATCGCTGGGCGAATTCGTAGCAAAGTCTCGACTTTCCGCTGCCGGCCGATCCGCATATCCCCACGATGTGGCTTTCGCCACGCAAGGCAGCCTGGAAGGACGCTTCCAGCTCCGTCATCTCGCGCTCGCGGGCCTGGAAGAGCGTCAGATTGGGGTCCTTGAAGAGCGTCTCGGACGACGAAGGCTGAAAGCCCAGGAGTTCATAGACGCTTATGTCGCCCGGCAAGCCCCGGAGAGAGCGGCGCCCGACCGGTTTGGCCGAGCAGAACCGGTCGACGAGCTGGTAGCAATCCTCGCTGAGATAGATCGTCCCCGGCTCTGCCAGGGATTGCACCCGACTGGCGATATGAATCGCGACGCCGTACGCCTCCCGTTCGTTGACCGGCCAGGAAAATCTCGTCTCGGACACGATCAGGCCGGAGTGCAGGCCGAGCCGGACCGCCGTCGCTCCGAGCAGGCCTTTGATCTCGGCCTGGATGGCCAGGGCAGCCTGACACGCCAGCAAGGCATGCCCCTCCTGGACATGCGGCGCACCGAAGAGCGCCATGATGCCGTCGCCCAGGCTGTGGATGAGGGTTCCACCGAAGCGCTCCGCCTCTCGCCGCATGAGCATGACGGCCGGCGCCAGACGCCTCATCGCCTGCTCGGGATCGAGCTTCGACACCAGCTCCGTGGAAGCGACGATATCCGCAAAGAGAATCGTGACCGGCTTGAACTCTTCCGTGCCGGTTGGTTCCGACGCATGAACGCTTGCCGTAGGCGCATGCGGCGCGAGAGGCGCTCCACACTGGCTGCAGAACCGCGCATTGGCCGGAGCAGGTTGCGCACAGCGTGGACAATTCATCGATAGCCCTCAGTCCCGCACCGCCTCACCATCGCAACGTCTCGCTATTAAACGAGATATCCCAGAGACATTGCAAGCCGGGCGTGCGTTTTCGCCGGGGACACAATGCACCGCTTCAAGACAATAACCTCATCCTGTAACGGATATTGTTTCAATCACGTCGACGAATTCATGCATCCACTTCAGGACCTGAGCGCGAGGAGAACGCTCTGCGCACCAGAACCCGGAGATCACATCGAGAAACGATGTTTCTATTACACTAATTTGACCGCGAGCGTTGGAAGGCGCAGGGCCCTGCATCAAATCGCGCCGGCAGACGTCGGCCTATTGTTTTCCCGTGTCTTGCATCTGCCCAATTCTCCACCCACATTAGCCGGGCCTAGGGGTCCGGGACCCTCTGGCGGGCGGGTCGCCGCTCGCGATGTCGGACACCTCATTTTGCTCATGCGCCGACGAGCGCTCCCGCATTTGGAGGATCCATCGTGGAATACGTTGTTTTCCGCTCACGGCCGACGCCCCCGCGTAGCAGCGGCTTCCTAACCCTTCTCGTGAGGCTGCTGGCCCTGGCAGCGGCAGGCATCGCCATGCTGGCGATCGTACTGGTCGGCCTTTTCGTCGTGCTTCCTGTCCTGTTCGTGGGCGGCGCGGCCCTGTATTTCTACCTCCGGCGCCAGATGCGCCGTGCTCAGTCGCGCCCTCAGGACGATATCATCGACGCCGAATACACAATCGTCGAGCGCCGGGACCCTTGAACGCTGACTGCAACGGCCGTTTGTTGCAACTTATAATGCATTATTAAGGGCATCGGTCGAGACTGACCGGATCGGCGGGCTTCACGCGGAGCCTGCCCGGGTCGGACCCTGCCCATGATTCTTCCCACCGATGCGAAAGACCGGCACGTCGCCAACCGACAGGGGGCGGCCTTTGCCTTCGCCGATATGGTGCTGGTCGTCATCGCGATGGGCGTGATCAAGCAGGCCGGCGCGACGTTTCCCGCGATTCAGCTCGTCTTCTTTCGCGCCATCGTCGGGCTTCTGCTCATAGCCCCGCTCATCTGGCGCTATCGGTCGGACGTGTTCAACAGCCGGCAGATGAAAGGTCATATCGGACGGGTCCTTTGCAGCACCGTGTCCCTGAGCTGCAACTATGCCGCCACGGCCGCCCTGCCCCTGACCCTGGTCACCGTGATCGGCTTCACCCGCCCCTTCGTCATTCTTGGATTTGCCGCCGTTCTGTTGGGTGAGCGCATTCTCCGACGGCATTGGATATCGTCCGCCGTCTGCTTCGCGAGCGTGCTGTTCATCGTGAAGCCGGGTTCGATGAGCTGGGATTGGGGCCTTCTGGCGGCTCTGGGGATGGTCCTGTTCGGCTCCTTCAGCGTTATCCAGACCCGTCGGCTCACCGGAGAGCACGCCGTCGTCCTCATGGTGTTCTATACCATCGGCCTCGCCGTCCTGACGGCCGTCCCGGCAGCGTTCGTCTGGGTGTCCCCTGGCCTGAATGACCTGCCCACCTTCCTCGTCATCGGCGCACTGGCCCAGGTCGGCCAGTTCTGCTTCCTCCGCTCTCACCAGCTGGCAGAAGCGAGCATCCTGGCTCCGCTCAGCTATGTGGTGATCGTGTTCTCTTCGATCGCCGATTATCTCTATTTCGGAATCGTCCCGACGCTGTCTCTTGTTGCTGGCAGCCTGGTGATCGTCGTAGCAGCGTTCATGGGAACCAAGGTCGCCGGGTTTAGACGCTAAGAAACTGAATCTTTTGGAAGATTTCTTGGCACAATCGGCATGTCGTCCACGCAAATGTATCAGCCAATAATGCAAAAATTTGCATTTGCGTGAGGATTGCAACTCTCGCCCCTCTGCGCAACAAATTCATGCAACGAGAAAAGGTGGGAGGATATGACGAGAGTGAGCCTCAGCCGACGTCCGCGCCAGACGGATATCGCCCGCTTCGCCGGTGTCTCGGTGAGCACCGTCTCCCGCGTTCTTGCGAACGAGCCGGGCATCAGCACGAATGTCCGCGATCAGGTGATCCGGATCGCGTCCGAACTCGGCTACAGCATCCGCCCGGTGCCGGCGGTCCAGCCGCAGAACCAGCGGTCGGTGGCGCTCATCCCGGTCGATCATGCGACCGGAGGCCTCGGGGTCTTCTATGAGGGCATTCTCAGCGGCCTCCGGGGCGCGGCGGCCCGTTCGGGCGCCACTCTCCTGCCCCGGCTGGTCCGCTCCTCCTCTCTCAAAGTTTCCGAGCTCGAGCAGACCCTGTCGGAGACCGACGCCACCGGGATTTTCCTGGTCGGCATCGACCCGCCGGAGGATCTGTGCGACTGGCTCCTCGGGTCCAGGCTCCCGGCGGTCTGGGTCAACGGCAACGACCCGAACCTGCAGTTCGATTGCGTATCTCCGGCCAATTTCTACGGCGCCCGACTGGCGACCCAGCATCTCATCGATGCAGGCCATCGCCGGATCCTGCATTTCACCATGTCCCACCGGCATACCATCCGCGAGCGCGTCCGGGGCTTCGAGGCGGCGGCTGCGAAGAATGGCGTAACCGCGCGCATCGTCCAGCTGCCCTCCGCGTCCCGGACCAGCACGGAGGCCTGCGAGGCCATGGAGGCGGTCCTCCTCGAGGACCAGGGCTTTACGGCGGTCTTCTGCATGAACGAC
The DNA here is from genome assembly GCF_034627025.1 of Microvirga lotononidis. Classification (NCBI taxonomy): domain Bacteria; kingdom Pseudomonadati; phylum Pseudomonadota; class Alphaproteobacteria; order Hyphomicrobiales; family Methylobacteriaceae; genus Microvirga; species Microvirga lotononidis. The sequence continues at coordinate 3,918,945 of NZ_CP141048.1, read as the reverse complement.
ATGATGGCGGTCGGCGTCATGGAGGCGCTCACCAACCATCACCTGTCCATCCCCCAGGATTTCGCCGTGATGGGCTTCGACGACCTGCCCTGCGCGGCCATGACCATGCCGCGCCTGACCACCATGCATGTGGACCGGGAGGCGATCGGACAGGAGGCCTATTACCTCATGCAGCGGCGGATCGCCGACCCGAGCGCGGAGCCGCGCAAGGTGGAGCTGGCCGTCAGACTGGTCGAAGGGGCGACCTTGCAGTCTCGCGGCAAGAAGCCCGAAGGCAGGGAGATCTCGGCATGACCTACGTCCCCGTTCATGCCTCTCCCCTGACCGGCAACCCGCTCCGGACTAGAGCCGACGTCGAGAAGGCGCTTCTGGACCTCTTCGCCCCGCTCCTGCCCGCCTTCTCGGAAGGCGGCGCCCGGGTGAGCCTCAGCGCCACGGCGGCGCATTTCGATCAGGCGGCCGCGGATCTCGAAGGTTTCGCGCGGCCGCTCTGGGGCTTGGCGCCCTACGCCGCGGGCGGCGGAGACTTTCCCCATTGGCCGCTCTACGCGAAGGGGCTCGCCAACGGGACGGATCCGGAGCATCCCGAATACTGGGGCAAGGTCACCGACCGCGATCAGCGGATGGTCGAGCTGGCAGCCCTGGGCTTTGCGCTTCGCCTCGTTCCCCAGCATCTCTGGGAGCCCCTGGACGAACGGGCGAAGAAGAACGTCGCGATCTACCTGCTGGAGGCGCGGCCGCACGAATTCGCCGACAACAACTGGAAATTCTTCCGGGTCATGATCGATCTCGGCCTGGAACAGGCCGGGGTCGAGTTCGACCGTTCCATCACCGAGCAATACCTCCGGGAGCTGGAATCCTTCTATCTCGGGGACGGGTGGTACCGCGACGGCAACGTGCCCCGAGTCGATCACTACATCCCCTTCGCGATGCACTTCTACGGGCTGATCTATGCGGCCCTTGCGACCTCCGACGAGGAGCGCAAGCGCCGGTTCCGGGACTGGGCGCGCCTGTTCGCGCCGAACATCCGGCACTGGTTCGCGGAGGACGGCGGCGCGCTCGTCTTCGGCCGCAGCATGACGTATCGTTTCGCCTGCGCGGGTTTCTGGGCCGCGCTCGCCTTCGCCGACGAGGAGGCTCTGCCCTGGGGCGAGGTGAAGGGCTATTATCTCCGGCACCTGCGCTGGTGGGCGAAGCTCCCCATCACGGACAGGAGCGGCGTGCTCACGGTCGGGTTCGGCTATGCCAACCTGCTCATGTCGGAAAACTACAACTCGGCGGGTTCGCCCTATTGGGCCTTCAAGGCCTTCCTCCCGCTGGCGCTGCCGGCTTCGCATCCGTTCTGGACCGCCGAGGAAGCGCCCGCGCCGGCGTTCCCCGAGCCGTCGCCGCAGCCGCAGCCCGGCATGGTGATGATGCACACGCCCGGGAACGTGATCGCGCTGTCGTCCGGTCAGGAAAACCTCCAGATGCGGTTCGGGAGCGAGAAATACGCCAAGTTCGCCTATTCCTCCCGCTATGCCTTCAGCGTCGAGAGCGACGAGCGGATCTTCGAGGGCGCTGCCCTGGACGGGATGCTCGCCTTCAGCGACGACGGCCGGCATTTCCGGGTACGCGAGACGAACGAGGACGCCCGCATCGCCGGGAATGTGCTCTATGCCCGCTGGCGTCCTTGGTCCGACGTCGAGGTCGAGACCTGGCTCCTGCCCGCGTCCCCCTGGCATGTCCGGGTCCACCGGATCAGGACGCCGCGTCCCTTGAGCACCGCCGAGGGGGGCTTCGCGATCCCGCGCGCCGATGCCTACCGGAAGCTGGAACGGATCGACGAACGGAACGGAACCGCACTGGTGATCGGCGCGGAGGATTTCAGCGGAATCGCGGATCTCGGCTCGACGATCGAGAGGCGTGGTATCGGGTTGAAAGCCCCTCCCAACACGAATCTTCTCCACCCGAAGACCTTCGTGCCGCAGCTGCGGGGCGATATCCCAAGCGGCGAAACGATTCTGCTGACGGCTGCCGTTGCGTTGACCGATCGGTTCGATGCGGCGCGGATTTGGAAGGACCTTCCACCCGCACCGGCAATCGAAGAGCTGGAGGCTGCCATAAGGCGGGACGGCCGTCGGGTCGGCGCCCTGGCCTGGAGAATGGGCGAATGACCGGCTTGCAAAAAATTGCATTCGCCATGGACCCTGTCCGTACGGAAGGCGTCCTCACCCCGCCCCTGCTGGACCGGCTGGCCCGCTCGGGCACGATCCTGTCGCCGGAGCCGCTGCGGACATTTACGCAAGGTCACGCCCTGGAGATCCTCCGGCAGACGGAGATCCTGGTCACCGGCTGGGGCTGCCCGGCCATCGGTCGCGACATTCTGGAGCTGGCGCCGAATCTGCGGCTGATCGCTCATGCGGCCGGGACGGTGAAGGGGTTCCTGTCGGCGGATGTGATCGAGGCAGGGATCGCGGTCACGCACGCGGCCGAGGCCAATGCCGTCCCGGTGGCCGAGTTCACCCTGGCGGCGATCCTCTTCGCCAACAAGCAGGTGTTCCGCTTCCGCGACATCTACTGCGCGGACCGCAACCGCTCGCGCACATTCCCCATGACCGCACAGCCGCTCGGGAATTTCCACCGCACCATCGGCATCGTCGGCGCCTCGCGCATCGGACGACGCGTCATCGAGCTCCTGAAGCCGTTCGCGTTCCGCGTTCTTCTTCACGATCCTTATGTCGACGCGTCCGAGGCCGCCGCGCTCAGGGTCGAGAGCGTTTCGCTCGACGACCTGATGCGGCGCTCGGACGTGGTGTCGATTCATGCCCCCGCCCTTCCGTCGACGCAGGGCATGATCGACCGCAGGCACCTGGCGCTCATGCGCGACGGCGCCACGTTCATCAACACGGCCCGCGGCATCATCGTCGAACAGGACGATCTCATCGACGAACTGCGCACCGGCCGCATCGATGCGATCATCGACGTCACCTTTCCGGAAGTGCCGGAGAAATCCTCCGCGCTCTACGACCTGCCGAACGTGTTCCTCACGCCTCACATCGCCGGCGCCATCGGCAACGAGCGCGAGCGTCTCGGCGAGTACATCGTCGAGGAGATCGAGCGGTTCATGGACGGGCGCCCGCTTCGCTCGGCCATCACGGCAAAGGCCCTGGAGACGATGGCATGACGTCGTTCAGACCCGGCCTGTGCTCCGTCACGTTCCGCAAACTTGCGCCGAGGACCATCGTCAGGCTCGCGGCCGAATGCGGCATCGAGGGGATCGAATGGGCGGGCGACGTGCACGTTCTTCCCGGTCAATTCGACCTTGCTCGCCATGTTCGACGGCTCACCGAGAGCGCCGGTCTCGCGGTCGTGTCATACGGCTCCTATATCGCGCCGCCCAGCGACGATGACGAAGCCTTCGCGACGGTCCTCGAAACCGCGCAGGCTCTCGGCGCACCGAACATTCGCATCTGGCCCGGTGTCCGCAACCGGGATTCCGCGACCTATTCGGCGGACGAGCGGAAGCACACCGCCGCGTTGATCCGGCGCATGGCACGGCGGGCGGCGGAGGCCTCGGTCACGCTCGGCCTCGAATACCATCCCAATTCCCTCACCGACGATCTCGCCTCCGCGCAGGCGCTCATGGCGGAGATCGACGATCCGAACGTGTTCCTCTACTGGCAGCCGCGCCCCGGCCTGCCCCTCGCTGAAGCGCTCGACGAGCTTCGCGCCATCGGCCACGAGACATCGCATGTGCATGTCTTCGCGTGGGACAAGGACAAGGCGCGCTATCCTTTGTCGGACCAGAGAGCGTACTGGATCGATATCCTGTCCAACGCCCCGGCGACGCGCTGGCCGGGAGACCGTTTTGCCATGCTGGAATTCGTGCGGGACGACAGCCCCGAGCAGTTCCGCGCCGATGCCGCCGTGTTTCACCGAATGTTGGAAGAGGCAGGGGAGCGCCCGTCCGGCGCCGCCCGATCTCTATAACGACACCCGTCGAGGAGCGCGCTTCTCGCTCCCTCGCCGAAGAACGACCTGAGAAGCGAATGGGAGGAAGCCATGAAGACTGAACTCGATCGTCGTACGTTATTGAAATCGGCCTTGGCGCTGGGTGGCGCCGCAGCCATCGGCGCTCCCGGCGCGAGCTGGGCGCAGACGGAAGGCGGAAGGCTGCGCGCGACCTGGTGGGGATCGCCGGACCGCGCGAAGCGCACCACGGAGGTGGGCAAGCTCTTCACGGAGCGCACCGGCATCGAGATCGCCGGCGAGCCCGTCGGCGCCGATTACTGGACGAAGATCGGCACGCAGATGGCCGGTCGCAACATCGCCGACGTGTTCCAGCTGGAACCGAGCAGCCTCGCCGATTATGCCGGACGCGGCGCGGCGAAGGCCATGGACGAATATGTCGGCAAGCAGCTCGACATTTCGAGCTTCGGCGACAAGATGGTCGATCTCTGCCGGGCGAACGGCAAGCTTTGGGGCGTCGCGCTCGGCCTCAACTCGTTCTCTCTCTTCTATGACCAGACGGTGTTCGAGAAGGCCGGCATCGCGCCCCCGACCCACGAGACCACCTGGAAGCAGTTCGCCGACATGGCGGTCGATCTCACCAAGGCGGTGGGCCGTCCCGATTACTGGGGCGCTCCCTACGGCGCGCGCTATCACTACGTGTTCGACGTGTGGCTGCGCCAGCGCGGCAAGCGGCTTTACACGGAAGACGCCAAGCTCGGTTTCACGGTGGACGACGCGAAGGAGTGGTTCAGCTACTGGGAAGACCTGCGCAAGCGCAACGGCTGCGTACCGGCGGACGTGCAGACGCTCGACCAGTCGCAGATCGAGCGCAACGCGCTTGCGCTGGGCAAATCAGCCATGGGCCTCACCTATTCGAACCAGCTCATCGGCTACCAGCTTCTCACCAAGAACAAGCTCGGGATCACCATGGTGCCGACGAACGGCCCCGGCACGAAATCCGGCCATTACTATCGGCCGGCCCTGATCTGGAGCATCGGCGCGACCAGCAAGAACCCCGACAAGGCCGCGGCCTTCATCAGCTTCTTCGTCAACGACGTCGAAGCGGGCAAGATCCTCGGCGTCGAACGCGGCGTGCCCATGTCGCCCAAGGTGCGCGAGGCCATCCTGCCGAACCTGAATGAGGTCGAGCGCGCGACGGTCGATTACGTCAACCTCCTGGCCGACAAGGTGAGCGACTACCCGCCGCCGGTCCCGGTCGGAGCCGTCGAGTTCGACAACAACGTCATGCGCAAGGTCGCCGACCAGGTCGCCTTCGGACAGATGTCGATCGCCGACGCAGCCCAGCACCTGCTCGACGACGGCAACGCCGTGCTGCGGAAGGTGAATTAGGACACCTTCCGAGTAAGGTGGAGCAGACCCGCTCCACCATGCTCCACGTCATCACCGGCCCTGTGCCGGTGATCTCGATGGATTGATGCGCCGAGCCTCACCGGATCGGGATGGCCGGCACAAGGCCGGCCATGACGCGGGAGGAAGATCAGGCGTTCAGCTCTTCATAGAGATCACGCCAAGTCGGGTTCATCTCAAGGATCAAGTTCGTCTTCCAAACCCGTGGCCAACGCTTGATCGATGTCTCGCGTTGAATGGCATCTGCAATGCTCGGATAGCTTTCGTAATAAACGAGCCGATCAATCCTGTAACGCCGAGCATGATCGCTGCCGTGTCCGGTTTTATGCTCCCATATACGCCGCGCGAGATCATTGGTAACACCCACATAGAGAGCGCCACCGGGTCGGCTTGCGAGGATATAGACGTAATACACTTTCACAAGCTGAAATTGAGCTACTTTCTCGAAAGACACAAGCGGTCATCATCCCCACCACGTCATGGCCGGCCTTGTGCCGGCCATCCCGATGCTGAAGAGCGCCGCGCCTTTCCAATCGGGATCACCGGCACAAGGCCGGTGATGACGTCGCGGGTTGGATTGCGGAGGTGGATCACTGTCACCCCTGACCATCCTCCAACCGCGCCTCGGCACGCTCCTCCAACGCGCCGCAGAGTTCATAGACGCGGACCTTCGCCTCGAAACCCTTCGGTTGAATCGTATCGACCATCCGGAACGCGAAGCGGTCCGCGACATGCTCGCGGACGGCGTCGCTGACCAGGATCTCGGTGCCGTAATCCTTGTTCAGCGGCTCGAGCCGCGCGGCGAGGTTCACGGCTGCGCCGAGGACGGTGTAGGCCATGCGGTCGGCGGATCCGATGGTGCCGACGACGGCCTCTCCGGTATGGAGGCCGTAGCGTGTCCGATAGGCGGGCCAGCCTTCCTTTTCGAATTCCTCGTTGAGCGCCCGGTTGGCCTCCCGGCAGGCCAGGGCGGCCGCGCAGGCATTGGCGACGTGATCGGGATCGTCCGCAGGGGCATTCCAGATCGCCATGACCGCATCGCCGACGAATTTGTCCACCGTGCCGCCATGCTCCATGATCACCGCGGAGAGCGCCGCAAGATAGCGCGACGTCTGAAGCATCACCTGCTCGGGATCGGCCTTCTCGGTGATATGCGTGAAACCGGCGATGTCGGTGAACAGGATCGTGACGACGCGGCGCGACCCGCCGAGCCGGAGGGCGTCGCCGGTCGCGACGAGCTGCTGGACCAGCCGCTTCGGAACGAAGGCCGCGAAGGTCCGCACCACGGTCCGCATGGTGGAGACCGACCGCCCGAGATCGTCGATCTCGCGGATGATCGAACGGACATCCCGCGCCGGCCCATTGGTGTCGAATCGCTGGATGCGGTCCGTTTCGGCCGCGAGCGCCTTCATCGAGCGCGAGAGCAGCAGGCCGATCCCCCCGATGACCGGGAGCGAGGCGAGAACGAAGCCGAGCGCAAGCAGAACGAGATTTTGCCGGCTCTCCTCGATCTCCGCGAAGAATTCGTCAAGCGGCGCCACGACGGCCAGGCGAAGTCCGGATGAGCCGGAGCTCTTGATGGGCCGGAACGCCGCCACATAGGTGCGCCCGTGGGCATCGTCGAAGATCTGCTGCGGCGAGCCGCCCCGCTGCCATGCATCCAGGGGGCGAGAGATGTCGACGTTCAGCATGCGATCGAGAGGCGGCAGGTCGAGCGGAGCATTCGCCCCTTGCGTGGACAGGAATTCCGACATGCGCGGATGCGCGACGACCGTTCCGCTGTCGTCGAAGAGAAACACGACGCCGGATTGTCCGAGCTTCTGGGAGCGAAGAAAGGCTTCGGCATCGTTGAGCAGGATGTCGCCGGCGGCGATCCCGCCCCGTCCCCGCGTGAACGGCGCACGCACCGTGTAGCCGATCAGGTTGGCGATGTCGAAGACGTAAGGCTCCGTGACGGCGCCGGCATCCGGCTTGAACGCATCCTGATACCAGGGCCGCACACGTGGATCGTAATCCGCCTCCCGCTCCTCCTGCGACAGGATCTCGAGACCGGACGACAAGTAGGAGGTGAAGCGCCTTCTCGGACCGCCGTCCTTCGGTGTATCGATGACGGTGAGGCGGAAAACCGCACCCGCCGGAGGCTTGAGCTGGGCGCGCAGCCCCGGCCCTGCGCGATCGATGAGGTCGAGTTCGACGAGGGCGCCGTCCGCATAACCGACATAGAGATTGTAGAGCTGTTCATGCTGGCGCAGGAGCGCCGCCAGGATCGCGGTGAGTTCCGGATTGTCCTGGACCGCGCCGGTCTCGACGGGCTTGAGCTGCCGCAGCACGGCCAGGATGTCGAGCACGTCCTTGAACTGCCCGTCCACCCGGTCCGTCGTCTGGTCCGCGACGCGGTCGATGAAGGACAAGGCGGCCGAACGGGTGATCGCCCGCGCCCGCTCGAAGCTCAGGAACACCAGGGACAGGCCGACGGCCAGGACCACCGCCACGAAGAGCGCGGTGATCGAAGGTTGATAGCCGATCCGGACCCGCATGCTCCCGCCTTCCCGTCGTCCGGTCCAGAGTTATCCGGGATTGTCGATGGAACACAAGGGCCGGCGGCGACCCCATACCCCGCCGTTGTCGCTGACACCGTATCTCAAGCGTGACAGACTGCCCCGGCTGGAGAGACGGGCCATGGCGCAGAACGTGACGGTCTATTTCGCGACCAACCGCATGCCGCTCACCGACGGGGGCGGACAGACCATCGTCGATTTCGGTTCGGAGCCCGGGCCCATCGACGGCACGGCGGTGCGCTTCGGCTCCGCGCAGGCGAGCGTCACGGCCACGCGTTCGAGCTTCATCGCGGGGTCGCTCTACGTGGCGCCCGAACAGCTCATCGGGCCGAGCATCCAGCGGGGCAGCCGCGACATCTTCGAGAAGCTGCGGCAGGACATGCAGGATGGCGGGCGGCCGACCCTCGTGGTGATCCACGGATTCTCGAACACCTTCCAGGACGCCATCGAGCGGGCCGCGGGCATTCTGAATTTCTACGGCATCGACGCCAACGTGTTCTCGTTCACCTGGCCGTCCATCGGCACGCCGCTGCCCACGCCCCTGCCCTACACCGATTACTTCCACGACCGCGGCACGGCGCGCGGCTCGGGAGTCGCCATCGCCCGCACGATGCGCATCCTCTACGACTTCATCGACAACCTGCCCCGCCGGGCCGTCTGCCGACAGCCGCTGCACCTCGTCTGCCACAGCATGGGGAACTACGCGTTCCGCTATGCCGTGCAGGCCCTGATGCAGGTGCCCCAGGGCGAGCCGCGCGAATATGTCCGCACGGCCGACCTGCCCGCGCCGGACGCGGAGGAACGCCCGGTCCCGGCCCTCGTCGCCCTGCCGACCGAGGCGCCCGATCCCAACCGCCTGCGCCGGACCTTCGAGCAGATCGTCCTGGCGGCCGCCGACGAGGACGAGGACGCGTTCGAGGACGTCAAGGAGCTGCGCTACCTGCCGCGCCTCGGCAACCGGGTCACCGTGTACCACACCGGCAAGGACTGGATCCTCTCCACCTTGAGCTCGGTGACCAAGTTCAACGGGCCGCGCCTGGGCGTGAACGGGCCCGAGAACATGGCGATCATCAGCGACAAGGTCACGGCCGTGGACGTGAGCGACGCCATCGATCCGAGCCAGGATTTCGAGAGCCACAATTACTACCGGATCTTTCCGGCCGTGCGGGACGACATCGTCGCCGTCCTGTCCGGCGAGCGGCAGGACAAGATCGCAAACCGCGACCGCAACGACATGCAGCGCTACAGCCTTCGGGCGCCGGCACGGACCACGCGGCGGAAAGGGCGGTAGGGGCATTTGAACGCCAGTGCTCTTCGGGGACGGCTCATCGCACTCTGACCTCATCCCGAGGAGCCCGCGCAGCGGGCATCTCGAAGGATGAGGGCTTGGGGCATTCGCAACCGTGCATTTGATCTGCCTCAATCCCTGGACACCCTATCGTGCCATCATTCCCTATTCGCGCGGCGGGGCGTACGATGTTGCGACCACCCGTCATGGAGCCAGGACGGTATGAGCGGCTTCCCGGCCAGGATCTTCGGAGCGTTGGGCTGCTTCCTGGCGCTGTCCGTCGCCCTTCCGGCCCAGGCGGATCCCTTCTTCGTCAAGGTCTATGGCCGGACCTACAAGATCGATCCCCGGTATCCGTCCGACGAGAAGAACGGTCCCAAGCCGCAGGACGCCATGAAGGACCTTCCCGCCGACCTCGCGCGGGGCCCCGCAATCCGGCCCTCGCACGAGGAGGTTCTGGCGGAAGTCGAGGAAAGGCTCTGGATCGCCAGCAACCAGCTCGACGCGAAGCTCGAGAACGCGGTCAAATCCCGCGACCGGCGCAACGCGGCGTCCGACACGAAAGCCGCCAAGCAGGACATCACGGATTCGCTCGCGTCCGGTACCGGTCCGGGCCGCACTCCGGAACTACAGACGCTCTACGACCGTTACCGGGCCCTGAACCTGCTGGCGCGGGAACTGCGCCGCTCCCTCGACCTGCCGGTCAAGACGCCGGATTCCGGCTTCTCGCGGCCGAAGCTGACGCCCGAGATCGAGGCGAGCTACCGATCCCAGAAGTTCGACCCGTACGCGGCCTATTACGGCTTCCGGCGCGTGAAGGCGGCCTTTCGCTCGGGTGACGTCGAACTGATCGCCCGCGTGACCGATTATCCCCTCAGCATCACGGGCAAGATCAGGCGCACCCTGCGCAACCGCGATCAGGTGCTCGCCGCGAAGGAGACGATCCTGAACGCCGCAATCCGGGACGCAGTCGCCAAATCCACCTTCGAGAGCGTGTTCGTGCGGGACAAGGGGATGATGGTCGGCGGCGGCGCCGTCTGGATCACGCCCGACAAGGCGAGCTTCGGCTTGGGAACCGTCAACCTGGACTAAGCGTTACGAAGCTTGACCATTGTGCCTCAACTTGGCCGGGATGATGCGGCAGCATTCAACCGGTGCAACCGATCCGGAAGGGAAAACGAATGATCAGGGGCTGGCAGTACAGGATCGCCGCTTTCACCGCCTTGGCGTCGCTCGTCGGGATGGCCCACACGGCGCAGGCCGCGCAATGCGGCAACAGCGCGGCCGGGTTCGAGAACTGGAAACGGGAATTCTCGCAGGAAGCGAAAGCCAACGGCGTCGGCCAGACGGCGATCTCCGCGCTCATGAACACGGATTACGCGACCGCCACCATCCGGGCCGACCGGGGCCAGAAGAGCTTCCGGCTCTCGCTCGACCAGTTCATGGCCAAGCGCGGCGCGCCGGTGATCGTCTCGCGCGGGCGCTCGCTCAAGCAGTCGAACGCTTCGCTCTTCGCGTCCCTGGAGCAGCGCTACGGCGTCCCGCCGGGCCCGCTGATCGCCATCTGGGGCATGGAGACGGCCTTCGGAACCCAGCGCGGCAACCAGAACACGCTCTCGGCGGTGGCGACCCTCGCGTATGATTGCCGGCGGTCCGAGTTCTTCACCGACCAGCTCTACGCCGCCCTGGAGCTGATCGACCGCGGCGTCCTCTCGGGCAGCACCCGCGGATCCATGCACGGGGAGATCGGCCAGACCCAGTTCATGCCCAAGAACATCCTGCAGTACGGCCGGGGCGGCAATCTCGACAACACCGCCGATGCGCTCGAGGCCACCGCCAATTTCCTGAAGGCGCATGGCTGGCGCGCCGGCGCCGGATACCAGCCGGGCGAGCCCAATTTCAGGGCGATCCAGGCCTGGAACGCCGCATCGGTCTACCAGCAGGCCATTGCGCTGATCGGACAGCAGATCGACGGCGGCACGCGCAGGTCCGCCGAACGGTAGCGATGAATTCTCTCGGCGCGTCGTGTCGATCCGCACGGCGCGCCGAGCGGCTGCGTCACAGATACCGGACGCCCAGCTCGCCCGTGCCCCGGCGCACGACCTGGCAGGTCCGCGCGGTGTCGTCTCCGTCGACCTTGAGAACGAAGCGATCCGGCACATCGGCGGTCGCCACGCTGATCTTCGCGCCCGTGTCGGACGTGTTCAGCATGATGCATGCGATGTCCCGAGCCTTGCCGCCGATGCCGGAAACCCGGATCTGCGCCGGGCGGCTCACGCGCGTGCGCTCGCTCGAACGGCGCTCCTCCACGCCGACGACCCATTCGTCCAGGCTGCGGGCAATGCCGGCCACGCCCCCGGCGGCGATCTTGATGTTGCGCGAGACTTCGGTCGTCACGGCGCTTTGCCGATCGATCGCATCGGCGGTTTCGACGATGAAGCCCCTCACCTCCGTGACCGCCGCGCTGATCGAGGCGAGCGCCTGCTCCACGTCTCCCGAGACGGTCTGCATCGACAGGATCTCGCCCGAGATGCGCGCGGTCGCCTGCGCGGCCTGGTTGGCGAGGTTCTTCACCTCGCTCGCCACCACTGCGAAGCCCCGGCCCGCGTCGCCCGCGCGCGCCGCCTCGATGGTGGCGTTCAGGGCCAGGAGGTTGATCTTCTCGGCGATGACCGTGATGGCCTGCACGACGCCGTCCATGGCCTGGGCGGCATCGCGCAGTTTGGCCGTCGACGCGTCGGCCCCTTGCGTCCTCACATGGATCCCGTCGACCGCATTGCGCGATTCCTGCATCCGTCCCGAAATCGCTTCCGCCGTGACGTTCATGCCTTCGGCGGCTGTCGCAATCGCCTGAACGTTGCCCAGGGTCTGCTCGGCCATCTGGATCGCGTCGCCACGGACATTCATGCTGCGGGTGATGTCGGTTGCGAACTTGACCACCTTGAAGGGGCGTCCATCCGCATCGAGAACGGGGTTGTAGTTGCCCTGAATCCAGACGTCGCGCCCGCCCTTTGCGACACGCTGGTAGACGGCCGCCGAATACCGGCCCGCGCGCAGAGAATCCCAGAAGCTCGCGTATTCCGCGCTCGCCGCGTAGATGCTCGACACGAACATGCGGTGATGCCGTCCCCGGACCTCGTCGAGGGTATAGCCCATCGTGTCGAGGAAGTTCTGGTTCGCGTCCAGGATGATGCCGTCCATGTCGAAGTGAATGACCGCCTGGGAGCGGCCCATTGCGGCGACCTGAGCGGCCGCCTCGGCGGCTTTCCGCTTGGCAACCGAGATGTCCGAGGCATATTTCACGATCTTGAACGGCCTTCCGGCGTCGTCGAAGATCGGATTGTAGCTGGCCTGCAGCCAGACCTCACGGCCTCCATTCGCGAGGCGCTTGAACTCGCCGGACAGATACTCGCCGCGATTGAGTTTCCGCCACAGCGCTTCGTACTCGGAACCGGCGGCGTATTCGGCGGAAACGAACATGCGATGATGCTTGCCCTTCACGGCATCGAGCTCATAGCCCATCGTCTGAAGGAAGAGCTCGTTCGCGTCGGTGATCGTGCCGTCGAGCGCGAAATGGATTACGGCCTGAGACCGGTTGATCGCGGAGATCTGCCCGATGAAATCCGCCTGACGAAGCCTCTCGGCCGTGATGTCCGTGGCAAATGCGACGATCTGCGTGACCGCGCCGTTTCCGTTGACGGCCGGCACGTAGTTCGCCCGAAGCCAGATGGCGCGCCCGTCCTTGCACCGGTACCGGGTCTCCGCCGAATGGCGCTGGCCCTGACGCAGGTCCTGCCAGAACCTGCCATACGAGGACGCCTCGACGTCGGCCGGATCGACCAGGATGCGGTGGTGCTGGCCGCGCACCTCCTCGAGGCGATACCCGACGAGCGACAGGAAGCTGTCGTTCGCCTCAATGATTTGGCCCGTGGGGTCGAAGGTGATCGTTGCGAATGTCGTGTCGAGCGCCCGAACCTTCGCGTGGGTTGAGCTGAACGGACGCAGACCGAAAGGCATCGGGGACTCCTGACACGAGAGGCCCTTCATCCCACGGCATGCCTAAAAAGATCTTAAGTCAAGCTTCGGGCTTCCATATTTTCTTAGGCATAGTTCGGATTTCGAGATGCACACCTCAAGGCGCTGCGCCCCCTCTCCCCGGCGGGGCGGGGAGAGGTCGGGCGCAGCGAGAGTGAGAGGGAAAGTGCTCTCCGGATAAACCTGTAACCCCTCACCCGCCGCGCTCACGCGCGTCGACCTCTCCCTCAGGGAGAGGTGAGCCAGCGCCACACCTTGCAAGGCCGGAGTTGGACCCATTCCTTTCCTACTGGAGAGCACCTGCCGGGATTGACACGGAGCCTGTTGTGCGAGCTATCGGTTGGCCGCCGGACGGCAGCGTTTTGAGGAGAAGCGGCATGGTGAAGAAGATCGGCTCAAAGGCTTGGCGGGTCCAGGCATCGAATGACGGTTCGATCATTGCCTTGGGTGTCCGCACCGATACGGACCGGGAATACGAAGTTCTCCTCAGCGCTGTGGATTCCACGCCCATCATGACGGATCTGCTCAGCGAGATGGTGCGGACCCACAAGGGCAAGCCGCCACGGGTCTTTGCCGAGAATGCCGGGCCGAACCATTTCAAGAGCGTGCCGGTGCAGCCCTTGAGCACGCGAATCGAGCGTCATGGCGAGACGCCGGTCCTCGTCCTGGATTTCGGCGGAACGATCCTGAAGGTCGCCATCGACCCCGCTCAGCTCCGGCAGGACCTGAGCGGGCTTTAAGGCTTTCTCGGCAACGGCGGGGCCGCTTACGACTTGTCCTTCGACGGCAGGATCGATCCGACGATCTCGCGTGCCGTGTTCGCCAGGACGCTTCCCGTATCCGGATCGCCTCTGACGAGAGCTCCCATGAAGTGGCGCGCCTGTTTCAGGGTGATGTGCGGCGGAAGCGGCGGCACGTTCGGGTCGGTCACCATGTCGAGCACGAAGGGCCGGTCGGCCGCGAGCGCTCGGTCCCAAGCCGGGCCGATCTCGTCCGGATCCTCCACGCGAAGGCCGTCGAGGCCAATGGACTTCGCGAATTCCGCATAGGGCACGTCGGGCAATGACTGTGAGGATTCCCATTTGGGATCGCCCGACTGCACCCTCTCCTCCCAGGTGACATAGGCGAGGTCGCGGTTGTTCAGCACCATCACGACGAGGCGCGGATCGGCCCAGCGGTCGCGGTATTTCGCGATGGTGATGAGTTCCGCGAGGCCGTTCATCTGCATGGCACCGTCGCCGACGAGTGCGATCACAGGACGGTTGGGATGGGCGAATTTCGCCGCAATGGCATAGGGCACCGCGCAGCCCATGGTCGCCAGGGTCCCGGACACGGAGCCCATCATCCCGCGCCGGAACGCGAGGTCGCGCGCATACCACACGGTTGTGGTGCCGCTGTCGGCGGTGACGATGCAGCGGTCCGGCAGGCGCGGCGACAGCTCGGCCGCGACCCGCTGCGGATTGATCGGCTGGGCCGGAGCGGCGGCCATGCCGGCGAGCTGCCTGCGCGATTCCTCGATGTTCGACGCGATGGTGTCGCGCCAGGAGCGGTCGGTTTTTTCGTCGAGGAAAGGCAGGAGGGCCGCCAATGTGGCGGCCGCATCGCCCACGAGGTTGACTTCCATGGGATAGCGCAGGCCCAGCATGCCCGCATCGAGGTCGATCTGCACGCCCCGGGCCTGCCCCTCCTTCGGCAGGAATTCCGTGTAGGGAAAGCTCGATCCGACCATCAGCAGCGTGTCGCACTCCGTCATCAGGTCCCAGCTCGCCTTCGTTCCCAGAAGGCCGATGGACCCGGTGCAGAACGGCAGGTCGTCGGGCACGGCGGCTTTGCCGAGAAGCGCCTTGGCGACGCCGGCTCCCAGCCGCTCCGCGACGGCGATGACCTCGTCGGTCGCTCCGAGGGCTCCCGCGCCGACGAGGATCGCAACGCGCTCGCCCGCATTCAGCACTTCCGCCGCGCGGCCGAGCGCCTCGGCGTCCGGAACGACGGGCGACATCTCGATGCCGACGCCCGAATGGGTCATCCCATGCTCGCGCGCCGGCTGCACCATCGGCTCGGCCTGGAGGTCGTTGGGAAGGATCACGCAGGTGACCCGCCGCTCGGCCTTGGCGATCCGGTAGGCCCGGTCGATGAGATGCCGCACCTGCTCCGGCGTCGAGGCCGTTTCCACATAGGCGCCGGCCACGTCCTTGAAGAGCGTCTGCAGGTCTAGGTCCTGCTGGTAATGAGCCCCGAGTACGGTGCGGGCCTGCTGCCCGACAAGGGCCAGGACCGGCTGGTGATCGAGCTTGGCATCGTAGAGGCCGTTGAGCAGATGGATGGCCCCGGGTCCCGAGGTTGCGATGCAGATCCCGACCTCGCCCGTAAACTTCGCCTCGGCGCAGGCCATCAGCCCGGCCATCTCCTCATGCCGCGCCTGAACGAACTCGATGGAATCCTCCACCCGGGAAAGCGCCCCGATCAGGCCGCCGATGCCGTCGCCCGGATAGCCGTAGACCCGGCGCACGCCCCATTCCTGCAAGCGCTGCCATATGAAATCGGCCACTGTCTCTGCCATAACGGGCTCCTGTCTGGGATCACCCCTTCAACACATGCGGCTCGGGCCCGGTTGCATCGCAAGCGCCTGCGCGCCGCGCCGAACACGGAAGGGGCACAGACGAAACGGCCAGGCTTGAAGCCTGAGCGTGACGACATACAATTGCGCGGAACCGGATCCTCTTTTCCGCAGGATCCGCCAGAGCCACAGTAGCCCGATAAGCCATGCTGATATAGGAGACGGCGGCTGAGCTCCCTTGCGCCCTGACAGGAAATCGAACGTGTTTGCCGTGCCCCAGCCCCCACCGAACGAAGCCGAACGGCTCGATGTCCTCTTTGCCTGCGGGATCCTCGATACGTCTCCGGATGAGCGGTTCGACCGCATCACCCGCCTGGCTGCCCAGTTCTACAAGGCGGACGCCGCGTTCATCGGCTTCATCGACGACCGCTATCAGTGGATGAAGTCGATCCAGGGGGAAGGCGTGGGTCCCTGGATCGAGAGGGAGCGATCGGTATGCCAGCTCGTGATCTCGTCGGGAGAACCCCTGGTCATCGGAGACATGCAGGCCGATTCACGGCTTGAGGGGCATCCGGTCGTTCCCCTCCTGCCCTTCCGCTTCTACGCCGGCGTGCCGCTCCTGACCGATGACGGTGCCGCGGTCGCATCTTTGTGCATCCTCAAGCGCGAGCCGCAGGTCGCCGACGGGTTCGACCTGTCCCCCTTGAAGGATCTCGGGGCGATCGCCGTGGACGAGCTCGAGCTCTGGCGGCTCAACCGGGAGCTGGAACGATCCTCCGCGACCGACGGCCTGACCGGCCTGGCGAACCGGCGCGCCTTCGACACGACCCTCGATCGGGCATGGCGGCGGCTCCAGCGCACCAGAGAGCCCCTTTCTCTCCTGCTGATGGACCTCGACTTCTTCAAGATCCTCAACGACCGGGCCGGGCATCCGGCGGGCGACGAGGCACTTCGGCAATTCGCCAAGATCCTGGCGGCAACAGTCAGCCGGCCCGACGACTTGGCGGCCCGCTATGGCGGCGAGGAATTCGCCCTCATCCTGCCGGATACCGACCATGCCGGGGCCCTGGCGGTTGCGCGGACGGTCCGGGATTCCCTCGCTTCGGCCCGGATCGCGCATGCGGGCGGCATCGGCGGGCGTCTGACCACGAGCATCGGGCTCGCGACCGTCGGCCCGGAGGATGTGGACTGCCCGGATGCCCTGGTGGCCCGGGCCGATGCGGCCCTGTACCGGGCCAAGCAGGAAGGCCGGGACCGCTGCGCCACATGGGGCGCCTGAGCTGGGGCGCCTGATCCGTCAGGCGCCATTCTCCTTTCCGCAGGCGGGCCCTATGATGGCCGCGCCGGCCTTTTCGGGCGGCAGGAGACGGCCATGGCGACGAAGTCCCAGCTCATTCAGGCGACCGGGAGCACGCAGGAGCCGCTCTCGTCGTCTCGGCGGCCTCTCCTGATCGATCCGCGCCGGGGCGACGTGGAGGACGATCTGGCGAGCACCAAGAGCCGCTCTCTCTTCGCCATCGGCGGGCGGCTTCTGGCGGAGATCAGCATCCCGAAGCTGATCCTGGCATGGACCATGCTGATCGGCCTTCCCGCCGTCCTCCTGGGGCTTGCGCCCCTGGTGGTCCTGGGCTGGGCGGCCACGTTCTCCGGGCAGGCCTCGACCGCGCTGGCCGGCATCTGGCCGCTTTTGATCCTCGCCGGCCTCGGCGCCCTCGCCTGGATCGGGGGCAAGCCCGTGCTGCGCGCGGCCGAACGGAGCTTCTGGTCGCTCAACGCCCTGGCCGTCCAGCCCGTCTACACCCTGTTCCGCGAAGGGTTGCGGCATATCGCCGGCAAGCTTGTCCCGGGTCGCCCGCCCCATCGGCTGACGCGCCTCTACGCAGTCGCCGCCCTGTGCGGCGGCCTGCTGGTGAGCGCCCTGGCGGGCTGCCTCGTGCTTCTCGCATGGCCGGAATCGCGCTGGGTCGGCGACGCGTGGGATCTCCTGACCCCGTTCCACCTGATCGTTCCGGCGCTCGCCAACGCGGCCGTCATCGTCGGGTGCTACGTGACCGGCGCCGCGCTCGTCTGGGCCGTGGCCGATGCGGCCCTGGGACGGCCCTCCGATCTCATGGCCTTCGACGCCATGCCGCCCGACGCCCGGACCTGGCGCGTCGCGCATCTGTCGGACCTCCATGCGGTCGGGGAGCGTTACGGGTTCCGCATCGAAAGCGGCCGGACGGGACCGCAGGGCAACGGGCAGATGAGGCAGGTCCTGGACAGGCTGGACGCGGTTCATGCGCGCGAGCCTCTGGATCTCGTCCTGATCACCGGCGACATGACGGATGCGGGCCGGCCCGGCGAATGGGCGGCGTTCATGGATGCCGTCGCCGATCATCCGGCCCTGGCCGAGCGTCTTCTGATCCTTCCCGGCAATCACGACGTGAACGTCGTCGACCGCGCCAATCCGGCCCGGCTGGAGCTCCCGACGAGCCCGGGCAAGCGCCTTCGTCAGTTGCGGACGCTCTCCATCATGGAAGCCCTGCACGGCGGCAGGGTCTTCTGCTTCGACACCGAGAGCGGCCGCCTCGGCACGACCTTGAGCGAGCGGCTCGCACCGTATCGGGACGACATCGCGGCCTTCGCCGACGACGGCGGCCTCCGCCGGTCGATGCGGCTGACGCGGATCTGGGACGACGTGTTTCCCATGATCGCCCCGCCGACGACCGAGGACGGGTTGGGCGTCGTGATCCTCAACTCGAACGCGGAGGCGCATTTCTCCTTCACCAATGCCCTGGGCCTCATCTCGGCCCTCCACGCGAAGGATCTGGCGGCCGCGATGGAGCTCTACCCGCGCGCCGGCTGGATCGTCGCGCTCCATCACCATCTCGTGGAATATCCCACGCCCGCGAAAGCCTTCTCCGAGCGCATCGGCACGGCCCTCATCAACGGAACCTGGTTCGTCGGGCAGCTTCGCCCCTTCGCCGACCGGCTGGTGGTGTTCCATGGACACCGGCACACCGAGTGGATCGGGCAATGCGGCGGCGTGCGGATCGTGTCCGCCTCCTCGCCGGTCATGAGCCCGTCACGGACCGGCGGCGTCTCGTTCTTCGTGCATGAACTTTCGGTCGGCGGCGGGACGCTGAAGCTCGCCTCCCCGGAGCGCATCGAGGTCAGGCTTCCCGACGGGTCCGGTCCGGAATGGGCGGATCCGTTTCCTCCGGCGGACCGAGCAGCATCGCCAGCCACCGGGTCGCCGGATCCTGGGCACAGAAGGTGAGAACGGCGATCGTGATCGGCAGGCCGATGAAGGTTCCCGGGATCCCCCAGAGGAATGTCCAGAGGAAGATGGAGAACAGCACCACGGAGGGAGACATGGCGAGAACGCTGCCCGACAGGCGCGGCTCGATATAGCTCCCGACGACGAACTGAATGACGTTCAGGCAGGCGAAGACGACGATGACCGCCTGCCACGTGTCGAACTCGACCATGGCGAGCAGGGTCGGAAACAGCGTCGCGATGAACGGGCCGATGAACGGGATGTAGTTCAGCGTGAAGGCGATCACGCCCCATTCCTGAGCGAGCGGCAGCCCGAACAGCACCGCGAAGGCCCAGACGAGCGCACCCGTGAGAATGCTCATCAGGGTCCGGACCACCATGTAGCGCCGGATCTTCACGCCGGTTTCCGCGCTTCCGGCGAGCAGGACCCGCGCGATGCGGCGGTTCGGGAGAGCATTGACTTTCCTGGCCGTCGCCTCGACCTCCAGGAGGCCGAGGATCACGTAGACGAGAACGACGAGCCAGAAGCTCAGGGTGGTGTTCACCTGGCTGGTAAGCTTCTGCGTCAGGCCGACGAGCCAGCCGATGTTGAAGTGATCGGCCCAGAGACTCGCCACGGCGACCCCTCTTTCCTCGAGCCAGAACGACATCTGGTTGTAAAGCTCCTGGAAGCGGCCCAGGTTGGACAGGATCCACCGCCCGACGCGTCCGAAGGACCAGACGATGAGAGAGGCGAAGCCGCTGAACGCGACCACGACCAGCAGGATGCTGACGGCCAGGGCGACGAGGCGCGGAATATAGGCCTGAAGCCGGAACTGTAGGGGCCAGACGAGCGCGATCAGGAACAGCGCAAAGGCGAATGGAGCAATCACGGCCTCGGCCACATAGATCGCACCGAGAAGAGCCAGGACCACGAGGGTGATCAACGGCCAATGCATCGACGACCGATGAAGAGGGACGCCATGCGATGATTCCGCGGGAGCCTGCAGCCGATTCATATCGTCCTTCTCCCTTGGTCGGTGGCGCCGCGTCGCGTGCAAAGGACGTCGCGTGTGGTCCTCGTTTGCCGATAGGAAGATGTCCCGATCCCATCGGCAACTCAAGTTCCGCTCATGGCTGGATGGGATCCGCGCGATTCAGCACTCCGCCAGCAGGACATCCAGATCGGCTGTCGAGCGCTCGCCCAGGTCGTCGGCACGCGTGTCCAGGAACTCACTCGCGGCGCGTCGTCCCTCATTCCGCAGCATCAACACGAATTCGCGCTCGCCATTGAGCTTCGACGAGGCGCCGAACTCGGCCAGCATGTCGCTCCGGATCCGGTGCGTGCGCATGCGGGCCCAGCGCGCGCCCTCGCCGGTTCCGGGATCCGCCACCTGGCGCAGCAGGGCGATCATCCGGAGTTCCTTCATCAGGGGAGAGTTGAAGGAAATCTCGTTGAGGCGATTGAGGATGTCGGACGCCGTTCGAGGCATTTCCTTGCGCTCGGGCGGATTGATCTGAACCAGGATGGTGTCGTGCGCATCCGTCTCGCGGACCAGCGGCGTGATGGTGGGATTGCCCACGTAACCGCCGTCCCAATAAAGCTCGCCGTCGATCTCGATGGCCGCGAACATCGTCGGCAGGCAGGCGGAGGCCAGGAGGACATCGGGTGTGATTTCGCCATTGCGGAAGATGCGGCCGCGTCCCGTTCGCACGCTCGTCGCCGTGACGAACAGCTGGATCGGGGACGCGACCAGGCGTTCGAAATCGATGCTCTCGGCCAGGATCCGACGCAGGGGATTGAACCCGGACGGGTTGAGGTCGGAGGGAGCGAGAAGCCGCGAGGCCAAGTCCATCGCCACATAGGCCGGGGACGTGTCGAGGGTCCACCGGCCCATGAGCCGGTCCAGGGGAGACCGCTGCAAGGGACTGAAGGCCGCGGCCCGCGACACGCGATCCCAATACCGGTCGAGGGCATCGCGTGCCCCCTCCGCGCCGCCTTCGAGCCAGCCATCCGCCAGGACCGCGGCGTTCATCGCGCCGGCCGATGTGCCTGAAATACCCGTGATGTGAAGCCAGGACTCTTCGAGAAGCCGGTCCAGCACGCCCCAGGTGAAGGCGCCGTGAGATCCTCCGCCCTGAAGGGCCAGATCCACCAGGACCGGACTCCGTTTCATGCTGCACCTCCGATGCGAGACGGGCTCGCGCAACCTGGGCAGCCATCATGCGAGCGCCGGCTGTCGGAAATGCGGCAGGCAACGGAGCGCCGACACCACGCGCGATGCACCAGTCAAGAGAGCGTGCATCGCCTGCGTCAAATCGGAACGACACGGGACAAAATCGCGAAAAGGTGTCCGGCTCGAACGAACTCTGCACCATATAAGGTCGAGCGCCATGTTTCGGGAAAGGCGGCTTCATGCCTTCGCCCGACCGTCACTTTTTTTAGCAAAGCTCTTGCAACCCGGCCGCTATGTCAACCATATTGGGCGATATCGCGCAAAAGTCGGAGTTTTTGCCCCGCTCCCCACCCGGAAGGAGATCGCTCAATCCATGTCCAGTGGCCTGCCCCTCCTGGCCATCGTCGCCCTTCCTTTCATCGGGAGCCTCGTTGCCACCTTCCTGCGCCAGGATGCGCGTAACGGTGCGGCCTTTCTGGCCGGCGCCGTGGCGCTCTTCGGTGCGATCCTGACGGCCTTCCAATATCCTGCGGTCGGCCGCGGCGGAGTTCTGCACGCCATCATCCCCTGGATACCGAGCCTGGGGCTGGACTTCAGCCTGAGGATGGACGGCTTCACCTGGCTGTTTTCCATGCTGGTGACCAGCATCGGCTTCCTGGTGGCGCTCTACGCGCGCTACTACATGTCCCCGGCCGATCCGGTGCCGCGCTTCTTCGCGTTCCTGCTCGCGTTCATGGGCGCCATGCTGGGCATCGTGCTCTCGGGCAACCTGATCCAGCTCGTCTTCTTCTGGGAGCTGACCAGCCTCTTCTCGTTCCTGCTGATCGGCTACTGGCATCACAATGCCAGCGCGCGCGACGGGGCGCGCATGGCGCTCACCGTCACGGCCACGGGTGGCCTGTGCCTGCTCGTCGGCGTCCTTCTGCTCGGCCACATCGCGGGCAGCTACGATCTCGACAAGGTGCTCGCCTCCGGCGATCAGGTCCGCGCCAGCAGCCTCTATCTTCCGACCCTGATCCTGGTGCTGCTGGGAGCGCTCACGAAGAGCGCCCAGTTCCCGTTCCACTTCTGGCTGCCCCACGCCATGGCGGCGCCGACGCCGGTCTCGGCCTATCTCCACTCCGCAACGATGGTGAAGGCGGGCGTGTTCCTGCTCACCCTTCTCTGGCCGGTGCTGTCCGGCACGGAAGCCTGGTTCTACATCGTCGTCACGGCGGGCCTCAGCACGCTGCTGCTCGGAGCATACTCGGCCATCTTCCAGCAGGATCTGAAAGGATTGCTGGCCTATTCCACCATCAGCCATCTCGGCCTGATCACCCTGCTCCTCGGCCTCGGCAGCCCGCTCGCGGCGGTCGCCGCCATCTTCCACACCATGAACCATGCGACCTTCAAGGCCTCGCTCTTCATGGCCGCCGGCATCATCGACCACGAGACCGGCACCCGCGACATCAGGCGCCTGAGCGGCCTGTTCCGGTTCATGCCGATCACCGCGACCCTCGCGATGGTCGCGGCCGCCGCCATGGCCGGCGTGCCGCTCCTCAACGGCTTCCTGTCGAAGGAGATGTTCTTCGCCGAAGCAGCCGAGTCCCACGTGGATTCGCTGCTGGACGATTCCCTGCCCTACTTCGCCATGCTGGCGAGTGCCTTCAGCGTCGCCTATTCCCTGCGCTTCATCCACGGCGTGTTCTTCGGCCCACCGCCGACAGACCTGCCGCGCATCCCGCACGAGCCGCCGCACTGGATGCGCTTCCCCATCGAGCTTTTGGTCCTGGTGTGCCTGCTCGTCGGCATTCTTCCGGCCATGACCATCAAGCCGTTCCTCGCGGCGGCCGTTTGGGCGGTCCTGGGGCCTGAGACCCCGTATTACAGCCTTGCCGTCTGGCACGGCTTCAACGAGCCCCTGCTCATGAGCGTGATCGCCCTGGCCGGCGGCCTGATCCTGTACTGGCTGCTGCAGGGATATCTCGCCAAGGGCATCGAAGGCCCGCCCCTGATACGTCGCCTCAAGGGACAGCGCATCTTCGAGCGCGTGCTCGTCGAGGTGTCGTGGCGGTGGGCGCGGTCGCTGGAGCGCCTGTTCGCCACCCAGCGCCTCCAGCCGCAATTGCGTCTGCTGGTCGCCTTCGCGGTCTTGGCGGCCCTGTGGCCGCTCTACCGGCACGGGCTCGAGGTCGGGTCACGGCCGGACCTCGCCTTCGACCCTGCCTTTCTCCTGCTCTGGGTCGTCGGCGGCCTCTGCGCCATCGGGGCCGCCCATCAGGCCAAGTTCCATCGTCTCGCGGCCCTGGTGCTCGTGGGCGGCGCGGGTCTCGTCACCTGCATCACCTTCGTGTGGTTCTCGGCCCCCGACCTCGCCATCACGCAGCTCCTCGTCGAGATCGTCACGACGGTGCTGATCCTTCTCGGCCTGCGTTGGCTGCCGAAGCGGATCGAGACGGCGGGCGACGATCTGTCGATGGGGATCCGCGCGAGGGTGCGCCGCGCCCGGGACCTGATGCTGGCCGTCGCGGCCGGCGCGGGCATGTCGCTGGTCGCCTACGCGATGCTCACGCGGCCGCTCCCCGACACGGTCTCGCGCTACTTCGTCGAGAACGCCTATGCGGAGGGAGGCGGGCGCAACATCGTCAACGTCATCCTGGTCGATTTCCGCGGCTTCGACACCTTCGGGGAGATCGTCGTGCTGGCGGTCGTCGCGGTCACCGTCTTCTCGCTGCTGCGTCGGTTCCGCCCTGCGCCGGAAAGCGTCGAGGCGCCGGAGCAGCAGCAGGTCCAGGACGCCTACGACATCGCAAGGCCCGACCGGTCCGTCGGCGACACCCTGGCCGATTACCTGACGATCCCGTCGATCATCATGCAGTGGCTGTTTCCCGTCATCGGCATCGTCGCGATCTATCTCTTCCTGCGCGGCCACGACCTGCCGGGTGGAGGCTTCGCGGCCGGCGTCACGATGTCGATCGCGCTGATCCTGCAATACATGGCGGGAGGCACCCGGTGGCTCGAGGCGCGGCTCAGGATCCTGCCGATCCGGTGGATGGGCTTCGGCCTGCTCTGCGCGGCCTTCACGGGCCTCGGCGCCCTGCTCTTCGGCTATCCGTTCCTGACGTCGCATTTCCAGTACCTGGACCTGCCGGTGATCGGGAAGGTCCCCGCCGCCTCCGCGCTCCTGTTCGATCTCGGCGTCTTCGCGGTCGTGGTCGGCGCCACGGTGCTCATCCTGATCGCCTTGGCGCACCAGTCGCTCCGCGTCCCGCGAGCCGCCCGGCCGCCCGTCCCGACCGCGCCGTCCGGCCTAACGAAGGAGAATGCATGATGGAGCTCATCTTCGCCCTTGCCATCGGCATTCTCACCGCCTCGGGCGTGTGGCTGCTGCTGCGCCCCCGCACATTCCAGGTCATCATCGGCCTGTCCCTGGTCTCCTATGCGGTGAACCTGTTCATCTTCGGCATGGGCCGGCTTCGCATCGGAGCGCCGCCGGTGCTGGAGAGCGCCGAGGCCGTCGATCCGGCCCTCTATGCCGATCCGTTGCCGCAGGCACTGGTCCTCACCGCCATCGTCATCAGCTTCGCGATGACGGCCCTGTTTCTCGTCGTCCTTCTGGCCTCGCGGGGGCTCACGGGAACCGACCACGTCGACGGTCGGGAGGATGTGCGATGAAGGACATGATCGACCAC
Organism: Microvirga lotononidis; assembly: GCF_034627025.1. NCBI lineage: Bacteria > Pseudomonadati > Pseudomonadota > Alphaproteobacteria > Hyphomicrobiales > Methylobacteriaceae > Microvirga > Microvirga lotononidis. Next base: position 3,894,061 of record NZ_CP141048.1, on the reverse strand, counting down.
CTGATCATCGTGCCGATCGTGCTGCCGCTCGTCTCCGGAGCGCTGATGCTGCTCCTCGAGGAGCGTCGCCGCGCCCTCAAGGGCGGAATCGGCATCGCCACGACGGTGATCCTGCTCGTCGTTTCCATCTTCCTGCTGCAGCAGGCGGACGAGATGGCTCCGGGATCCGGCGTCCGGACCTACCAGCTCGGGAACTGGCCGGCCCCGTTCGGCATCGTGCTGGTGCTCGACCGCCTCGCCGCGCTCATGCTCGTGCTGACGAGCGTGCTCGGCATCGCGTCGCTGTTGTATGCGCTGGCGCGCTGGCACCGCGCGGGACCGCGCTTCCACACGATCTTCCAGATCCAGCTCATGGGCCTCAACGGCGCCTTCCTGACCGGCGACCTGTTCAACCTGTTCGTGTTCTTCGAGGTCCTGCTCGCCGCGTCCTATGGTCTTGTCCTGCACGGGGACGGGAAGGCGCGCGTGCGCGCGGGCCTTGCCTACATCGCCATCAATCTCACGGCATCCCTGCTCTTCCTGATCGGTGCGAGTCTTGCCTATGGCATCACCGGCACCCTCAACATGGCGGATCTGGCGAGCCGCGTTCCCGGCCTCGCGCCGGGAGACGCGGCTCTCCTGGCCGCCGCCGCGGCGATCCTCGGCACCGCCTTCCTGATGAAGGCCGGCACCTGGCCGCTGAATTTCTGGCTCCCGACCACCTATGCCGCCGCCTCCGCGCCGGCCGCCGCCATGTTCGCGATCATGAGCAAGCTCGGTGTCTATGTCATCCTGCGCCTGTGGAGCCTGGTCTTCGGTCCCGGGGCCGGTCCTCTCGCCGGGTTCGGCGGAGACTGGCTCCTCATCGGCGGCATGCTGACCATCGTGTTCGGCATGGTCGGCGTGCTCGCCTCGCAATCCCTGCCGCGGCTCGCGGGCTGCAGCGTCCTCGTCTCATCCGGAACCCTGGTGGCCGCCATCGGCATCGGGAACGGCTCCGTCATCGGCTCGGCCCTGTTCTATCTCGTCAGCTCCACCCTGGGCATCGCGGCCCTCTTCCTGCTCGTCGAGCTGGTCGAGCGCCTGCGCGATCCAGGCGCCGACGTGCTGGCCGTCACCATGGAGGCCTATGGCGATACCGACGACGACCCCGAGGAGGAGATCGGCGTGGCCATCCCGGCGACCATCGCGCTCCTGGGCGGCAGCTTCATCGCCTGCGCGCTTCTTCTGGCGGGCCTGCCGCCCTTGTCCGGCTTCGTCGCCAAGTTCGGCATGATGGCCGCCATGCTGAAGACGAACGGCGCGGCGGTGCCGGTCTCGGCCTGGGTGCTGATCGCCCTCCTGACGGTGTCGGGACTGGCGACGCTGATCGCCATGACGCGAAGCGGCATCACGTCGTTCTGGGCGCGCATGAGCGACAGCGTTCCCCGGGTGCGGATCATCGAGATGACGCCCGTCGTCGCGCTCCTGCTGCTCGCCCTCGGCCTCACCGTCGGGGGCGGCCCGGCCATGCGCTACATGGAGGCGACCGCGCAGGCCCTGCAGGCGCCCCAGGGCTACGTGGCGGGCGTGCTCGCCGCACCGCGCGCCGGCGAGGGCGTCGAGGAGACCCGCCCATGAGCTGGTTCCTGCCCTACCCGCTCCTGTCGGCCGCCCTGCTCGGCCTGTGGCTCCTGCTCAACCAGAGCGTTTCGCCCGGCCAGATCGTCCTCGGCGCCGTCCTGGCCGTTCTCGGGGCCTGGGCCATGGCGGCCCTGCGGCCCGAGAAGCCGCGCATCCGCCGTCCCGGAGCGGCCCTGCGGCTTGCCGGGATGGTTTTCGTCGACATCCTGCGGTCGAACCTCGCCGTCGGCCGGATCATCGTGCGCTCGCGCCAGCCCGGCGTGAACGCCGGCTTCCTGACGATCCCCCTCGACATGCGCAGCCGGCACGGTCTTGCGGTGCTGTCCATCATCATCACGTCCACCCCCGGAACGATCTGGGTGAACTACGACACCGCCAAGGGCACCCTGTTGCTGCACGTGCTGGATCTGGTCGACGAGACGGCCTGGATCCGCCTCATCAAGGACCGCTACGAGCGGCTGCTGATGGAGATCTTCGAATGAGCGCCCTCATCCTCGCATGGGCCGTCACGGGCGCGCAGCTCCTGCTCGGTCTCGCCATGTGCTGCGCCACCTACCGCCTCGTCGTGGGACCCCGCGCCCAGGACAGGATCCTCGGCCTGGATACGCTCTACGTGAACGCGATGCTGCTGCTCGTCACCTTCGGCATCCGCGCCGGCAGCAGCCTGTATTTCGAGGCGGCGCTGATCATCGGGCTTCTCGGTTTCGTCGCGACCGTGGCGCTCGCCAAGTTCCTCATGCGCGGAGAGGTGATCGAATGAGCATGGCGAGCGAACTTCCGGCCTGGGCCGCCCTGCCGGCGGCCATCCTCGTCCTGCTCGGCGCGGCCGTCACCCTGATCGGATCGGTCGGGCTCCTGCGGCTCGGCACCTTCTATGCGAGGGTCCACGCCCCGACGCTCGGCACGACCTTCGGGATGGGCTGCATCCTGGCCGCGTCCGCCCTGTGCTTCAGCGTCCTTGAAGGAAAGCTCGTCATCCACGAGATCCTGATCGCCGCCTTCGTCACGCTGACCACGCCGGTGACGCTGATGCTGCTCGCGAGGGCGTCCCTCTACCGCGATCGGACGGAGGGCAACAGGGACGTACCGGGTTCCGACGACGTCGAGGACCTGATGCCGCCGAAGGCATGAGCGGAGTTTCGCCTGCGGCGTCCCACAGGCGTGCTTCAGGCGATGGGATTGCGAAGGCGCACCCCGGGACCGGCCTCGTCCGGCGGGATCAGCACGACCCCGCCGCGTTCCAGCGCCGCCACGACCTGGAGCGCCGTCGCCGAGTGGAGATGATGGCGACCGTTCTCGAAATCACGGATGGTGCTGCGCGACACGTCCGCCCGGGCAGCGAGTTCTTCCTGGGTCCAGTCCAGGAGCCCGCGGGCGGCCCGGCACTGTTCTGCGAGTAGTAGCGGCATTCCGGATGCTCTTACCCGGGCGACTCCAAGTCACCCATTATGGTTGAATCTAGAGCATCGACCCCGAAAGTGGAATGCCCCTCGGGATCGATCCGGATTACGGTAAGAGACCTGAGTTCAGAACCGGACGTTGAGGCCGAGGCGGCTGATCCAGCCGTCGTTCCTGAAGCGGTAGCTTGCCTGATCGCCGCCGCGCGCGAGCGTCAGCGTCTCGTCCTGAAGCCGGTAGTACAGCGTCTCGCTCTTGAGCGAGAGCGCCGGCGTCAGCCGGTGCTCCGAGCCGCCGCCGACCACGAACCCGGCCGTCCAGTCGTCGCCGCTCGCCTGCGGGCCCACGCCCAGCGGCACCACCGTGATCCGCGCCGCCCGCTCCACCTGCGCCAGCGCCAGGCCGCCCGTCACATACACCAGCGTCTCCTGCACCATCGGCAGCAGGCTCGGCAGCGTCACGCCGACCCGGCCCTTCACCGTGCCGAACCAGTTCATCTGCGAGCTCAGCTCCGTGCGCAGCCCGAACCCGCCATCGCTGCCGAAGCCGCTGCGGCTGCGGCCCACGTCCATCGCCGTCAGGTCCGCCTCCAGGCCCGCCACCACGCGGCCGACCTGCCACAGATAGCCGAGCTGCGCCCCGCCGCCGAGGCCGGAGCCGCTCAGGCCCGCCCGGGTCGGCAGCGCCGCCGGCGCCACCCCGACCACGCCGGTGCGCTCCGCCTCGCCGCTGTCGCCGATCCAGGCGCCGTGCACGCCGGCATAGAACCCGCTCCAATCGACCGCGAGCGGCGCCGCCGGCGGCACGGGGGCCGAACGGGCCGGCAGGTCGGCCGCCAGGGCCGGGCCGGCGAGCAGGGCGGACAGGGACAACACGAGGCGCTTCATGAGGATCTCCGGACAGAGCAGCGGACGAGAGACGGTTCGGGGCAAAGCCGTCGGGGCGGGAGAAGGCCGGGCGGTTCATGTCCCGCCCGGCCCAGTGGCAGAGGATCCCCGTCAGAGGATCCCCGTCAGAGGATCACGGTCAGAGGATCACGTCGCCGAAGGCGAACTTGCCGACGATCTTGATCTCGAAGTCGGCCCGGCCGTCGCCGTTGACGTCGCCCATCAGGATGCCGCGGTCGAAGCGCAGCTCGCCGGCCTTGCCGGTGAAGCCGGCCTTCAGGACATGCGCGCTTTCCTGCGCGAGCAGGAAGGGACCGTCGGCGCCGGCCCAGACGAACTTCTGATTGCCCTTGCGCAGCGTGTTGGCATCGATGTCGCGCAGGTCGATCCTGTCCCGTCCGGACTGGAAGTCGGCGATGACGTCGCGCTGCGATCCGACCTTGCTGTCCTTGACCGCGCTGAAGACGAACACGTCCTTGCCGGCGCCGCCCCACATCGTGTCGCGGCCGAGCCCGCCGGCGAGGCGGTCGTTGCCCTCGCCGCCGAGCAAAGTGTCGTTGCCGGATTCCCCCAGCAGATGGTCGTTGCCGGCGCCGCCCTCGAGCCGGTCATGGCCGGTGCCGCCGTAAAGCCAGTCATGGCCGCTGCCGCCGAAGAGCCAGTCGTTGCCCTCCCCGCCCGAGACGGTGTCGTTGCCGGCGTCGCCATAGAGCCAGTCGTTGCCGCCATGCGAGCCGATGTAGTCGTCGCCGCCGCCGCCATGCAGCGTGTCGTCGTCGGCGCCGAGCACGATGTGCTGGTTGGCGCTGTCGCCGAACACCACCTGCGCGCCCGCGCCGCCGGTGATCGTCACCGCGCCGATCACCGCGGCGAAGTCGACGTTGTCGAGCTGGAGGTGGGTGCCCGGCGGCAGCCCGCTGGTGTCGATCACCAGGGCGGTCTGGGGCAGGCCGGGCGCGGCCGGGGTGCCGGAGATCAGCAACGGCTGGCCCGGGGCCGAAAGGCTGCCGGGCAGCATCGTGGGCGTGATCGTCTGCACGATCAGCGGGCGGTCGCCCGGCAGCAGGCCGAGGAAGCCGGCCCCGCCCCCGGCAAGCTGCCCCTGATCGGGCGACCCGGCTGGGGTATGGGCCTGGATCTCGCGGATCAGGTCGGAGAGCGAGGTGCCCGCGGTCTTCGGCGCGGCCGGGCCGCTGACCTGCAGGCCGTAGCCCACCGGCAGCTGCGCCAGGAGCACGGTTTGCCCGCCGGACGTCACCAGCGGAATGTCGGCAAGGCCCGCGGTCCCGTCCGTGTCAACACGACCGGACGTCACCACCGGGATCGTGAGGGTCCGACCCGTGCTGCCGTCCGGATAAGTGATGGGAGAGACCACCACGTTCAGGCCGTCGGTTTGGCGCGTATCGACGCTGTAGGGCAGCGAGGCGGTGCCGGCGACCGGTGCATTGCCGGCTGCATCGCTCCAGCCGGTGCCGACCGTGATCAGGTTGTGGCTCGTGGCCTGGTTTCCGTTCGGGGTCAGGATGGCGGTGTAGACGCGCGGATCCGTTCCCGATGCCGTCAGGGCTGAGAGCGTGCCGTTCTCAACCGTCACGTCCGCGATCGAGAAGCCCACCGGCACTTCCGAGAACGTGAAGGTGACGACGGCGCTCTGGCCGAGGGCCAATTGGGTGGAGGACAACGCGATGGCGACCGTCGGCGCCTGACTGTCGAGGGTGAAGCTCAGTGCGTCCGACACCAGCGAGACGTTGCCGGCTTGGCTCGTCTGGCGCACCTGGACCTGATGCGCTCCGTCGCCGATCAGGGTCAGGCTGTTGCCGGTGCCGGTGGTCCAGCTGTGACCATTGTCGGTGGTGTACTGCCAGGCCGCGTCGCTCTCGAGCCCCGAGACGATCACCACGCCGGAATTGGTCAGCCCGTCGCCGTCGATGCCGCTGTCATGCGCCAGAGACAGGCGCGGTGCCGTCGGCGTGCCGGTGTCGAGCGTGTAGGATCGGACTGTGGTCCCACCCTGGTTGCCGGCTAGGTCGACTACCTTGAAATGCAGTGCGTTGCTCCCGGCTTCCAAGGTCACGCCGGTCCAAACGATCGAGGTCCCGTTCACCATGGCGGTGATGTCGGTCCAGTGCCGGCCGCCATCGACCGAGCCGTACAGGGTATCGCCCGCCGCGAGGGCACTGGATAGGGTTGCGGTCACGGTCTGATCGGCGACCGTGGTGACGAAATCGCTGTCCGAGGCTCCTGTGTCGGACGAGAGCATCAGCGCACCGACGGTGATCGATGGCGACGTCGTGTCGAGGACATAGGCATGCGAGAAGACGTTCCCGCTGTTACCCGCCATATCCTCGACCTTGACCAGCAGGGTGCCGCTGCCCGTGAGCATCACGCCGCTCAGCGACCAGCTCATGGTGCCGACGGCATGAGTGGCATGGACCCAGCTCTGGCCATTGTCGAGAGAAACCAAGACGGTGTCGCCATTCTCAGTGGCCGCGTCCAGGGTGCCGCTGATGGTCTGCATGGCGTGGTTCGTCACGAAGTCGGTGTTCGATGAACCGCTGTCGTTCGAGAACGCCGCACTGGCAACTCCCGTCGGCGCCGTCCGGTCGATCGTTATCACCAATGCACCCGACGCCGTACTCGTATTGCCGTTGGCATCGATCGCGACCGCGATGATCGTGTGCGTGCCTTCGGCCAGACCGGCGGCCGCGATGCTGTACGTGCCCCCGGTGGCGGTCACGTGGCCGATCTCGACGACACCGGCGTACAGCCTGACGGTCGTACCGTCCTCGGCGCTGCCGGTGAAGGTCAACACGTTCTTGTTGGTGATCTGGTCGCGGTTCGAGGCGCCCGTATCGTCTCCAGCGGCGAGAGCCGGAGCGCCCGGGGTGCTCGGCGCGAGAGTGTCGAAAGCGAATGACAGGCTGGCATCGGAGCCCGTATTGCCCGCTGCATCCTGGTAGCCGGCACCCTGGACCGAGATGCTGGCGCTGCCATTGTTCGTGTATGCCGCGGGCGTGAAGATCGCCGTCCGTGTGGTGCCCGTGCCCGAGATCGCCGACAGGGTGCCGCCGACGACGACGATGTCGCCGCTGCTGCCATCCCAGCTGAAGCTCGACCCCGGATCCTCACTGAATGTGAACGTGATAGTAGCGGTCTCACCGGCCTTCAGGAACGGCTTGTCGCAGGTAATGCTCACCGTGGGTGGCGACGTGTCGACAATGATCGACGGAGAGGCGCCAGCGCCGCCCAGATTGCCGGCGGCATCCGCATAGGAGCCGGCCGCGACCGTTATGCTCGCAGGGCCGTTGTTGGTGTTCGTATTCGGCGTGAAGGTGGCCGTTCGTACGGTTCCCGAACCCGACAGCCCGGACAGGGTCCCGCCGCTGACGGTGATATCGGCCCCCGTGAAGCTGCCCCCCGGATCCTCGCTGAACGTGAAGGTTATGGTGGCCGTCTCACCGGCCTTAAGGGACTGCGCGCTGCTGGAGATGGTGACCGTCGGTGCGACGCCGTCAACGAGGACATTCGCGGTCGACCCTACATTGGTCAGGGTCGTCGAAGCATTGTTGCCTGCTGCATCCTTGATCGTTCCACCGTTGAGCTGGAGGGAGCCGATCATGATGCCATCGACATCGACCTGTCCCGGCAGGACGGTGTAGCGGAAGGTCAGCGCACTTGTCCCGGAGCCGCTCACGTAATCGGCATAGACCGTCTGGCTCCCGATTGTGAGTTGGATTCTCGGATGGCCGCCCGTGACGTCGACGGTTGCGGCCTCGTTGAAATTCACAGTGAACATCAGAGCCTGGCCAGAGGCATAGGTCTTGGTCGCAGGCACGGTGACTGAGATGATGGATGGCCCCGTCACATCCGCAGGCTGGATGTTCTCCAGGACGATGTTGTCAACCAATCCACAGAACTCACCCGGCGTGGCGTTGTTGGGTGTAATATCGGTGTCGGCCGTAATCGTGAAGGACCGGATGCCGAGGAATCCCGATCCGAAAAATGTGACGAAGGCACCTTCATCGAGAAGGTTGACTGTCTGGTAGGAACCGTTATCGGCTGTAATTCTAAGGATCTGTGTGGTCCCGGGGTTCGGATTGAACAGGTAAAGGGACCTCAAATCGAAGGTGTGGGGCTGCAGGCCGTTAGCGCTGTCGGTCGCATGAATCCTGAGTGACGTCTCCGGGACGTTAGTACCAAGGGGCAGACCTTTGCCCATTGGAACGTTGTCAAAATAGACAGGCTCCGTGAGAACCCCACTCTCGGTCTCGAACACCAGCCGCACACTGGCAGCAGAGTTCAAGACATAGCTGCCTGTCTTGCTTACCCAGTCGAAGCCGGTCAACGTTCCGCTGCCAGGTTCGAAAGAGTAGGTGCCGTTGACCATTGGTGCCCCCTTGGCGCCTGCGCACCCCATCGGATGGGGATCCTCTCGGAGCCGGTGGACCAAGGGCGCAGATGGTAATTACGTTTCACATGTTGGGAACTGCCCGCCACCGCACAGGTTTCGGCAGGAAAACTGTGAGCCAACAAGCCCAAGTTCCGCAGAGGAACCTGCTCAAGACGGAGGGTTAGTGTCAATGCGACGAGGGATACATTCTTAACAGGGGCGACAGAAACAACAGGGGTGTTGCATTTGTGCGCATCGTTCCAGGGACGGACCAGGACCGGCTGTCGGTTCGGATCGAAAGCGCTCGCCGCTCCACGGCAATGAAGGCAAGAGCGGGAACCGGTTTTGCGGGTGACGATGCTCTAGGCGACCGCCCGTGCCGCGCCCTGCTCGTCACGTGCCCTCGGCTGGGACTTCTGTGCATCCACGATGAAGCTCGCGATGGCTTCGCGGGACATGGGCTTGGCGATCAGGTAGCCCTGAGCCTGGGAGGCACCGGCGAGACGCAGCGCATTGAGCTGCTCTTCCGTCTCGACACCTTCCGCCGTCGTGCTCATCTTCAGGTCCTTCGCGAGGCCGATCGTCGCCTTGATGATCGCGCGACTGTCGGACGAATCGAGCATGCTGCGCACGAAGGACTGGTCGATCTTGATCTTGTCGAAGGGAAAGCTCCTGAGATAGCTCATCGACGCGTAGCCGGTGCCGAAATCGTCGAGGGCGATCGAGACGCCGAGAGCCTTGAGGCGCTTCAGGGTCGCGGTGGCTTCCTCCGTGAGCTTGACGGATTCCGTGATCTCCAGGGCCAGGCGCTGGGCGGGTATCCCGGAGATGTCCAGGGCCCGCTTGACGCTCGCGAACACGTCCCGGTTCCGGAACTGCACCGGCGAGAGATTGACCGCGACCTTGAGCGGCACCTCCCACGACATGGCGGTGACGCAGGCCTCCTCGAGGATCCAATCCCCGATGGGACCGATGAGGCCCGATTCCTCGGCCGCCGGAACGAACTGCAACGGCGAGATCATGCCCTTCGACGGGTGCTTCCAGCGCACCAGGGCCTCGCAGCCCCACATCCTGTTCGTCGTCAGGTCGAGGATGGGCTGATAGAACAGCTCGAACTCCCGGTTGTCATGGGCGCTCCTCAGAGCTCCCTCGAGGGCGCGGCGCTCCGCCCGCGTATCCTTGATGTTCGAGTCGTAGATCCTGTAGCTGCTGCTGGAATCCGACTTGGCTGCGTAAAGCGCGACGTCGGCAGCCTTCATCAGATCGGTCGAGGTCTTGCCGTCGGTGGACGCGATGGCGACGCCGATGGACAGGCCGATCTCGATCTCGGTGTTGCCGGCTGTGCACGGGACCTGCATGGCGGCCTGGATCGACGCGATGAAATCGACCACATGCTGCCGGTTCCTGATCGGCCGCTGGATGATGGCGAACTCGTCGCCGCCGATGCGGGCGATGAAGTCGGTCTTGCGGAGCCGCTCGCGCAGACGCCGCGCCACGGCCTGGACGATCTCGTCGCCCACCCCGTGGCCGTGATTGTCGTTGATGTCCTTGAACCGGTTGAGATCGATCAGGTGCAGCGCGAAATCGGTGCTGGAGCGCTGGGCGGCAAGAAACGTCCGCTTCAGGTTCTCGACGAAGAGAAGCCGGTTGGGAAGCTTGGTCAGGACATCGTGCCGCGACAGGTAGCTCTCGCTGGCCGCCCGCAGGATGCCGGTTCTCACATGCCTCAACCCGAGCAGGCTCGCCGCCTCGATCCCGATATCCATCACGTAGGCGAAGAACGAGATCAGGCGGCTCTCCAGTCGCCGCCCCGCCATGAGTTCGGCCACGGTCCGGCTCACGGCAAGACCAGCCGGATAATGGGCGAGCGGACGAAGCGCGACCACCCGCTCCTTCCGGTCGATCCAGCTGAGATCGCGGATGATGGTCGGAACATTCTTGCCGATCAGGCGCTGCAACGGCGTGTTGGGCCGCCAGACGCGGCGCCCGAGCGCTCGCTCGGAGAATGGGCAATGGGTGAGGATGACCCCGTCGCGGCGATAGAGCGTGATCGCCAGCGAAAGGGTCCTCAGATGATCCTTGTAGATCCTCTCGAAATGGCCGAGATCGATGGTGGACACGACGAGGCCGAGAAACTGTCCCTCGGCGCTCTCGATCTTCCGGGCGAGCGACAGAACTCTCTTGCCGGTCGCGAGGATCCGCATCGGCTCGCCCAGGTACAGGGTGAGAGACGGATCGGTCGAGAGAGCCCGGTAATAGGTCGTGTCCCGGACATAGATCGGATCGGACATCGGGCGCGGCGTCGAGGAGCCGACGATCCGGCCGCGGGCATTGACGAGGTCGATGCGGACGATCTGGGACAGGGAATGACACGCGCCGACGAGAATGGCCTTCGTGGCCTGCGAGGCGGCGAACCCGTCGAATTCATGCGCCTGCAGGCAGTTCTGCGGAATCCGGCCCACCACGTCCCGCAGGACGCTCTCGACGGATTGGAGGACCTCGTCCGTCCTCTCCTGCAGCGACAGCGCGAGGTTCGCCAGTTCGCCCTCGGCCTTCGCGAGATCGCCGTCGTAGCCGCGTGCGAAGAGCAACGCGACGCCGATGATTCCCGTCGCGGCGGTCAGGACAATGAGGAGGATGATCACATAATCAGGCAAAACGGGTTTCGATCCGAGCTCTCGGGCGACGATCTCCGCCAGATTTCGCCGCAAGTCGTCGTTAATCCGTTAACTCCGGCAGGAATTCTGTCCAGACCGGGCAAAAAGGCAAAGCTTCGGTCCATGCAGGTACCGCCATGGCCCGCCCGCTCTGTGGTGGAGGCGGTTGCGGCGTGATACATTGATGAAGGGCAGAGCAAGCCGGGAGCGCCCGGAAGACCCTTTGTGGTCAGACGCATGGGCGCATCGCGCGAACCCGCAGGGGATCGACCCGATGACCAAGACAGTCACGTCCCTCTTCCACAGCGAGCGACATGCCAACGAAGCGGCAAGCCGCATGAGGCAGGCCGGCATTCCGGCGAGCGCCATCGACATCTGGACGACCCCTCACAACCTGGCTCCTCTCCTGGAGGATCTGGGGGTGTCGCGCACCGATGCCCATGCCTATGCGGAGGGCGTGATCCGGGGCGGAACGGTCGTCATCGTCAAATGCGACGCGTCCGAGGTCGAGACGGCGGTCGGCATTCTGGACCAGGAAGGCGTGCTCGACCTCGACGAGCAGCAGGCTGCCTGGCGCTCGGAAGGCTGGGAGGGTCCGCCCGAACAGGCGTCGGAGCTCGCGGGATCGTCCGCGCCTGCCCGTGCGACGTCGGAGACGGAGCCTGCCGAAGTGATCATCCAGGGACGGATCCGCATCCAATCCGTCCGGGTGGAGCCTCCGCCCCAGGAATGAGCCTGCGCGGAGCGTCGTAGCCCCGCGGCACCCGATTATTGCGCCTCCTTGGGAAGAAGCGCGTCGAACTGCTCGGCCGTGAGATAACCCGTGACGGATGCGTTGCGGCTCTTCTGGTAACCCATGATCGCTTCCCGCGTCAGAGGTCCCATGATGGCGTCGATCGGCCCCGTGTAGAGGCCGAGATCGCGGAGCTTCTGCTGAATCAGGCGGCGCTGCTTCTGCCCAAGCTGCGCATCGTCGACGGGCGTTGCCACGGATGCGTGCCGCAATTCCTCCGCCTGGGCGGCGGCGATCTGGGCCTGGGCCTCGACCCGCTTGGCTTCCTGCTTCGCCCGTTCCGCGTCGGCCTGAGCCTTCTCGACATCGGCCTGCGCCTTCTTGGCATCCGCCTGCGCCTTCAGAACCTCGGCCTGTGCCCGTTCGGCGCGAAGCTGCTCGTCCCGCGCGCGCGCTTCGGCCTGCTCGCGGGCACGGCGCTCAGCCTCCAGCTTTCCGTCGGCTTCCTCGTTCTTCTGGACGGCCGGCGCCTGCTGCAGGGCGACCGGCGCGACCGGCCGTTCTGCGACCACGGGAGTCGGCGCCGGCTTGGTCAGGCTGACGTCGTCCACGCGCCCGAACACGGCTCCCATGCCGCCGCTCGAAGCGACTTTGATCAGCTCGCTGAGCGACGGGCTCGGCTGTTGAAGGAGTTTGGCCGTGGCTTCCGCCGCCTGCTCGCCCGCGAGGTCGATGCGCGAAACCGGGATGCGCGCAGAACTGGCGAAAACGGTAACGGCATTCTTCGGAACCTCGCTGGCGAATTGCGGCCTCGCATCCAATCCCTCGATGGGATTCTCGAAACTCGGCGACGTCATGAAAAAGAAGACGCCGCCGGTCTGAGCCCGTCCGACGATCTGCGCGATGTTGGTCGCCGAGAGCGCACGCGACAGCAGGTCGGCGGCCCGGCCGATTTCCGTATTCGTCGTCAGGAAGAAGGTCTGGCCGCCCCATGACACGCCGTGACCGATCAGCACGACGAAGGCCAGATCGGCTCCTTCCGCCTTCGCGGCGAAGTCCCGCAGATTCGCCCGCGCGATCGCATTGCTCGGGTTGGGAGCGACGATCACCTCGAAGCCATGGTCCTTGAGCGCCTCCGCGATCTCGCCTCCCCGCTTCGCACCGACGCTGGATTTCGGCAGCTTCTGATAATCTTCCGCCACTAGGACTAAAGCGACACGTCCGGCAGCCTGAGCAGAGAGAGTGCTCGTCAGCAGCAAGGAAATCGTAAAGGTGATGCTCCCAAAAAGGAGTATCGCGTATGTTCTCCCAAGCTCAGCCCATGTGCTCTTGCGCACAGCCGATATCCCCACCAACCTGCCTGCTTGATCGAAATGCATGGCACGTCTCCAAGACTTGCACTAGTATGGAATTTGGTAGTTGTAACGCGAACTAACCTCACCAGCCGTTGGAGATCTCCCGTGGGATTACGGCTAAAATTCAACATCATTCTCGCCGTTTGCTATCTGATAGGGCTCGGCTTATCGATTTATCCATTTTATCAAATCTCCCGCCGAGAAGCCATGGAACAGCTGCAGTCGCAGATCGATGTTCTGCGGGCTCAAGCGCTTTCCGTGCGCCGGTATACCTCGGAAGAGATACAGCCGTTGCTGGCCGAGCATTCGAGCATCCAGTTCCTGCCGCAGACGGTCCCGTCGTTCTCCGCGCAGACGTCGTTCCGCAATTTCCGCGGCTTCTATCCGCAATTCTTCTACAAGGAGGCCGCGCTCAATCCGACCAATCCGGCGGATCTCGCCCGTGACTGGGAGCGCGAACTGATCGAGAAGCTCCGCGCCAATCCCGACCTCGCCAAGGACATCAGCTTCCAGACGATCGACAACCGTTCTCACTACACGGTCACCTATCCTCTCGTCATCAAGGACGAATCCTGCCTGACCTGTCACTCGACGCCGGATCGGGCGCCGACGTCGATGGTCGCGCTTTACGGCAACAAGAACGGCTTCGGCTGGAAGCTCAACGAGACGATCGGCGCACAGATCATCTCCGTGCCCATGGATATCGCGGAAGGCTCGATCTGGCGGAATCTCGGATTGTTCGTGGGAACCTCGAGCGTCATCTTCCTCGTTCTGCTGGTCCTGCTCAATGTCCTGCTGAACCGCTACGTGATCAGCCCGGTGACCCGGATGGCGAAGACCGCGGAAGCCGTCAGCATGGGCGACGCCACCATTGCCGAGTTCGAATATCCCGGATCGGACGAGATCGCCTCTCTCTCCCGGTCCTTCAACCGCATGCGCAGGAGCCTGGATAGCGCACTGAAGATGCTCGAAAAGTGATCGATACGATTGATCCCTGGCCTACCAGAACCAGATGATCGTTCGTCAGGGGAAGTTCTCCGATGACCGCAGACAAGGATCTGAGGACAGGCGGCAGCCAAGCTGGAACCCGCGGCACCATGCCCTCCAGGGTCGGCAAGTATCGCGTCGATCACGTCATCGGCCGCGGTGCGATCGGCGTCGTCTACAAGGGCTACGACGAGCAGATCGACCGGCCCCTGGCGATCAAGACGCTTCGTCCGGAGATCCTCGAGAACCTGTCCGAGAACGACGAGCTTCTCCGCCGCTTCGCCACCGAGGCGCGGTCCGCGGCGCGATGCCTGCATCCGAATATCGTCACCGTGTTCGATTTCGTGGAGCAGGACGGCGCGCCCTACATCATCATGGAATACGTCAATGCGGGAACGCTGGAGAACGTGATCCGGCGGGGCACGCTGCTGCCGATCCGGCAGGTCGGCGAGATCATGGCGCAGCTCCTGTTCGCCCTGGGCTACGCCCATTCCAAGGGCGTCATTCACCGCGACGTCAAACCCGCGAACATCCTCTGCCCGTCGGCGGCCTCCATCAAGGTCTCGGATTTCGGCGTGGCCCATGTGGAAGCGCTCGACCTCACCAGGCCCGGCGGCATTCCGATCGGCACCCCGAACTACATGGCTCCCGAGAGATTCCTCGGCCGACCGGCGGACATCCGGGCGGACCTCTTCTCGGCCGGGGTCATCCTGTTCCAGATGCTGACCGGCGCGAAGCCGTTCATCGCCGCCGACCTGCCGGAGCTGATGCGCAAGCTCATGAACGACCCGCCTCCGTCGATCATCAATTACCGGCCCGAGCTTTGGCCGGAGATCGACACGGTCGTGCAAAAGGCCCTCGCCCGCAACCCCGAGGACCGCTACCAGACCGCGGACGAGTTCGTCGTCGCGCTCAACGCATCCATCGAGATGCGTCCCAGTGCCGACCTTCCGCCCCTCGACCTGACCGAGCTCTCGCATACCCCTGCGAAGGAGCCTCCGGCGCCGGTCAAGGAGCAGCTCAACCAAACCATGGCGGAAGTCCTCACGCCGGGTGCGATCGATGCGCTCGGGCGATCGCTCGCGCATTCGCTCGGCCCCATCGGCCACCTGCTGGTGAAGCAGGCCTCTCACGAGACCATGGACGTCGATACGTTCCTCGAATGGCTCGTCGGGAAAATCACCACCGAGGCTGAAGCGGCCACGTTCCGGAAGACGGCCCAGCAGGTGCTGCGCGACGACAAGGGCTTCAAGATTGCCCAGATGGAAGCCGTGATCTCGCAGACGGAGATCCGCGCCGTCACCGAAGTTCTGTTGCCTCTCATAGGACCGGTTGCCCCGACGCTCGTCGCGCGACAGGCGGAGAAGGCGGTAGGCCGGGACGACTTCTATCGCCGCCTTTCAGACTTCATTCCCAGCGAGCGGGATCGCGCGAGCTTTCTCAAGATCCGTGGTAAACTCAGCGAGACCAAACAGTGACGTGTAGGTACGCGATGAAAGAATGATGGACAATCCGGCACCCGATGCTCCGCAGCCTGCAGGCAAGCGTGTCCGACGCCTAAGAGCGGTCTTCGCAGCCGATATGGCGAATTTTGGTGGCTTGGTTTCCGTCGATGAGACCAACACCCTCGATGCGCTGTGGGCGACGCGGCGCATCGCGCGGGAGGAGCTTGCGGCCCACGGCGGCTGGCTCTTCGGAATGCCGGGAGACGGAATCTTCGCGCTCTTCGAGAGCGCCGTGGACGCGGTCCGCTGCGCGCTTGAGACCCAGGCGCGCCTCGCCGCCATGACGAAGTTCGACGCGGTCCGCATGAGGATCGGCATTCATCTCGGCGATGTCCTGTTCCATGACGATCTGCCGTTCGGCGAAACGCTGGTCATCGCGGCGCGCCTGGAGAGCCTCGCCGATCCCGGCGGGATTCTCGTCTCGGCCGCCGTCATGGAAGCCGTGGCGCCCCGCATCTCCGCGACCTTCGGGGAGAAAGGCGTGTTCGACCTCAAGCACAGCCCGCGCCGGATCACGACGTTCAGCGTGTCGATGCCGCCCTCCGCGACCGACATGAACGCGACCGTGAGCCGGATCGAGCCCCTCGACCGCACCGTGTTTTCGGTGGCACCGGCAAGGCCTGAGGAGTGGAACGGCCCCGCATCGCCTCCCCCGCCCGTTCCGGAAGCGCGAGCGCTGTCGCTGCCGAAGGCTGCGCCGCTGGTCGTTCCCTCACACCCGATGGACGCGGCTCCGGCGCCCGTCGAAGACCCGGCCCCGGACGTCCCGCGTTCCTCGCCTCCGATGGATTCCGCCGCCTCCGAGGCCTGTCTCGCCGACATCGCCCATGCCCTGACGATCTATCTCGGCCCCGTCGCCGGGCTCCTCGTCAAACGGCACGCCACGCAGATGACCGATCTCGCGGCTCTCGTCGAGGATCTTGCCCGCGAGATCCCGGCGCGGGAGGAGCGCCTGCAGTTCCTGAGCCGCGCGCAACAGCTCGTGGCGCGGCGGCGCCATTGAGCCCTCTCCCATCGGGTCCGAGCCCGCGCGCACGTCCGATGCTCTATTCGCCGAACTCGGCGATGTCGTCGATCCGTTCGAGATCGTGGACGATCAGACTGCCCCGGTCCTGGGTCAGGAGGCGTTCCTCGGCCCAGCGGTTGAGGAGCTTGTTCAAGCCCTCCCGCGACATCGCCGTCCATTGCGCCATCTCGCTCTGCGTCAGCTTGAGGGCGATCTCGGTGCCCTTGGGCGTCGCCTTGCCGTGATCCCGCGCCAGATGACCGAGAATGCGCGCCAGGCGCTGCGGAGCCTGGCGCAAGGTCGCGTCCTCCATGCGGGCGCTGGTCCACCTGAGGCGCCGGCACAGCAGATCGATCACGTTGCGCACCAGTTGCGGGTCGCGGTCGAGCGCCTCATAGAAGGTCCGTCGGGCGATGCTGGTCAGGCGCGTTCGGAGCATGGCGGTCGCGCCGGCGGTCCGCACGCCTCCGTCGAGCATGCCGATCTCGCCGAAGACGGCCCCGTTCGTCAGGACGTTCAGCGTCACCTCGGCGCCAGCGGCCGAGACGGTCCAGATCCGGATGCGGCCGTCGGCGATCACGTACAGCGCGTCGGACACGTCCCCGACATTGAACAGCAACTCGCCTTTTTCGAGCGTCCGTGTCTGAGCCTTGCGCGCAATCTGCTCGACGGTCGGCGGATCGATGGCCTTGAAGATGTCGAGCAGTTCGAGCTTCACGGACTTGTCCGCGCCGGTCGCGGCGTTCGAGGATTGAGCCTCCGCCATGGTCGAGTCCTCACAACGATGGGGCAAGGACCGCCCAGCATATCGTCCGGAGGGCGACGTGCAAAGACCGGTCGCCTTCATGAATGGATCGGGCGGAATGTGAAGCACGTCACAGCCTGCCTTCGGACAAGGTTATATACCCGGTGCACCGGGCCCGATTTCCGCCGAACGATCAGCGTGGTCGACCGATCGGCCCGGGATCGAGGAGAGCCCGATGCACGATCAAGGATGGCATGGCGACTGGAACGGCCCGGGAGGAAGCGATCCGGGCGGGCAGCCCCATGGTCCGCAATCCTTCCATCAAGACGAACCTTACGAGCGGATGCGCGGTGGACGGAGCGATATCCATGACGGCGCGGATCGGGGCAATCTGTCCGACGAGCACCTGACAACCGACCTCGGCGGACGCGGGCCGCATCATGGCGACGGCCCCGGCGCGTCCGTGCGACCGCACGATTCTCCACAGCCCCATGATCCGGTACAGCCGCATGACCCCGTGCAGCCTCAGGACCCGGTGCAGCCCCACGACGGCGGCAACCTCGGCTGGGATGCGGCCGCTTGGGACGAGGCCGGGGGCTTCGACAAGGTGCTCTTCGGCCACCTGTCCGACGGCCTCGGCCATGCGGGCGCGATGCCGCCGGTCATCGTCTTCGCCATCGACCATCTCGACGTGAGCTTCAATACCGTGATCCAGACCACCCAGATTCAGAACACGCTCGTGTTCCTGAACGCGACCGACGGCGGCTCCATCGATGTGGGCGGCGACGTCAGCGCCATCGGCCTGCAATCGGCATCGACGGATCAGTTGACCGTCATCCCGCACGAGCCCGTCCTCAGCTGAGCCTTTCGAGCGCGGCAGCCCTTTTACGGTCCATGCGAAGGGTCCCTCCCGGGACCCTTCTTCTTTTCCAGCGCCAGGGCAGAAGAACGAGCCGTTCGATTTTATTTTCGCTTCGTTTCAAAAAAATTCGTGGGTGTGATCCGGTTCACAGTCCCGCCCGGCAAAGTGGTTCAAAGTCTAATCATCGCCAACGGAGATGGAACTTCAGGCGGTACTGAACGCAACACTCAGCATAGATAGGACAAGCCCATGTCTCTCAACGTCAATGCCAGCCCGATCACCCAGGTTGCCACCACTGTTGCTGAAGGCGGCGCCGGCATCGGCGGTCACGGCGGCGATGCGACCGCGGTGACGAACCAGAACGCCGAGAGCCTCAACTACCAGTCCATGGATTCCTCCGACTATTTCGGTGGCGTGAGCCCTAGCCTGAACGTGAATGCCAGCCCGATCTCGCAGACTGCGGTCACGGATGCCCATGGCGGACCGGCCCTGTTCGGCCATGGCGGCGATGCCTTCGCGATGACGAACCAGGACGCCCATCTGCTCAACGACCAGTCTTCGTACGACCACTCGTTCCCCATCTTCTACTAAGCGCCTCCTCCCTCCCAGAGCGCCATCGGCCGAAAGCCGGTGGCGCTCTTCCTTTTGCGCGGCTTCGACGATCCCGTCATCGCCATTGCTTCATCCCCAGGACGGGCCGCCATTTCGTCGGATGCTTGTGAAGCATGTCACAGCGCCCGGAGCGCGGATCACGCATGATCACGTCCAGACGCCGACAGGAAGCCGCCTCGCAGACCGCAGGGTTCGACCGCGCGAAGGCGGCACGCAGCAAGGATGCTCGCGATGAGGAATGGAATGAAGACCAGCGCCGAAGTGCAGCTTCGCACCGCTCTTCGCACCCTGAGACGACCGCTCATCGGCATCAGCGCCATCAGCTGTCTCGGTAACGTCCTGATGCTCACCGGCCCCATGTTCATGATGCTGGTCTACAACAAGGTCCTGTCGAGCAAGAGCCTTCCCACCCTGGCGGCGCTCACCCTGCTGGCCCTGCTGCTCTACGGTTTCTACGGCCTGCTGGAAGGACTTCGCGGCAAGCTCATGGCCCGGGTCGGCATCACGTTCGATCACCGGCTGGCGCCGACCCTTTTCGAGGCGACCCTGAAGCTGCCGCTCCATTTCGGCCCCCATGCCCGCAACCACGATCCGCTCCAGGACCTGGCGGCCATCCGGAACTACCTGATGGGCCCCGGCCCGGTCGCCCTCCTCGACTTGCCCTGGATGCCGATCTACTTCGCGATTCTGCTGATCGTGAACCCGATCCTGTTTCTTGCGGCCGCGGGCGGCGCCCTGTTCCTCGTGATCCTCAGTCTCGTCAACGAATGGGCGACCAAGGGCACGGTCAAGGTCGCCACCCAGGCCCATGCGGCGACCATGACCCTGCTCCTGGATGCGAGGCGGAATTCCGAAGCCGCCGCCGCCATGAGCATGGGTGACGATCTCTGCAAGCGCTGGGGCAGCGGCTATGTGAACTCGATCTCGCACGCTCGGGATCTCGCGGATCATGCCAGCGTCTTCGGCGCCATCTCCAAGACGGTCCGCCACGTGCTGCAATCCGCGATGCTCGCCCTCGGAGCCTATCTGGTCATCGAGGCGCAGATGTCGCCCGGCGCCATGATCGCGAGCTCGGTCATCCTGGCCCGGGCGCTTGCTCCCATCGATCAGGTCATCGGCAACTGGCGCAGCACGTCGACAGCCTGGCAGGCTCTGCGGCGCCTGCGGGCCCTCGCCGCCAAGCTTCCCAAGGCCACGCAGCAGCAGCACGGCATGCCGCGCCCGCGCCACACGCTCTCGGTGCGCGACATCGCCATCGTTCCGCCCGGCGGAGCCATCGCAACCGTCTCCGGCGTGTCGTTCGAGATCGAGGCGGGCGACGCCCTCGGGATCATCGGGCCGAGCGGCTGCGGCAAGTCCACCCTCGTCCGGGCCCTCGTCGGCGCATGGCCGACCGCCCGTGGCGAGGTGCGCTTCGACAACGCGCTGATCGGCCAGTATTCGCCGGACGCCCTCGCGGACGCCATCGGCCACCTTCCTCAGAGCATCGAGCTGTTCGACGGAACGATTGCCGAGAACATCGCGCGCTTCCGCAAGGATGCGACCTCCGAACAGGTGATCGAAGCCGCCCGGATGGCGGGCGTGCACGACATGATTCTCGCCTTTCCCATGGGCTACGACACGCCGGTCGGAGAGGGTGGCGCCACCTTGTCAGGCGGCCAGCGCCAGCGCATCGGCCTCGCCCGCGCCCTGTTCGGCAATCCGTTCCTGGTTGTCCTCGACGAGCCCAACTCGAACCTCGATCCGCTCGGCGAGCAGTCGCTGAACGATGCCATTCAACAGATGCGTCAGGCGGGAAAGATCGTCGTCATCGTGGCCCATCGTCCGAGCGCCATATTCGCGGCCAACAAGATCCTGTCCGTCCGCGGCGGCCGCGCCGAGATGTTCGGCCCGAAGGAGCAGGTGCTCGCAGCCCTGTTCCCGCGCATCGGCCAGCCGCACAAGCCCGGCCCGGCGGCAAGCGCGCCATCCGTCGCGGCCCCGGTTGCGCCGGCGCCGACCCCGCAGGCGGAATCCGACGCCCCTGCCGCCTCGGCGACAGTGACCAACCTGGATGCGACCCGGGCGCAGCGGGCCAGCGGCCTCGTGAGCTAGCTACGCCCCTTTCTGAAACTGTGGCCTGGGTCACAGCGCGAGAGTGAGCACCATGCGACTCTGAGGCCGGAGCGAACGTCCAGCCCCTGCAACCAACCGGATCGGCCGGTCGCCTGCAGCGCCGAGGCCTAGACAGCGGAGCCCGCCATGACCGAATTCGAAGACGATCTTGCCGCCAATTCCTCATCCATGCGCCGGCTCATGCGCTGGTTCGTCCTGAGTTCCTTCATCGTGTTCTTCGGGATCGGAGGCTGGTCCGTCGCCGCCAAGGTCGACAGTGCCGTCGTCACGGCCGGCACCTTCGCTGTACAATCCAGCGCCCAGGCGGTCCAGCATCTGGAAGGCGGCGTCATCGGCGCCATCCTGGTCAAGGACGGCGACCTGGTGCAGGAGGGTCAGGTCCTCGTCCGGCTCGATGCCGCCAAGGTGACGGCGGATGCGAGCATCCTGGAGCGCAAGCTGATCGACCTCACCGCGCAGAAGGCGCGTCTCGAAGCCGAGAACCAGGATCGCACGACGATCGCGCGCACCGAGAGTCCATTCTCGTCCAGGCAGATGGAGAGCGCCCTGAGGGCGGCGTTCGCCTCCGAGGAGAGCTTGATGAACGAGCGGCGCTTCACGCGCCTGAACCAGCTCTCGCAGCAGCAGGAGCGGAAAGTCCAGGTCGAACGGCAAATCGACGGCTTCAACGAGCGCTACAAGGCGCTCAAGGAAGAACTCGCCCAGGTGACGGCCGAGCTCGCCGACCAGCGAATGCTCGACAGCAAGGGATTGATCCGGCGCCCCGTGCTGCGCCAGACCGAGCGCGAGGTCAGCCGCCTGAAGGGCGAGATGGGGGATATGGAGGCCAAAGTCGCCGGCGCCCACTCCCAGCTCACGGAGATCGAGTTCAAGATCGCCGAGCTGACCCGGAATGCGCGTTCCGAGGTTCTGAAACAGCTGCAGGCCGTCACGGCCGGTCTCGCTGAGACGGAAGAACAGCTCTCCGCCGCGCAGGACCGCCTCCAGCGGCTCGACATCCGGGCGCCGCGGAAAGGGCTGGTCCATGAGCTCGCGGTCCATACGATCGGCGGCATCGTCAGCCCGGGCCAGAAGCTCATGTCGATCATCCCGAACGACGAACCCCTGATCGTGAACGCGAAGATCCGTCCCGACGAAGTGGAGCAGGTCCACGTCGATCAGCGGGCGAGCATCCGCATCAGCGCCTTCAAGCTGCCGACGCCGCTGGAACTGGAAGGATGGGTCACCAACGTGTCTCCCGACCAGGTGGTCAGCAGCCAATCAGGGCAGGCCTATTTCACCGTCAGGATCGCGATCGCCCCGGGAGAGCGGAGCAAGCTGGAAGGGAAGGAGCTCACACCCGGGCTTCCGGCGGAAGTCCTGATCCTCGGCGACGCACGCCGCATCATCACGTACCTGACGCAGCCGCTGACCGACCGGCTCGCCGTCACCTTCCGCGAGTGAAGACACGCTCCCCCAACCCGTTCGGCGAGGTGATGCAGGGCCGGCTCCGTCATGCGGAGCCGGCTTCGGCGCGTCCTACCCAGTTCGCTCCCTCGCCACCGCCAATCGAAGCCATATAGAATTCAACCGGACAGGACGCTGGGCCATCGCGATGCCGAGAGGCGATCATGGACAAGGCTGACCGCCGCGCCTCCCGCCGCAACCGCTCCGCGCGGCGGCAGGCGGTGAAGCGGGTCAATCTGGCGCTTCAGGGCGGCGGTGCTCACGGGGCCTTCGCATGGGGCGTTCTCGACCGCCTGCTGGAAGAGGACGGCATCGCCTTCGAGGGGATCAGCGCCACGAGCGCGGGCGCGGTGAACGCCGTCGTTTGCGCCCACGGACTCGCCAAGGGCGGGCGCGAGGGCGCCCGTCACTCCCTGAGGGAGTTCTGGCAGCAGATCTCTCGCATTGCGTGCCTCAGCCCCATCCAGCCCTCCTTCTTCGACCGCCTCACTGGGAACCATCGCCTGGAGGCTTCGCCGGCTTTCCTCGCCTTTCACATGCTGACGCAGGTGGCCTCGCCCTACGAGCTCAATCCGCTCAACTACAACCCGCTTCACGACGTGATTGAACAGTCGGTCGATTTCGAGCTGCTGCGCCGCTCGCCCCAGGTCAAGCTGTTTCTCTCCGCGACCAATGTCCGCTCGGGCAAGATCAGGGTGTTCGAGAACCCGGAGATGAGCGCCGATGTCGTGCTCGCGTCGGCCTGCCTGCCGTTCCTCTTCCAGGCGGTCGAGATCGACGGCGAGCATTACTGGGACGGCGGCTACATGGGGAACCCTGCGCTCTTCCCGCTCATCTATCGCTGCGAGCAGCCCGATATCGTGGTGGTCCATATCAACCCGATCAGCCGGCCCGACGTCCCGAGGACGGCCGCCGACATTCTCAACAGGATCAACGAGATCAGCTTCAACTCGTCCCTGATGCGGGAGGTGCGCGCGGTCGAGTTCCTGAACAGGCTCGTCGCGGAAGGGCGCGCTCCCTCGCCCGACATCAGGCAGGTCCGCCTGCACGCCATCGAAGCCGACGACGTCATGCAGCACCTCGGAGCCGCCTCGAAGCTGAATGCCGACTGGGCCTTCCTGACCGATCTGCATGCCATCGGCCGCAGGAGGGCGGAAGCGTGGCTGCTCGACGACTTCCCGAAGGTCGGCCTCCAATCCTCCATCGATATCCAGGGCCGGTATCTCTAGAAGCGGACGATACGGTTCGACCAAGCCGCACGGAACTTTGTGACCGTGTGCACAGAACAGGACCATGAAAGAGCGCAGCCTGAATCCCATCAGCAGATCAGGCCCATGGGACCCCCATCCGGTCTGACCACCACTCCCACGGGAGGTTGCAATGGGAAGACGGACGTGGATCGTTCTGGCATGGTTCCTCTCGGCGGCGAGTTCCGTGAATGCCGGCCCGCATCTCTTCCGCCATGACGAAGCCCCGCCCCTCCCGGCCTGGGTGGAGTTCTGCCATCGAAACCCCGACGAATGCACCATCGATCTCCGGCAGCCCGAGATGATCCCATTGACCGATGGCCTTTCAGCCCTCCTGTCCTCCGTGAATGTCTCCGTCAACCGCTCCCTCATCCCGGTGACCGACCAGGACCATTGGGGCGTCGTGGACCTGTGGAGCTATCCGACCGACGGCATGGGCGATTGCGAGGATTACCAGCTTCTCAAGCGCAAGATGCTCGTCGAGGCCGGGTTGCCGCGCCGGGCCCTGCGCATGACCGTCGTGCTCGACGAGAACGGCGAGGGTCATGCGGTCTTGACCGTCCGCACGAATCGGGGCGATCTCATCCTCGACAACAAGACGGACAACGTGCTGGAGTGGTCCCGGACGAACTACCGGTACATCAAGCGCGAAAGCGCCGAGGCGACCGGTTGGGTCTACCTCACGCCCGATCCGGCCGGCACGTCGCTCACGGCCTCGTCCGGCCAATAGCCGGTCGCGGTCAGTCGGCTCCGCCGTCGCGCGCGACCGCTTCCTGCTGCAGGCGCGCGAGATCGACGATCCTGACGCGGGCCCGACCGAGATCGACGACCCCGCCCTTGCGCCACTTCTGCAGTTGCCGGTTGACCGTCTCCCGGCCCGCGCCGACGAGCACGCTCAGCTCCTCCTGCGTGATCTCGATGTCCTCGCCGAAATCATCGGCGAGCTTGAGCAGGCGGCGCGCCAGCCGGGTCTTGAGCGACAGGAGCGACGCCTCCTCCAGTCGCTCGCTGGAGAAGCGCAGGCGTTCGCACAACAATTCAATGATCCTGGTCGTGATGTCCGGCTGTCTCTTGAGAAGATCCTGGAAATCGCTTCGCCGGATCACGAACAGCTCGACATTGCCCGAGGCGACCGCATCGGCGCTCCTGGCATGGCCGTCCAGCAGGGCGATCTCGCCGAAGACGTCTCCGGGACCGAGGATGTTGAGCGTGAACTGGCGGCCCGTATCCGTCGTCGTCGTGATGACGATCTGGCCTCGCCTGACGCCATAGAGAGCATCACCGGGATCGCCTTTGAGAAACAAGGTTTCCCCATCGAGCATCTTCCGGGATGTGCACAGGGCGGCGATCTGCGCGATCGCATCCGGCCCCAGCGCGGAGAAGAAGGAATTGACGGAGAGCGCCGAGACGAACGGCAGGTCTCTCTGGATGTGTTCCCCACCGGGGTGCACCGCCGCGCCTCCCAAGAATGCTCCGCCCCAACTGAAAGCCAAGCAATTATATCGGAAACGGGGATCGTCTCAACCGGAGAAGGCATCGTTTCGCAGGGCGGACGGCAGGGCGGGCTCTTGGCCGAGAAGTGGAAGTGCCGGACCACCGGCGCGTCATCGATGAAGCGGAAGCCCGGCTATTGCTTGACTCCCGTCATCCCCTGGAGGACCCAGCGCCGCGCGCGGCGCATGGCGGACCGTTTCGAGCGTTTCATGACTGCCTCCTGCCGCCGAACTGGCGCGGGTGAATCACGATGGCGGGCTCCGCCTTGCGGACGGCGGGCCGGACCGGGACGGAAACGATCAACGGCTGATCGGTCAGCCGGTCCAGAACGATGAGAACCATGACGACCTCCTGATTACGTTTCCATGATGCGCGATGCGGGAATGACCGTCCGTGACCAAGGTCACAGAAGCCGGGGCTTTCAGACCGAAGGTGACACCTGCAGGCGGGACTGGCGGGTCACGTCGAGCGTCTCCTTGCCGGACAGCACGATGGGCCTCGGCGCGCGGCCGTTCACGGCAATGGCGTCTGCCACGAACAGGAGAGCAAGAACACAAAGGATGCGACGGGACATGATCGGCCTCCATGTAAAGCCGACCTTGTCATCGGATGCCGCATGAAACCGTGATGATGAGCACAGAACCCCGGGAGAGCCCATGCGAAAGTGAAGCCATCGAGATGGAGGTCCCTATGTTCTATCTGTACTTTCACTGCGCAGGTCCCGGCGAGATCCTGATCGACCGCGACGGGGCAGAGGTTCTCGATCTGGTGGAGGCTCGCGACCGGGCTCTCGCCCTGGCGAAGATGCTCGTCGAGCAGGCCTACGGCACACGCGACTTCACGGATTGGCACGTCTATGTGAGCGACGACGAAGACGACGAGATGATGCTGATCCCGTTCTCCGCCGTCATGCCGACCATTCATTGAAGGAGGCGCAGGGTTGCTCGATGCCCTGCCCGGCAAGCCCGAAAGCTTGGAGCGGTCGTCATCGCCCTCCGGAACGGCCCTCCCGACACAATACGTATCATTCCTGACCTCACGACAATTCAGCGGCGCGCCTTGAAGAACTGCGAGGAGCGGACAAGCCAGTCGGCCTGCTCGGCCATATGCCGCCACCGACGCGCCATCGAACGCAGTTCCGCGCGCATGTCCGCCCGGTGGGGCGGCTCGTCCGAAAGACGCTCCGCCCTGGCGGCCTTTTCCCGATAGTGCTGATCCAGATTCATGTGCGTCTCGCATCGACCGTGGTCCGGCAGCCGGACCAGGGCTCTCGCAACATCGTCTTCAGGTCCTGACGGGGACTTTCGGCCTGTCGGGAAGCGAAATGGTCACCTGCTGACCGGATCGGGGATCAAGAATGGTGAGTGTCATCGCGGGCTCCTTGGATTGAGCCCATCATGGCGAAGTGCGCGCCGTCGTTCCGTGACGGGTATCACACAAACCGAGCGCAGGATGACGAACGGATGTCGCTGGCGCTCCCGCGACGCGCGGGGCTCCGAGCTGTGCGCGAATGGCTGCTCGAAGTCAGCGTTCGCGCCGGTAGTGCACGGCGACCGCGCCGTTGCGGAGCGGCTTCGCCGAAACCAGCTCGAGCCGTCGCGCGCTGGGCAGCCCGCCCTGGTACAGGGTCGGGCCGTGGCCGGCGATCCTTGGATGGACGAGGAGCTTGTACTCGTCGATCAGATCCAGCCGGTCCAGCTCGGTCGCGAGTTTGCCGCTACAGAGGAGCACGCCCGCCGGCGTCGCGTCCTTGAGCCTCTGCACGCCGGTTCGCAGGTCGTCGCCGATGTGGCGGCTGTTGGTCCACGGGAAGTCCGTCCGCGTCGACGACACCACGTATTTCGGCTTGGCCTCCAGCTTGACCGCCCACTCGCGTATCGCCGCCGGCGCCTCCACGTCGCCGCGGGCGACCGCAGGCCAGTAGCT
Organism: Microvirga lotononidis; assembly: GCF_034627025.1. Taxonomy (NCBI): domain Bacteria; kingdom Pseudomonadati; phylum Pseudomonadota; class Alphaproteobacteria; order Hyphomicrobiales; family Methylobacteriaceae; genus Microvirga; species Microvirga lotononidis. The sequence goes on along the minus strand of NZ_CP141048.1, from coordinate 3,867,094 downwards.
CTCCATCATCTCGTAGGTGATGCGGCCCCACAGCATCGCCCCGCTCTCTTCCATGAGCCGGGTGTAGAATGCATGCGTCTCGTCGTCGGCGATGCCTTCCTGGTGGTCGACGCAGCCATCCAGGGTGACGTTGATGGTGAAGGTCAAGAGTCCCATGGGGCGAGCCTAGGCCATACGCTCGAAAAGGCCTAGGGCTCTTATGCGTAGGCGAGGTTCGACTTTCGCCATAGGTCGAACGCGGAACCTCGCCGCTCGGGTGGCTCAGTCCAGACCGTACGGCACCGGAGCCGGAGGTGGGTCCACTTTTCCGCACGATGCTCTCGTGTGACGCGGCGCACAGATCGGTGGAGCGGCCCGCGCTAACGTGGAAGCGTTCCTCCCTGTCAACTCAGCGCCTCGATCAGCGATCAGGCGCTTTTCTTTTGGCTGCCTCAACTCCCGCGGCCCAGTCTCTGTGATCAACCCCACATCGGCGGATCCTCGCCCGATGTAGCGTCGAGGCGTGCAAAACACCTCTCATAGGAGAATGATCATGACCAAGACCCAACGAACCCGGCTCGGCGCAGCACTCTCTCTCACCCTCCTGATCGGATGCGGCGCGACGGGCGTCGAAGCCTGCGACTCTCGGGTCACGACACGTCCCGGAGACCTGTGGGATCGGCCGGCGCCTGTGGTGCGGGACCATCGAGGCCCTTCCGGCTCCGCTCCCGGCGGCGTGATCGTCACCAGCACGTCCGGCGGTCCGATCGTGCGGGATCACCGCTCGCCTCCGATCGTGCGCGATCATCGCCGGTAAGGCCCGTGGCCGGGATCCGAGCTCCGGCGCATCGTGCGGATGATCCATTCTGCACGATGCCATCGGATTCTCGTTCGGCCGCTCGGACCGGTTCCAACGATGCCTGAACTGTGACGGCCGCCACAGTCCCCGGAGGCCTCCTGGACTACAACGATGACAGCCTTGATTGGAGACATCTCATGAAACAGCACCGGAAGTCGTTCGTGTTCGTCCGCAAGAGCGATTGCAAGGCCGTCTTCGACTCGATCTATCTCCGCGAAGCCGTCTTCCGCAAAGCCGTCACGGCGTCCGAGGTCAAAGCGGGGCTTCTGCCGAGACGCAATGGCTGACGCGCCTGACGGAAGAGTGACGATCGGCCATGAGTTCCGGTTCACGTTCGATGCTCTCCGAAGGCCCTGCCCTGTCGCGAACAAGCAGGACCTGATCCATCAGGTCCTGTTCGATACTCCCACGGATATTCTTCGAGCCGGACAGGAGACGTTGCAGCCATTGTCGCCGATGCCTTGCCGAGCCTGCGCCAAGAACCGGACGTGAAGTCGGATTCACGCCCGGTTCATCGAATTCATACGCACCGTTTCACCGAAGTCCTCATCCGCTTTCGCGCATGTTGCCCCAACTTTTTCGTTTGACGCATCCTTCCACGCAAAGCCGGTTCCCGCTTTTGCGTTCGGTTCCTGAGAGCCTTTTATCGGCGAAGTGGATCCGGTTCGCCGTCAAAAAGCGGCTCGGCAAGGAAGAGAGATGATTCCACGCCCGTGGAAACAGCTCTAGCCGACGCGGCGCCAATATCCTTCGATCGGAATGGCGACGGCGCAGCGCTCGTCGGTCGAGAACCGGGGATAATCGTCTCCTTGCGTCCAGCCGCCGTTTCCACCGGGGATGAAGTGCAGATAGACGAAAACGATATGAGAGATGACCCACATGTCGGCCTCCTGATCTGCTCCGATGGTATCCCGGATCGGCAGCGCGCTCTGAGACGGAAGTCACAAAGCGCGCCGATCGTCTGTCACATGGACAGGGGTGGACACGCCCCTTGGATCGTGCGACCGAATTTGCATACGTCTCTGCTCGTAGAGCAGCCCGGCCCATCGCTTTCGGGCGGGCCAAGGCTATGGGGAGCCGCCTGCCATGATCATCCTGTCCGACAAGGAAGTCCGTTCGCTGCTGCCGATGAGCGATGCCATCGAGATCGTCGAGAAAGCGATGATCGCGGTCTCCGAGGGCGCCGCCAACCTGCCCCTTCGCTCCGCCATCGATGTCGGCGGCCCCAACAAGATGGGCGTCATGCCGGGCGCGCTCATGCCGGGCAACGGCCGCGTCGACGCCTGTTTCGGCGTGAAGCTGGTGAGCCTGTTCCCCGGCAATCCCGACGCGGGATATTCCTCGCACCAGGGCGCGGTCGTCCTCTTCGAGCCCGAGCACGGCTCGGCTATCGCCATGATGAATGCAGGTCTTCTGACCGCCATCCGCACGGCGGCCGCCAGCGCGGTGGCGACCCGGGCGCTGGCCCGGCCCGACTGCGCCACGCTTGCCATGATCGGCGTCGGCGAACAGGCCGAGCACCATCTCGAAGCCATGCTCTGCGTCCGGCCGGAGATCCGGGAGCTGCGGCTGGCCGGACGCCGGCGCGAGAAGGCGGAAGCCTTCGCGACCCATGCGGCGGAACGCTATCCGGGCCTCGCAGTGAAAGTCTTCGACGATGTCCGCTCCGCCGTCGAGGAAGCCGACCTCGTCTGCACGGTCACGGCCTCGGCCGAGCCGGTCCTGATGGGCGAATGGGTGGCGACGGGCGCCCATCTCAACGTGGTCGGGGCCTCGATCCCGTCGAAGCGCGAGATCGACGAGGAGACGGTGGCCCGATCGAAGCTCTATGTCGATTATCGCCCGTCCACCTTCGCGCAGGCCGGCGAAGTCATCTGCGCCATCGAGAGCGGCCGCATCCGCCGCGAGCACGTGCTGGCCGAGATCGGCGAGGTTCTGGCGAGGCAGGCCACTGGCCGCGAATCCGCGGCCGACATCACGCTCTACCGTTCGCTCGGCGTCGCCGCGCAGGACCTCGCCTGCGCGAGTCACTGCCTGCGCGAGGCGAAGGCGCGGGGCCTGGGCGTCGAGGCATCGCTGGACTGATCCGGTCTCATGCTATCGCTGGCGGTCCCACACCAGGGCCGCCAGCGGCATGACGTGGTTGCGTCTCAAGGTGATGATCAGGACGCCGCAAAGCGCGACCCCGGTCCCGGCCGCCATCCGCAGGTCGAAATGATCCCCCGTGACGAGCAGCCCGAGCGCCACGGTCATGAGCGGGTTCATGATCGTCAGCGGGGCGATCAGGTTGGCGGGATATTTGCCGATGAGCCCGTAATAGATGGTGTGGGCCACCAGTGACACGATCAGGGCGGAGAACAGCAGCGCCGCCAGGAAGGCCCAGCCAGCCTCCATGGCCCTGGGGAGCTGATCGGCTTCGAGACCGGCGGAGAGAAAGGTCAGCGGCAGCACGGAGGCGAGGCCGATCCAGGCCTGGAACCGCAGCGGCTTCACGCCCTCCATCTGCTTCATCAACACGGCCGCCAGCGAGCCCGCCGCTGCAGAGCCCAGAATGAGGGCAAGCCCGACGGAAATCGGAAAGCCCCCGGCGGGATCCCACATGACGAGGACGCCGCCGATGAATGTGAGTGCGATGCCCAGGCCCCGTCTCCAGTAGACCCTCTCTCCGAGAATGGCGACCGACAGGAGGGTCGTGATCGGCAGGCCGAGCTGCCCGACGATGGCGGCGCTCGACGGGCTTGCCGTCCGGATCCCCAGGAAGAAGAGGGCAAAGCCGCCTCCCCCCATGAGAAAGCCCACCAGGAGGATGCGCCAAGTCGGCTTGGGCATGGGCAGGAGCCAGGGCAGCGCCAGCATGGCGACGATGCCATAGCGAATGGCCGCGTAGAACAAGGGAGGGATCGCCATGTCGGAAACGACGATCTTGCTCACCACCGTGTGGGCTGCCCACAGGAGACAGACCAGAATCATCAGGGAGAAATCACGCAGGGCCATGATACTGGATAGCTCGGCCTCGACGGGCGCCACAAATGCCGCGTGCGTAGGGCTGGCATGCTCCCAAAGGTTGGGGACGTTCACGCGATGGAAAGGATCGCATGAAGCGCCCTCGGTGTCATTCCCGGCCGGAGCGTCAGCGGAGGGGAAGGGAATCCACGATCAGGCGCAACGCTATGGATCCCCTTCCCGCCCTTCGTGCGCCGGGGATGACAGAGGAGCCCTGCTCGCGACCTCAGCCGACATGATCCCAGATGTCGTCCTGCGGATCGTAGCCGATGAGACGGCGCGTGCTCTCGATGTCCCACGCCATGCCCCGGTTCTTCGACATGCCGTTGACGACGATGCCGGGCTGCGGCCAAGCTCTCGCATCTGCGAGAAGCGCCCGTTCGATCACGGCCGCGAAGTCCCGGTTCGAGAGCCACATGTTGCGGAACCACGCGAGATCGCGCTCCGTATCCGGACCGGCGCTCGTCTCCTCACCGGGCAGGCCCGACGTGTTGATGGTCTCCGGCCTGTTCTCGCCCGGCTGGCACCAGCCGATCCGGACGCAGACGGCCGTCAGCACGCCGTTCGAGCGGTGGGCCTCGGCCAGGCAGGCGCGCTCGCCCATCAGCTTCGACGCCGCATAGGCGAAGCCCTGGACCGTCTCCCGGCCGTTGAACCAGCGCGTCCCCGGCCCGGGCGGCAGGGATGTGGTCAAGGCGCCGGGCGTCAGGCTATCGGCGAGGGGCGTGTCCTTGTATTGGCCCATCACGTGGTTGGAGGAAGCGAACACACGATCCGCTGAAGACCTGCCCGGGCGGCTGCCGCCAGAAGGGCGAGCGTCATGTCGAAGGACGCGCAGGCATCGCTCCAGGGCGCATCGGGATAGGGGTTCTGGGCGGCGAAATGGACGGCGGAATCGACCCCGGCCAGGGCCGCGTGCCACTGCCCGTCGGACGGGTCCGCGAGATTGCCTGCCACCCATTCCACGCGATCGGACGCGCCAGCCCCCTGCGGCACCGCGCGGTCGAGCGCGACGATGCGCTCGCACCAATCCTGCGCCAGCAGGTGGGCGATCAGCTTCCGGCCGAGATTGCCTCCCGCGCCTGTGACGAGAACGGATCGGATCGGGTTCAGGGAAGACATGATCGGACTGATGCTCCACGATGATGATCGTGAGGCAGTATTGCGCCGCCGGCGCCGGCTGTCACCCAAGGTCAACCGGGCCCGGACATGGAAAGGCCCAGGCTCCGGGGCGAACGGACAGGATGCCTTCGCATCTCTGCCTCGCGCACTACGGGCCTGGGCCAATGGGGTCCAGACGGGCACCTGCATCGTCAGGCAAGCGCAGGAACAGACCATGCCGGAGTACATCCGTCCTGGCACGGTCTCATCGACGCTGGCGGTGACGCCCGCCGCTGTCGAAGTCCACAACAATGTCCGCTGGGTCAGCCTGATATGGGGATCGGATTCCGGTCCGCAAGGGGCACGGCGAATTCTTCTTCCGGAGGCGTGTCGGGGTCGATGGCCCGCCGCCTGGCCCGCGCGGCGGCCTCCCCGGCGCATTTCTCCAGATGAGCCGTCCTGTTGATCACCTGAAGGTTGGGAGCGCCCCAGAAGGCGAGGAGCTCCGGCCAGGGCCGCGCGCGGTGCTCCGCCCAGACGGCGAAGAGCGGAACGCGGTGGTCCACCTCGGCCGTCTTGAGCAGGCGGCGCCCGCTCGTTGCGCATCGCCGCTGCTGGCGCAGCTTCAGCATCCGCAGGTGATCGGGCGGCACGGTCCAGAGCTGCCACGCCACCACGCAGGCCGCATGCCACGTGGCGTTCCTGTTCGGCTTGCCGTCGTCCCAGAGGTCGCAATGCCAGCCCAGCCGGTAGACGGGCTGGCCGCAGACGCAGCAATGTCCCGGCCCACGGGCGAAGGCCGCCTCGCGGTAGGGAGCGGGCGGGACGCGGAAGGACATGGGAAGCCCGCTGTCCTTGCCGGTGCCGAGCCGCCACTCCCATCCCGCCGGCTGGCCGCTCCGCGCCGCGAGCGCCCGCGCCAGACGGTCGGCCAGGAGCGGCCGGTGCCGCCAGTAGGATTCCACCGCGCGTCGCTGGGTCGGCGGGATCAAGGGCTGCCGAAGCGCATGGGACAGGACGCAGCCCGGGAACAGGGCGGAGAGACGCTTCTCGAGCCGGGCCCGGGCCTTCTGGTTCTTCTCGTCTCGCCAGGTGGACATTCGATCAGCCGCGCGCTCGTCCCGTGTGAATCGTCATCACGGCCTATAGCGCACCGGAGGTAAACATCGGCTTTGCGCTTTCGCCTTCCCACCCTAAGCTTCCCGTGACGAACCAGAATCCGTTGGGAGAGACGCCGATGAAAGCCCTGCGATGTGACGAGCCCGGCCGCTTGAGCGTGATCCAGCGCGACGTTCCGCGCGCCGGTCCGGGCGAGGTGCTGGTGCGCATCCGTCGCATCGGGATCTGCGGCACCGATTATCACATCTTCCACGGCAACCAGCCCTATCTCGAATACCCTCGGGTGATCGGTCACGAGCTCGCGGGCGAGGTCGTCGAGGCGCCGAGCGGGAGCGCGCTCAAGAGCGGCGACATCGTCTGCATCGAGCCCTATCTCTGGTGCGGCACCTGCCGCGCCTGCCGGCAGGGGAAGACCAATTGCTGCCGGCACCTGCAGGTCCTCGGCGTGCACCGCGACGGCGGAGCCTGCGAATACATCGCCGTGCCGGAGCGCAATGTGGTGTCGGCATCCGGCCTGAGCCTGGACGAGGCCGCGATGGTGGAATTCCTGGCCATCGGCGCCCACGGCGTGCGGCGCTCCGGCGCGAACGCGTCGAGCCGCGTCGCCGTGGTGGGAGCCGGGCCGATCGGGATCGCGGCGGCGATCTTCGCCAAGGTGCGCGGCGCCCACGTGTCCGTCCTCGACATGAATGCCGGCCGCCTCGCCTTCTGCCGCGACAAGATCGGCGTCGATCATGTCTTCGAGGTCTCGCCCGACATCGACGACCGTCTCAACGCGGCCACGGACGGCGACTTCTTCGACGTCGTGATCGACGCGACCGGCAGCCCCAAGGCCATGATGAAGGGCTTTTCCTATGTCGGCCACGGCGGCACCTACGTTCTCCTGTCCATCGTGCGCGCGGACATCACCTTCAACGATCCGGAGTTCCACAAGCGCGAGACCTCGCTTCTCGGCAGCCGCAACGCCACGCGGCAGGATTTCGAGACCGTCCTCGACGTCATGCGCGGCGGCGGAGTGCCGACGGCCGCGCTCGCCAGCCATCATGGCAGCATCGACGACGCGCCGGATCTCATTCCCCGATGGTCGGCGCCCGAGGCGGGCGTTATCAAGGCGCTGGTCGAGGTTTAGCTGCTCGTCTCACGCATTCCCTTGACAACCTATTGTGACAGGCAGAGCCTCTATCAGGCGAGCAGATGTCTTTCCTGTCCGCTCACGTTTGCGTCCGCCACATCACCCTTTTCGGGAGGTCGCGATGCAGTCATTCATCCCTCAGGTCACAATTTGCGCTTCGGCCGTTCTGCTCATGCTGGCTCCAGCTCTTGCGCAGCAGCAGCCCCAGCACGTCATGGTCAACCCGTCCGACATCAACTGGACGGCTGCGCCTCCTTCGCTTCCCAAGGGAGCGCAGATGGCGCTTCTTTACGGTGATCCGACAAAGGACGGCGTGTTCGTGATGAGGCTGAAATTCCCGGCCAATTACAGGATTCCACCGCACACCCATCCGAACGATGAGATCGTCACCGTCTTGAGCGGCGAAGTCGGTTTCGGCATGGGCACCACGTTCGACCCGGCGAAGACGAAGGCGATTGAGGCCGGCGGTGTCATCGCCATGCCGCCGGGCACGCAGCATTTTGTGCAGAACGATCAGGAAACCGTCGTTCAGCTGAGCTCGCGCGGGCCGTGGTCCATCGCCTACGTGAATCCCGCGGACGACCCGCGCAAATCGCAATAGGCTCAACCGGTCACTTGAAGACCCGGCACTTCGGCGGGTCGAACTCGATCGGGGTCTTGCCCTCGGCGGCGAAGAACTCGTCGAAGGCCTGCTTCACGCCGGGCCAGTGCGGATAATCGTCGCCGATGAGCACGCCGCCCGGCCGGATCATCGGCCACCATTCGCGCAGGTCCGACGTGACGGCGTGAACGTCGTGGCCGCCATCGATGTGGACGACGTCCGGCCGCACGTCGTAGTGGCGCAGGACGTTGGCCGCATTGACGGAGTCGAGCGGCAGCGGCAGCACGTAATCGGCGAGCCCCTCCCCGACGATGTTGGCCGCGAAGGTGTGATAGAGCGCGGGAAAGCCGTTGATGAAGTTGAGGTGAGCGAACCACTCGTCGTTGGTCCAGTGGTCCCAGGCGCCGAGCCACGTATCGACGGCGATCACGACGCCGTCATGGTTCATCTCTTTCATCCTGGAGGCGAGGGAAATCACGGAGCCGCCCTTCCAGACGCCCACCTCGACCACGACCGACGGTCCAAGCGCCTCGACCGCCTCGGTCAGGTAGGGATGGGTCGAGCCCCAGCCCTGCCGGTCCTGCCGGTACAGGCGCTCGGGATAGGCCTGGAGCGGATCCCGGCCGCGCCACATCCTGCTCACCAGTGCTTCACGGACCTTCGTCATCCTGGGCCTCGCTCCGTTCCGGATGCGGACGGGATGGCCCCGCCACGCCGGATCAACCGCTCGCCTGCCGATAAGGTTCGCGGGACCGCGCCCGAGTGCTTCGTGACGAGCGTCAGATGCTCAATCGCCCGGCATTTTGCTGCCGAATTAGGCGCTTTGTGCATAACAAGAGAACATTTACCTTTATGGCATGCGTTTTAGGCATGAGACGCATTCGCTCAAACGGTCTTTTTGCACCGCACAAGAACGCTCATATTGCTAGACGAAAGTATAAGACCGGCCGAGCCGGACCACCCGTTCAGGAGACCGCCATGATCATCGTCAGCATCCTCCGCCTCGTCCGCAGCATCGTGTCCGACACCCGCCGGATGCAGCGCGAGGCAGCCCGCCGCTACCCGAACCTCAATTGGTAATCCGCGTCTAAAGCATCGGACGCAACAGTGGGAACCGGTTTTGCGTGGAAAGATGCGTCCAACCAAAAAGTGAGAGCATCGGGCGAGCGTTCGATTGCACGTCCAATGCTCCGGAATTCCCCCATTTCAAGGAGACATTTTCATGATCACGTCCATGATTCTCGCCCGCCTCGCCTCCTGGCGCCGCTACCGCCAGACCTTCCGCGAACTCGAAGCGCTCAATGACCGTGAGCTGGCCGATCTCGGCATAGGCCGCCGCGACATCCGCGCCGTCGCCCGTCAGGCCGCCCAGTAAGCCGGGCGGCAGAGACACGCTGCCGCAACGCCTATGCCTGCGCCACGCCCTGGCACAGGAAGCCGACCGGCCGCGGTGCTCCGTCGAGGTAATAGGATTCGATGCGCTGGATGGTGAATCCGGCCTCGTCGAGCAGCTTCTGGACAGGACGGGTCAGGTTGCACCCCACGGCAAGCTTGCGCCAGATCGGGTTGAGCCGATGCTGCCACATCGCCACGTTGGCATCGCTCGACAGGCCATGCTCCAGGAACAGCACGCGCCCTTTCGGCTTCAGCACGCGGCGCACCTCGCGCAGAGCCTGTGCCGGATCGGCCACAGAGCACAGGGTATAGGTGATCACTGCCGTGTCGATAACGTCGTCATCGAGCGGCAGAGCCTCCGCCGGAGCCTGGATGATGTCCAGCGGGACAGGTGAGCGCCGGCGGCGCTCGCGGCCGAGATCCAGGAACTCCGCGATCGGATCGACGCCGATCACCCGCGTGACGCGGGCCGGGTCATAGAGCGGCAGGTTCAGGCCCGGACCGATGCCGATCTCCAGCACCGTGCCGGCGGCGTGCGGAACGACCTTCTCGCGCTCGGCCGCTATGCCTTCCATCGCGCACAGGCAGCTGACGAAGCGTGGGCCGATATGGCGTGCATAGAACCCCATCCCGAGGTCCTCCTGTTGCATAAACCGAGAAAGCTCCCCCTTTTCCCGACCATAGCCCGCGCCGCTGCGGCGATCTGTGAGCCAGCGCACCCCGTCTCGGCATTCGCTACGGTTTCTCCCGCAAGCAGCGTGTCCGATTATCCTTAATTTAACCAAGCCGACGTTACGTTGGACCTCGTGAAAGTATTGCTTCACGCATGAAGGCTTCGACCGTTCTGGCCTCTTTCCTCCGGCCTCCGACGAACAACAGGCATGTCATGCGCGATCGTGTTGTTGCGTAGAGTTCGCCATGTTGCACAGTTCCTATCGTTCCGGCGTCCGTGCCCCGCGCAAGAAGCGGCGCAGTCTTTTCCCAACGGCGCTTCTCGTGGCGATCTCGATGAGCCCCCTCGCGTATTTCGTCGATTTCCAGCATCGGAGCGATGAGCTTCGCGGCGAACAGGCGAGCAGCGTCGCAGCTCCCGCGCCCACCCACGTCGCAGCCGCGACTGCCTACGACCCGACGCTGGTCGACCCGACGCCGGCCATGAAGACCGAGGCGCTTCGCTTCGCACGCAATGCCCCGCTGCAAGCGGCGTTGCAATCCCCCCAAGCGCCGCGGCAGGCCCTCATGACGCCCGTTGCGCCTGCGACGGCCCCGCCGCCCGACGCGCCGCCATCCGCGCCTGTTCTCGCGATGGCGGAAGCGCCTCAACCGGCTCCCGCACCGGTGCCCCTGCCCGTGCCGCGCCCTGCCGACCTGATGCCGCCGAGGGCCGCCGCGCCCGTCCAGGCCGCAAGCGCCCCTGCACGTGTGCCGATGACGCAAAGGGCCGTGGTCGCGGCCAGCGCACCGGCCGACAACCGGTCCTTCATCGAAAAGTTCTTCGGCATCAAGCCGGCCACCCCGCCCGAGGCGGCGCTCAGCTATGCCTCGCTCGACAACGGCACCGGCAGCATTTCTCCGACATCGCGCTTCGTCCCCTCGCCCGGGGCCGGAAGCGGCGGGACCGCCGTGTACGACATCACCGCCCAGGTGGTCATCATGCCGAACGGAGAAAGGCTGGAGGCGCATTCGGGCCTCGGCGACATGATGGACAATCCGCGCCACGTGAACGTGCGGATGAAGGGCGCCACGCCGCCCGGCACCTATACGATCACAGAACGCGAAGCCCTCTTCCACGGCGTGCGCGCCCTGCGCCTCACGCCGGTCGGCGGCAGCGCGGCCATCTACGGCCGCGACGGCATTCTCGCCCACACCTACATGCTGGGCCCGCGCGGCGACTCGAATGGATGCGTGTCGTTCAGGAACTACGACCGCTTCCTCCAGGCCTATCTCAGAGGCGAAGTAAAACGCCTCGTGGTCACCGCCGGCAGCGGACAAGACCTCCTCCCCCGCACCGCCCGCCGCTCCGACCGCTCGATCTGACCGGGAGCGGAGCGCAGAAGAAGGACGCTCACCGCGCGGAGCTGGAACGTAGATCCCCTTCCCGGCCTCCACCCGCCGGGGATGACCCCCTCCGCCGTCATGGCCGCACTTGGTGCGGCCACCCACACCTTGGCCACCTCGCCACCCTCATCCCGAGGAGCAGCGCAACTGCGTCTCGAAGGATGGTCCTGGCGAGAACGGGGATGACATTCTCCACGTCATGGCCGGCCTTGTGCCGGCCGTCCCGCTTGGCTGAAGCGCCGCGCCTCTCCGACCGGGATCAACGGCACAAGCCCGGCCATGACGTAAAGAGGTGGCGAGGGCAACGTTATGTTCTCACTTTGTTCTTGACAGGAGTGTGGACCTTGGCTATATCGTTGCACAGCCTGATCCGACGAGGGGCGCGCTTCGCGAGGCGTCGCGCGGTGTGGGATCCGGCACGGTCCTGTCCGCCGGTCACGCAGCCGGCGGCAGGAGGCCCTTGGCAGCCCTGCGCTGGTCCAAGTCTCAACGCCTAAAAGAACCGTGCGCGAAGCGGCCTTCCGGCTCTTCCAGCTAACTTAACACAGCGAGCCGGACGGCCCGTCGCGCCACCCTCGATCTCCTGTAAAGGCTCGCAGCGCAAGCTGCGGGCCCCAAGGTGCTGGCTCTTTGACAGGAACCGATCAGCCACCCACGCCATGGCCGGGCCTATCCCGGCCATCCCGATCCTCTGAAGCACCGCGCCTCTTCAATCGAGATCACCGGCACAAGCCCGGTGATGACGTTGCGGATGTCATCCCGGGGCCGCGTCGGCGGGACCCGGCACCAGAACCTGCCGGCGCAGTCGAGCGAGGTGCGACGCCGCTCGCCCCGTCCGCGGCCCTTGGCAATTCCGCCCGCACGGAAACGACAACCGCAAGGCTCCGGCGCCACATCGATCCGCCTCGGATCGCCGATGCCATCCAGAAGCGCGGGAGCGGGAATCGGCCCTCATGTCGCGGCGGCCGGAAAGCGATGGCTCGCCGATAATGGAAAGTTGCCCGTTCACGCTCGACAAGCGCGACAAGCTGGGGAAGATTTGCGCGGGTGCGACACCTGGGGAATGGGAACCGAATGCGACGGTCAGAACGAGAAGGCGGCGGTCACACGCGCCTCATGAAGGCTTCGATGAGGACCATGTCCTGCATCGTGGCCGCCGCCGTGATCCTCGGGCTCGCCGGATGCGCGAGCCCCAAGGGTGTCCTGCTTCCCGTGGCCGAGACGGTCCCCGGCGCCAGCAAGGTCGACATGCTCGTCGCCACGACCCGCCTGCGGGCATCCGACCCGCAGGAATTCTATTCGGGCGGCCGTGGGCCGGAACTGTCCTTTGCCCAGTTCACGGTTTCGATCCCGCCCGCGGCGAGCCGGACGGCCGGCGAGGTGCAATGGCCGCAGAGCGTCCCGGGCAATCCCGCCACGGATTTCGTGACCCTGAAGGCGGACATCATCGACCGCAAGCAGGCGACCGCATGGTTCAGCCGCACGGTCCGGACCGTGCCGCAGCGGCGGGTGCTCGTATTCATCCACGGCTTCAACAACCGCTTCGACGATGCGGTCTTCCGCTTCGCCCAGATCGTGCACGATGCCGGCACGCCCGTGGTGCCGGTGCTGTTCACCTGGCCGTCGCGCGGCAGCGTGCTGGCCTACGGCTATGACCGGGAGAGCAACACCTATTCCCGCAACGCCCTCGAGAGCACCCTGCGGACGCTGGCGAGCGACCCGGCCGTCGGCGAGATTTCGATCCTCGCGCATTCCATGGGCAATTGGGTGACCCTGGAGGCGCTGCGCCAGATGGCGATCCGCGACGGCCGCGTGGCGCCGAAGATCCGCAACGTGCTGCTGGCTGCTCCCGACGTGGATGTCGACCTGTTCCGCGAGGCGGTGCTCGACATGGGCAAGGCCCGCCCCTCCTTCACGCTCTTCGTGTCCCAGGACGACCGGGCGCTGGCGATCTCCCGGCGGATCTGGGGCGATGCGGTGCGGCTCGGCGCCATCGACCCGGAGCAGGAGCCCTATCGCAGCGAGCTGGACAAGTCCGGCATCACGGTCCTGAACCTGTCCAAGCTCCGGACCGGCGATCCGTTGAACCACTCCAAGTTCGCCGAGAGCCCGGAGGTCGTGCGCATCATCGGCCGGGAGCTGGCCGAGGGCCAGACCCTGACGGATGCCCGGGTCGGCATCGGCGACAGGATCATCCAAGTCACGGCGGGAGCCGCCGCCGCCGTCGGCACGGCGGCGGGCTTGGCCGTCTCGGCGCCGGTCGCGGTCGTCGATCCGCGGACCCGCGAGAATTTCCAGGGTCAGGTGGAAGGCCTCGGACAGGCCGTGTCGGGAACGCTCACGCCCTAGGGCAAAGCCGCCCTTACTCCGAAGAACATCCTCTTTCGGTGTTTTCCTGACCGTCCCTCAGGTGTTCCCCTAATTCCGCTTTTGCATCGGCTCCCTAAGCTCAATCGCATGGGATCGGATCCTGCGCGAGGCGACGGCACGATGGGCGGCGTTGCCCGGAGGCTTCGGCACGTCCGCGCACCGACAGGACGGAGGACATCATGGATCTCCACAACAGCCGAAACATCCACAAATGCGTTGCCGAAGGCATCGGCACCTTCTGGCTCACCTTCGGCGGCTGCGGCAGCGCGGTGATCGCCGCGAGCTTTCCCGAGGTCGGCATCGGCCTGCTCGGCGTTTCGTTCGCGTTCGGATTGACCGTGCTCACCATGGCCTATGCCATCGGCCACATCTCGGGCTGCCATCTCAACCCGGCGGTCACGGTCGGCCTGGCGGCGGGAGGGCGCTTTCCGAAGCAGGACATCGCGCCCTACATCGTGGCCCAGGTGATCGGGGCGATCATCGCGGCCTTCGTACTGTACCTGATCGCCTCCGGGGCTCCCGGCTTCGACCTGACGAAGGGCTTTGCCGCCAATGGCTACGGCGCTCACTCGCCCGGACAGTACAGCGTGATTTCCGGCTTCGTGGCCGAAGTCGTGCTGACCATGATGTTCCTGTTCATCATCATGGGCGCAACCCACGGCAAGGCGCCGGCGGGCTTCGCTCCGATCGCCATCGGCCTCGGCCTGACGCTGATCCACCTGGTCGGCATTCCGATCACCAACACCTCGGTGAACCCGGCGCGCAGCACCGGCCCGGCCCTCATCGTCGGCGGCTGGGCGCTGGCGCAGCTCTGGCTGTTCTGGGTGGCGCCGCTCATCGGCGGAGCGCTCGGCGGCGTGCTCTATCGCTGGCTCAGCGAGGAACCGTCCGAACAGGTCACCGGCGTCACGCCGCCCGCGCCGGCCGAATGAGGGCGACGAACCCATGAGCTTAGCCGAACCCGACACGACCGGAGCGGCCGCGTCCCGCGACGATGCTCCGGCACCTAACATGGTCCTGATCCCCGGCGGCACGTTCCGCATGGGCTCGGACCGCCATTATCCGGAGGAAGCGCCGGTCCACCGCGTCACGGTCGACGGCTTCTGGATCGACCGGACCCCGGTCACCAACAGGGAGTTCCGGCGCTTCGTCGGGGCGACCGGGCATGTCACCGTCGCGGAGCGCACACCCGACCCACGCGACTATCCCGGCGCGCGGCCGGAGATGCTCAAAGCCGGCTCCCTCGTCTTCAGCCCGCCGGATTATCCGGTGAACCTGAAGGACTGGAGCCAGTGGTGGTCCTTCACCTTCGGGGCGAACGGGCGTCGCCCCTACGGCCGCGGATCGTCCATCAAGAGCCTCGACGATCACCCGGTGGTGCATGTCGCTTACGCGGATGCCGAGGCCTACGCGGCCTGGGCCGGCAAGGACCTGCCGACGGAGGCCGAATGGGAGTTCGCGGCGCGCGGCGGCCTCGACGGCGCGGAGTTCGCCTGGGGCGACGAGTTCACGCCGGACGGGCGCCACATGGCCAATACCTGGCAGGGTGCGTTCCCGTTCCAGAACACGAAGCTCGATGGCTTCGAGCGCACCTCGCCCGTGACCGCTTTCCCGCCGAATGCTTACGGTCTGCACGACATGATCGGCAATGTGTGGGAATGGACCTCGGACTGGTACGCTCCGAAGCACCCCGCCGACGCGCCGAAGGCCTGCTGCATCCCGGAGAACCCGCGCGGCGGGCGCGAGGCGGATAGCTACGATCCGTGCCAGCCGGAGATCCGCATTCCGCGCCGGGTGCTCAAGGGCGGCTCGCATCTCTGCGCTCCGAGCTACTGCCGCCGCTATCGGCCTGCTGCACGCCACGCCCAGCCCGTCGACACATCGACAAGCCATGTCGGCTTTCGGTGCGTGGTCCGACGAAGGCCGTGAACGGGAGCGCGCATTCTCAAGCGCATGTGACGAGGGGACATTGGTGGCAGACCGCAGGGCCCAGGCGACATCTCGAAATGCCCGGTTGATCGCCTGGCTCGCGGTCGGACTCATGGCGATCCTGATCATCCTCGGAATGGCGTGGTACGGCCTGTCGGCCGAAGTCGAGCGACGGGTCTGGCATAACATCGCGGAACGCCCGAGCGGTCCCATGGCGTTCCGGTTCCTGCTTCAGCCCGCGATGGCCTTCCTGGCAGCGCTGCACGACGGCATCAATGACGCGCGGCTCGGGCGCCCGCCTTATTTCCGGACGCTCATGCGCGACCCCGCGCGGCGCAACGAGCGGATCCGCGAAGCCTTCCTGTCGACCGGCCGTATCCTCCTGCTCGGTCTGGGGATGGACGCGATCTACCAGTACAGGGTCCTGAATACGTTCTTCCCCGGCGAGATGGTCCTGGTGGCGCTTCTGCTGGCCTTCCTTCCCTATCTCGCCTTTCGGGGCCTCATAACCCGGATCGCCCGCTGGCGGATCCTCCAGCATCCGCACCCCGGACCATCAAGGTGACGTATCATGGACCCGGTCGTTCCAAAGCCTCCCGTCGATGCGCATTCAGCCTCGGACACGATATCGGTGGAGTTGTCGTCACGGCGCACCGGAATGTCGTTCCAGCGCACCCGGATGAGCGCCGACCGGACCTTGATGTCCGTGATCCGCACGTCGCTGTCGCTGATCAGCTTCGGCTTCACGATCTATCAGGTCTTCGAGAAGCTCCGGGACCAGCAATTGCTGACCGGAGCCGGACCGGCGCGGAACTTCGGCGTCGCCCTCGTGGCACTCGGCATCGCAATGCTGGTGATCGGGATCGTCTACCACGTCCAGTTCATGCTCGAATTGCGCAAAGAGCGCACGGCGATGAAAGCCGCAGGTCTCGTTCGGGCAGAAAGCAGGTTTCCGCCATCGCTCACGCTGATCACCGCCGTCGTTCTTCTCGTGATCGGCATTGCGGCGATCGTGAGCATGGTGTTCCAGGTCGGGCCATTCGTTTGAAGAGGAACCGGCGCATGCCCTTGAACACACGCTTGAGCACTTGCGCATCCAAGGAGCCATGCATGCTACCGCAGCCCCGAGAACCACCCGAAGAACAATGGGAAATCACGCCGCGTCCCGGCTCGGACCTACCACCCTGCCCAGGGGTTGAAGTTGATCACGCTTGCCAGCGAGGCGAAGGGCCTGCTGCAGGCCAGGTGATAGTCGCCCGTCAGGCCTTTCGTTCCGCTGGGATCATTCTGAAACTCCACTCGCGTCACCCGATCGCTCGGCAGAATCGGCTGCTTGCAGGCCCGGCACGATGGACCGCTCCATCCGCCATAAGAAAACTTATCATCGAGAAACACGCCACTCTCCAAACTCTTCACGCGCCTCGCCTGTCCAAGGACATGCTGCAGCGAGGCCAAACACCAGATGCCGACAACGTTGCGTCACGCCTCTTGTTCCGGCCTTCCCGCCATCGGCGGGGAGGAAAACAGCCAAGTGCACCAAAGCTTTACAAGGAGGAGCACCGTCATGGCCAAGTCGCCTAAAGACCGCAAACCGAACATCCTCGTCATCTGGGGAGACGACATCGGCATCTCGAACCTGAGCTGCTACTCGCATGGGGTGATGGGCTACAAGACGCCCAATATCGACCGTCTTGCCAAGGAAGGCATGATGTTCACCGACTCCTACGGCGAGCAATCCTGCACCGCGGGGCGTTCCTCCTTCATCACCGGTCAGAGCGTCTACCGCACCGGCTTGTCCAAAGTCGGCATTCCCGCCGCGCCGATCGGCATGAACGACAAGACCGTCACCATCGCGGCTCTGCTCAAGGAGCAGGGTTACGCGACAGGCCAGTTCGGGAAGAACCACCTGGGCGACCTCAACCATATGCTGCCGACCAATCACGGCTTCGACGAGTTCTTCGGCAATCTCTACCACCTCAATGCCGAGGAAGAGCCGGAGATGGACGATTATCCGCCTGAGAAGGACTTCCCGAACTTTCGAAAGACCTTCGGGCCCCGAGGAGTCATCCACTCCTGGGCGACCGACAAGGACGACCCGACCGAGATGCCCCGCTGGGGCAAGGTCGGCAAGCAGAAGATCGAGGACACGGGCCCGCTCAACAGAAAGCGCATGGTGACCTGCGATGACGAATTCGCCGCAGCGGCGAAGGACTTCATCAAGCGTCAGACCGATGCCGGCACGCCGTTCTTCGTCTGGCTCAATACGACACACATGCATTTCATCACCCACCCCAAGCCGGAGAGCAAAGGGCAGGCAGGCCGGTGGCAATCGCCCTATCATGACACCATGGTCGATCACGACAAACTCGTCGGCGATGTTCTGAACTATCTCGATGAACTCGGTATCGCCGACGACACCTTCGTTATGTACTCGACCGACAACGGGCCGCACAGGAATACGTGGCCGGACGGCGCCACGACTCCGTTCCGGAGCGAGAAGAACACCAACTGGGAAGGCGCCTTCCGCGTACCGCTGATCGTGCGTTGGCCGGGCAAGATCGAGGCCGGGTCGATCTCCAACGGCATCGTGCAGCATCATGACTGGCTGCCGACGTTCCTCGACATGGTGGGTGCCTTGGATGTCGTGGAAAAGCTGAAGACCGGCTACAAGGCCATCGGGCGGACCTATAAGAACCACATCGACGGGTTCAGCCTGCTGCCGTATCTCACGGGCGAGACGAAGGAGAGCCCGCGCAACTTCTTCTTCTACTTCAGCGATGACGGCGACATGCTCTGCATCCGGTACGACAACTGGAAGCTCGTCTTCATGGAGCAGCGCATGCAGGGCACGCTGGGTGTGTGGGCGGAACCGTTCACGAGGCTGCGGCTGCCCAAGATCTTCAATCTCCGCACGGACCCGTTCGAGTTCGCCCCTATCACCTCGAACTCCTATTACGACTGGATGATTCACAACGCCTATTTCGTCTATGCGGCCCAGGCCGCTGCGGCGCAATTCGCCGAGACTTTCAAGGACTTTCCGGCCGTACAGAAGCCGAACTCCTTCACCATCGATGACGCCTTGGCGAAGATGTCGGAGGGGGCAAGCGGCGATTGACCAACAGGCCGGGCGGCAATCCTGCCGCCCGGCAACCCAGGGCATCGGACGTGGGCTCGAACTTGTGCCCGATGGATCGCCTCAGGGCTCGACCAGCTTGTTGCGGATCGCATAACGCACCAGGGTGGCCGTCGAATTGACGTTGACCTTGCGCATGGCGGACGCCCTATGGCTCTCGACGGTCTTCAGGTTGAGGCCGAGGATCTGGGCTACTTCCTTGTTGCTGTGGCCTTCCGCGATGAGCTGAACCACGCCCCTCTCCCGGGCCGTCAGGGCGCCGTCGGCGGCATGTCCCTGCGACAGGAAGGCATTCAGAAGGGCCAAGGAGATGCGTCCGGTGAAGAACGGCTTGTGCTGCGACAGGGATTCAACCGCCGCGATGAGAAACTTCCGGGCATCGGATTTCAGGAGGTAGCCGCGAGCCCCGGCTTCGAGCGCTTCGCGCAGCAGCAACTCGCTCTCGTGCATGGTGAAGATCAGGACTTCCGTCTGCGGCCTCACCGCCCGGATCTCCCGGGTCGCGTCCACGCCATTGAGGGAGGGAAGCTGATAATCGAGAATGACAACGTCCGGTTTCGTTTCGACGACCAGTTCGACGGCCTTGCGGCCATCCTCGGCCTCGGCGACGACCTCCCACCCGGATTGGCCGCTCAGGATGGCATTGAGCCCCGAGCGGACCACGTCATGATCGTCGGCAATCAGGATGCGCGTCATGAGCCCTTGCGCCCTCCCCAGGCTGAGTTTTATATCCAAAAGCGCGACGGTGAAACCGGGGCAAACCCTGAAAGTCGCCTGGGCGATCCCCCAATGGACGGATGACCGTCCTGTCGCGACCTTGCCTCATGCCCCGAGCGCCATTGCCTTGGGGGCGCAGCGAGGCGCAGCCGCCCGGATGATGGTGCCGCGCCTGCCGCTGCGGATCCGGAGGTTGCCGCCGAACTGACCGAGGCGGATACGCATGCCAGGGATCCCGACACCGAGGCTGGCCTGCCGCGTTCCGATCTCTCCCCGATGCCGCCGCATCCCGCGTCCATTGTCGGCTATGGACAGGATCACCTGATCGGACGTCAAGCGCAGATTGAGGACGACGTGGGACGCCTCGGCATGGCGATGGACATTCGCCAAGCCTTCCTGAACGATGCGAAACAACGCGCGCTGCAGGTCCACGGCCAGCTCGTCGGCGGCCCGATCGAGCCGCAGGATCGTCTCAAGATCCGTCCGCTTGGCGAAGCCCTCGGCGAAATCCTGAACCGTGCTCACGAGGCCGTCTTTCTCCAATCTCGGCGGATGAAGCAGGTACGTGAAGATGCGCAGTTCCTTCAGGGCCTCTTCCAGCGAACGGTCGATCTCGTGGAGGATGCGGCGCCCGGAGGGAGGCAGACGGAGGCTTCCGACCTGCATCAAGTTGAGGCTGACGGCCACGAGATGCTGCGCGGTCGAGTCGTGCAACTCGACGGCGATCCTCTCTCGTTCCTCCTCCTGAACGGTCAGCAGACGCTCCGACAGGGCGTTGATTTCGGCCCGAACCGCGACAACCTCGGTGATATCTTCGTGAGCCACGATGGTGCGGGACAGCTTCCCCGCGATGAAGCGGGTCGCGCGCATCTGGAACCAGCGCGGCCGATCCGGGCCGTCGCACCGGTATACACCGCGATAATCCCGGCTTCGCCCTGCAACGACGGCGGCGAGACCGTCATGGATCTGTCCGACATTCGGGTCAGCCTGCCTCGCGTGAAGGCAGACATCAAGATAGTTCATGCCAAGGCCAAAAGAGGCGCCGCCGTAACCATTGTCCCTGGCGAACCTTCGCCATGCTGCATTCAAGGAAACGATCGTTCCCATTTCGTCGAGGACCGCAATGTGAGCGGAGAGGGCATCCAGGGAGGCCTGGAGGAACTCCCGCTCCTGCATGACCGAGAGCCTGGCCCGGTATCGCGTCCGGGTCGACACGGCAGCGGACGTCAAGGCATTGGCCGAACCGATACTCCTGAGCGCAAAGCCCGCCGACACGGTCCCCATCAGGACCAGCATCACTCCCGCATACCAGAGCCATCGATCCGCTGAGGAGATCGGCTTATCGATCAGGGCAGATGGGATCGTCGACAGAACGGTGTAACCGGTGCTGCCGGAGTGCTCGAAGGCGACAAGCCTATCGCCCTTCTGTCCATCGACCTCGAACTGCCCGGACCGGGCACCCCGACCCAGGGCATCGGTCAGTCGGGCGCGCAGCGGCGGCGTCAGCGGCAGGTTCGCCTCGTCCCATTTCACCTGCTGCAGGTTCCGGTCCAGGATGAATATCGTCCAGCCGGCCGGCGGACCGCTTTCGCGGACGATCCTGCCGAAATACGCCTCCGGCACCGCAAGGGTGAGAATGCGTTCGCCTTCCCGGGCCGAGCCTGTCAGCCGAAGGCTCAGCGCGATGATCCAGTCTCGCGTCAGCGGCGCATAGAGGCGCTCGGAGAGGGAGACGCCGTCATGCGGGAACGGCTGAGCGATCTGATCGGCGAAGGGAAAGAGATCGAGCGCAGGCAGGTGCCCGCCGTATCCGAAAGCCGAACTGAGGAGCACGCGCTCGCGGTTCCAGAGGACGAAACGGGATCCTTCGGGACGAGGCGTTGCCTGGAGCTGCCTGTGGAAGGGCGCCAGATCGTCGGACGCGAGAAGCGGCGATGCCGCAAGACCTTTCAGGACGCGACCGAGTGCATCGCTTTCGCGCTCAATCCCACGAGAGACAGCCGCCGACATGGACAGGCCACGTTGAATGACCTCGTGGCGATCCTGGACGCCATGCCAGTAGATGACGGAAGCGGCCAAGAGGAACGACAGGCCGGACGCGAGAGCGGCCGCAAGGACGATCCGGTTACGGTTTCTGGACGATGAGGCTCCCAACGCAACACGAGGCTCAACTGCAGTCGCAGCAGACATGTCACCTCCCTCGCAGGGATGGCCCGCCAGTGTAGCCGAGGCGTCGCTCCGGGACGGAGAGACTTAAGGTTTGGCCCCTGATTGCGAAGCGCGGCTCATTACGACGTCTAGCAAGCCGGCGTACCGATACAGACCTGTCCGCGCTCGCTCGTGCCTTCGACCATGAGAATAAACATATGTTATCGGCCGGATGAACACCCGAGTGGATCGCTACTCCTTCTGAGATGGGGTCAGGGCTTCTCTCCACCTCCAGCGCCCTCAGGCTCTTGCAACATTCTTGCCTTGAAGCTCTCGCAGAGATTCGGCATTGGGACAGTACTCGCCATAGCGCGCCGACGCGTGGCCCTGAGAGAGGTCCTCCCTGCACCGGACCGCCGCCGTGCATCCCGAGCAGGTCAGGCTCATGTCGCGCATCAGCGCTGCATGGATGTGCCTGATATGATTCATATCGAGCGAGAGTTCAGTCATGAGACGTGGAAGTTCCTGTCCGGCGTCAGGCCCCCCTGCGGCGAGAATGGGAAGCATGTCAGCCGGCACGGCGATATCGCGTGCCATGGCCTCCCGCTGGTCACGATCGAGCGCGGCAAGTTCATCCATACGCATCCAATTCGCTTTCCAGCGTCTGATCGCCGTTCCCAAATCCATGAAGACCTCCACGCTGTCGCACAATCCTATGAGGGGGACCCGCCTCGGCATTGATCCAGCTCAATCTGGCGGCACGTCGGACCTCCCGGGCATTGCGGCAGGACCAACCTTTCGGCATATCCTCTGTTCAGAACGGTCGAAGGGTGGTGCGAAGACATGGAGCCGGGAGCAAGCAGGATCATCTGCATCGGCGGCGCAGCCGTCGACCGCAAGTATCGCGGCATGGCGACGATCCGGCCGGGGACATCCAACCCCGTCGTGTCGGAACGCTCATTCGGCGGCGTCGCCCGCAACGTGGCGGAGAACATCGCGCGGCTTGGAACCCAGGTATCCTTGGTCTCCATCGTCGGCGACGACGACAACGGCCGCGCTCTGCTCGACCACCTGAACCGCCTCGGCATCGACACCAGGCCGGTTGTTCTCTCGAGCACGCACGCCACGGCCGAATACGTGGCCGTGCTCCAGCCAGACGGGGAGCTCGCCATCGGTCTCGCCGATATGGCGATCCTCGACGGGATCAGCCCCGCCCTGCTCCACCGCGCGCGACCGGGTTTCGGATCGGCCTGGATATTCGCCGATTGCAACCTGCCGCCGGAGACCCTGCACGAACTCATCGGACTGGCCCGGCAGCATGCCCTGATGCTCGCCCTGGACGCGGTGTCGACGCCCAAGGTCGCGCGCCTGCCGCAGGATCTGAGCGGCATCGGCGTGTTCTTCCTCAATCTCGACGAAGCCCGGGTTTATCTAGACCGGCCCGAGATTTCGCCCGAGGCGTCCGCGCAGGCCCTGCTCGCCCGGGGAGCCGAACAGGTGATCCTGACGCTCGGAAGCAGAGGACTCGTCGCGGCGGACTCGTCCGGGATTGCCACGATCGATGCGGTCGAGGCCGAGACCATCGACGCGACCGGTGCGGGAGACGCCCTGATTGCGGCGACGCTCGTGGCTCTGCTGAGGGACGCCTCCCTGGCCGACGCAGCCCGGCTCGGCACCGTTGCGGCGGCCCTGACCGTGGAGAGCCCTGTCAGCGTTCGGCCCGATCTGTCTCTCGCCTTGCTGGATTCCACCCTGTCGCTTAGATCAGGGCCGACTTTTCAACGGGAGCCCTCATGAAGCACGACATCGCCGGCCGGTTTCTCGATATCGCTCCCGAGGTGCAGGCGACGCTCGCCGCAGGCAGAGCGGTCGTGGCCCTCGAATCCACCATCATCACCCATGGCATGCCCCATCCGCATAACGTCGCCACGGCGCGAGAGGTCGAGGCGGTGGTGCGTGAGAACGGCGCCGTTCCGGCCACGATTGCCATCATCGGAGGCCGCATCAAGGTCGGCCTTTCGGATGCGGAGCTCGACTGGCTGGGCACGGCCACCGATGTCATGAAGCTGAGCCGCGCCGACCTGCCCTATGCGGTCGCTTCCGGGCGGCATGGGGCGACGACCGTGGCCGCGACCATGCTCTGTGCCCATCTGGCCGGCATCCGCGTGTTCGCCACGGGCGGCATCGGCGGGGTGCACCAGGGCGTCGAGGACACGATGGACATATCGGCCGATCTCGACGAGCTCGCCCGTACGCCCGTGGCGGTGATCTGCGCCGGCGCCAAGGCCATTCTCGATCTGCCCCGTACCCTCGAATATCTCGAAACCCGGGGGGTCCCGGTGGTCGGCTACGGGACGGACCGTTTCCCGGCCTTCTGGAGCCGGACGAGCGCGCTGTCCGTGCCCCTGCGCCTCGACAGCCCGGATGCGGTGGCAGACCTGATCCGCACCAAGGAGGCCCTTGGCCTCGATGGCGGCGTTCTGGTCGCTAATCCCGTTCCGGCCGCGGACGAGATCCCCGCCGACGAGATGAAAGACTTTATCGACACAGCCGTGGCCGAAGCGAAAGCTCGCGGCGTCGCCGGAAAGGCCGTGACGCCCTTCCTGCTGTCACATCTGTTCGAGAAGACGGCCGGGCGAAGCCTCGCGACCAATATCGCTCTGGTGAAGAACAACGCCGCCCTGGCGGCGCAGCTTGCGGTGTCGCTGGCGCGCTGAGGGCCTTATTCCCTTTCGCCCCAGGCTGCCATCGCCTCGAACACGGTGGCGTGTCGCCGGGCTAGGGCTTCAACGTCGGGGGAGTAGCCGCCGCCGATGACGGCGACGAGGGGGATTTGGCGGCTGCGGGCCTGCTCGATGACGTAATCGTCGCGCCGGCGCAGGCCCTCGTCGGAAAGTGCAAGCCGTCCGAGCTTATCGTCCCGGTGCGGATCGACGCCGGCGTTGAAGAACACGAGATCCGGCTCGATCGCATCGAGAAGGCGCGGCAGGTGCGCTTGGAGCGCCTCCAGATAGGCGTCATCCTCCATGGCATCGGGCAACCCGACATCGAGATCGCTCGGGATTTTGCGGAGGGGATAGTTCTTCTCCGCGTGCATGGAAAAGGTGAAGAGATCCGGCTCGTCGCGCAGGCAATCGGCCGTGCCGTCCCCCTGGTGCACGTCCAGATCGACGATGAGCGCATGTCGGATCGCGCCCTCCGCATGGAGCGCCTTGGCCGCGATGGCGACATCGTTGAAGACGCAGAAGCCGGCTCCCGTCTCCCGCTGTCCATGATGGCTGCCGCCCGCAGTGCTCCCCGAAAGACCGTGCTGAAGGGCCAGCCGGGCCGCAAGCAGCGTCCCACCGGCGGATGCCCGTGCGCGCCGAACCACGCTTTCGCTCATGGGAAGGCCGATCCGCCGCTCGATCTCGTGGGGAACGGAGCCGGCGAAGACCTGGTCGACGTAAGCGCGGTCATGCGCCAGCGCGATCAGTTCGGCCGAAGCTTCTTCCGGCTTGGCGAAGCCACCGGGCGCCAGCCCCTTCTCCGCGATGATTTCGGCGAGACGACCGTATTTCCGCATGGGAAAACGATGGCCGTCGGGCATGACGGCCTGATATGCGGGATGAGAGACGATCGGCACCTGCTTCATGGCTCAACCCCGACGGCGAGGCCCGGATTACGGACCGCCGGCAATCGCCTTCTCGGCCAACCGAACCGCGGATTCCTGCGAACGCGCCCCGCAGATGAAACCGCTCGGGTGACAGAAGACGCCGTCGTCGATCCCGGCCACGCGGGAGAATTCCTCCTCCTGCAAGCCGCGCCATGCTTCCGGTAGGGACAGCCTCTGGCCGAAGGAGTTTGGCTCAGGCGGGATCGTCCGGCAATACCAGGCGGTGGCATCCTCGTTCGGGTAGATGATGAACAGTAGGTCGCGCAAACCACCCTCGAAAACGGCCTTCTCCCAGGGCAGTTTACGATTGAGAACGATCACGCGGGGGTCGCGCGCCTTCCTGGCGGCGGCCAGGACCAAGGATTGGGCCTGGGCCTCCGCATGGGCCTGCCGGCACGCCCGAACCAGAATGTCCCTGGCGAAATCGGCCGCCTCGAGGAAAGCATCATCATAGGATTGGTCGCTGGCCCAGGTGGGATTGAAGGCCTCGATCAGGAGCGAAAGGTGGCCCTGGCTGATCGACGCTACGCCGTTGTCGGCTTGGTCTATGGCAAGGATGAAGCCGGTATCGATGTCCTGCCAGATCGCGTCCAGGAGGTCCTCGTCGATGCCCTGAATGAAGTTCGGCAGGGCGTTGCGGCCGAAATCGCGCCAGATCAGGCCGACCGAGCTATAGGGCGTTCCGTCGGGCCGCCGGGGCAGATCCCGCATGTGATGGTCGTAGCGTCCGCGCGCGACGTCGTAAGTCCCGCCGACGTCGAAGACCAGGTCGGCCGACTCGATGAGAGCGGAATCGCGGGTTCGCGCAAACTCGAAAGGCCCAAGCGCCTCCCGCAGGATGGAGAAAGCGAAGACATCGTCGGCATGAAACGTGCCGCTATGGGTTACAACCTTCATGCCCTTCGCACCGGCCACATTCGGCCACTCCTGAACCGTGTTGTATCGTTATCCGCGATACCAGAGCTACTCGAAGAAGATAAGCTCCCGCAATCACATCCTTTAAGTTGATGGCGACATAGCCTGAATAACCCGCCCGCCCTCCTGCTTGACCTTCCCATCGTGGCAAGGCCTAGACCCTTTAGGACCCTGAAACAAAGGATCCTGACCATGTATCGTTTTCACGTTCCGGACATGAGCTGCGGCGGTTGCCTGAGAAGCGTCGAACAGGCCATCCGGACGATCGACCCGCAAGCCGAGGTCGACGGCAATCTGGAGAACCATGTCGTTACGGTTGCCTCGAGCCAAGGAGAAGCGCGCCTGCTCTCCGCCTTGGAGATGGCCGGTTTCCCGGCCCAACTCCTGTCCCAGCAAGAGGCCTGAAGGCCGAACGGCTTCCAGACAGCCCCGCGTTTGCTACCGCTTCCGAGAGAAACAATGATGAAGATTCAATCCCTTGCCTTGATCCTTGCCCTGTCCGCCCTTCCCGCTTCCGCCCAGGCTCAGGGAATGCATGGCGGACATTCCGGCCACTCGACGCCGGCCCAGACCACCCAGAGGGTGGATACTCCCGCCACGCAGGCCTACCGCCAAGCCAACGAGGCGATGCACCGGAATATGGACATCGTCTTCAGCGGCGACCCGGACGTGGATTTCGTGCGCGGCATGATTCCCCATCACCAGGGCGCCATCGATATGGCGAACGTGGCGCTTCAGCACGGCAAGGACGAACAGGTCCGCAAATGGGCGACCGACGTGATCCGAGAGCAGGAGCGGGAGATCGCCGAGATGCGGGATTGGCTCAAGAAGAAGGGCGTCGAGTAAGCGGGAGATTGCCGCGTTCACGGCCGGGCCAACGTCCGGCCTTTTTCCTATCGCTTCATGTGCAGAACCTCTGCCACGAACGTGCAGGGTCGAGCGTTTACGAGTATCCCTTGCGGGCGAATGGAAAGGAAGAATCATGTTCACGCTCACCATCAGCGACAAACCTGTTGCCATCACCAATGCAGATGAGGACGAAGCCCGCGAACTCCTCATGAGCGAGGATTTCAAAGACGATCTCAAGGTTCTGGAGAGCGAGGGCGCTCCCCTTTGGGACGGGTTCGCGACCCTCACCGTCCGGGCCGCGACGGAAGAGGAAAAGAACGAGTTCGAGAACGCCGATTTCGACGATGACGAGGATGACGACGACGGGGAAGAAGGCCCCTACATCATGTTCCTGGTCGACGTGACCGATCCCGATGAGTTGGAGGAAGAGCCCTGAGCGGCTTTGTCCTGAGCGGCCTCGGCCCATAGGTTGAACATGAGGGCGGGTCCATGGAACGGGCCCGCCCTCATCGCATCGGAACCGGCCGGGACCGGAACCGTTGGGTCGGGATGAGTTGGCTTGTTCAACCCCGTCTCGTGAACGATCCTTTCAGCGATCCAGGCCTTTATCTCGATTTCCGGTACGGCCGCCGGGCCATTCTCTTCGACTTGGGCGATGTGGCCGCTCTCTCCTCCCGTGAATTGCTGCGGGTGAGCCATGTCTTCGTCTCGCACACCCATGTCGATCACATGGCCGGCTTCGACCGGCTGTTCCGGCTCTGCCTCCATCGCCCGCTCCCGCTCACCCTGATTGGTCCACCGGGCTTTGCCGCGCAGGTCGAACACCGAATCCGGGGCTTCACCTGGAATCTTCTGGATGAGAACTCCGTCGATTTCTGCATGAGGGCCATGGATTACGACGGCGCGGGCCTGACGAAGGCCACGGAGTTTCATGCACGAGAAGCCTTTACCCGGCACGACATCGCGCCGCCCGGGTTCCCGCAGGGCGTCGCCTGGATGGAGGACGAGTTCAGCATCGAGGCCGTCGCCCTGGACCATGGCATCCCCTCGCTCGCCTTCGCCCTGAGGGAGGTCCTCCAGGTGAATGTGTGGCGGGGCGTGCTGGATGACCTGGGGCTCCCCCCAGGTGCATGGCTCAACGAGGCCAAGCGCGCGGTTCGCCTCGGCCTGCCCGACGACCATCCCATTACGGTTCCTTCAGGGGGCAGCGTCCGGCTCAGCGATCTGAAAGGCCGGGCCTTGCGCGTCGCTCCCGGGCAGGTGGTCGCCTATGTGACGGATGCCGCACCCCATGCCGAAAACCGCGCAAAAATTCTTCGGCTCGCCCACCGGGCCGACCAGCTCTTCATCGAGGCCGTCTTCCTGGAGCGCGACCGGCCCCTTGCCGTCGCTTCCCTCCACCTGACGGCTCACGAGGCCGGGTCCATCGCCCGCGAAGCCCGCGTCAGGCATGTAACGCCCTTCCACCACTCGGCACGCTACCTGTCGGAGCCGGAGGCTCTGCGGGAGGAGGTCATCGAGAGCTTCCATGCCGAGAATCGGGAGGCAATGCCGGACCAATCTCTTAGTGAGATTGGAAGACGGCCTCGTGAATTTGCCACGGATCGGGCCTGCGGCTCGAACTGAACCGGACCACGCGATAGCCGCACGACTTCAGAACCTTGTCGCGCTGCGCATCCTTCCGAGCGTCGTGGGAGCGATCGTCGAGCTCGACGACGGCGACCACCTCGAGGTCCCGGACCACCACCCAATCGACTCGCGTGTTCGAGACCTTCTTGAAGGCCATCCAGAACGCGCGGCTGCCTTCCTTGGCATCGAGCCGGACGAGCGCCAGGATCGGAACCTGGGGCCAGATCTGGCAATCGGGGCAGGCCGCGAGCAGGCGTTGGTAAAACTCCCTTTCGTTGTCCGTCATGATCGAGTGGCGCCGGTAGCGCGGCTTGCGGGTCCAGAGGAGGACCAGAACGAACAGGATGCCGAGCAGCCCGACGCCGGCGAACCACGACCAGGAGAGATTTTCCAACACCATCACACGCTGCCCCTACCCTGAACCGTCCCACATATGAACGGCCGGGCTTTCCCTTGTCTTCGAAGCATAGCAGCTACCATGAAACCGACACCGAGGGTCCTGCGTCTTCTTATTGTCGAGTTAAGAATGCCGGGAGAGCACAATGGATCTCAGCCGCCGAACCTTCATGCTCGGAGCCTCAGCCGCTGCCGCCGGCGCCGCTCTGCCCACCAGAAGCGCCCTCGCCCAGTCGATGCGGGAGGCATCCGCCTACCAGCGCATATACGGCCCCGTCGACGACGATCTCTTTCCGATCCCTGGCATCCAATTGTCCAGGATCAATCCCGCCTTCCTGCGGCGTGTGGTCGAGTACCAGACTGCGGAGGCGCCGGGGACGATCGTGATCGATCCACGGTCGCGCTATCTCTATCTCGTCATGCGCGACGGCATGGCCGTGCGCTACGGGGTCGGGGTCGGCCGGTCGGGATTCAGCTGGTCCGGAACCGCGACCATCCGGGACAAGCAGGAATGGCCGGACTGGTATCCGCCCAAGGAGATGTTCGGCCGGCAGCCCGAGCTCTTGGAGCAGATGGGCGAATTGCCCGGTGGTCCCGGCATGCCGGGTGGCCCCGGCAATCCGCTTGGGGCCCGCGCCCTCTACCTCTGGCAGGGCAACAAGGACACCCTCTATCGCATCCATGGCACGTTCGAGCCCTGGACCATCGGCACCAATGTTTCGTCCGGCTGCATCCGCATGATCAACCAGGATGTGATCGATCTCTACAACCACACGCCGACCGGAACGAAGGTGATCGTCCTGTCCTCGCCGTCGAACCGGCCGAAGCGCAACCAGGCGACCGCGCAGGTCTATTAAGCAAAAAGGTAAGTTTTGCGCCTATTTTTGCCATGGTTAACGGCCACACGTCGCTCAAGGGACGCGGGAACCAACAACCATGGCGCGAATTTTCGCCCGATCCGAACGATCGGATGGCGGATGCAGGTCGATCTCTGCATCCGGACGCAGAGGCCTGCTCGGCAGGAAGGCGGCTTCGTATCTGGCATTCGGTTTCTTGAGTGCGACCTCCGTTCTCCTGATGGCGACCGCCCGGACGCAGGATGCCGCCGCCTTCGGAGATACCCGCACTCTCAGCTTCTATCATACCCATACCCGTGAAAGCTTGACGGTCACCTTCCGGCGCGACGGGCAATATGACTCGGGTGCCCTGCAACAGCTCAACTGGTTCCTGCGGGACTGGCGCGTCGAGAAGCCGGCGCAGATGGACCCGCGCCTGTTCGACATCATCTGGGAAGTCTATCGCGAATCCGGCTCGTCGCAGCCCATCAACATCATTTCCGCCTACCGGTCGCCGGAGACGAATGGCGCCCTGCGCCGCCGGTCGAGCGGGGTGGCCGAGCACAGCCAGCACATGCTCGGCAAGGCCATGGATATCCGTCTGCCCGACGTCGATACGGCGCGCCTCCGGGCCATCGCCATGAAGATGCAGTATGGCGGCGTGGGATATTATTCGTCCTCGGCCTTTGTCCACGTGGACACCGGCAATGTCCGGGCGTGGCCCCGCATGACGCAGCAGCAATTGGCGCAGCTGTTCCCGGACGGGAAGACCCTTCACCTTCCCTCCAACGGCAAGCCCCTTGCTGGCTATGAACTGGCGAAGGCCGAGATCCTGCCTCGGAATGCCGCTCTCGCCACCCAGGCCTCGGCCAGCGCCGGCCCCTCCATCGGTGGCGTGCTCGCCAATCTTTTCGGCCGCAAGAACTCTGCGCCGCCGCAGCCGGAGACGCCGGCCCCGAGCCCATCGACGACGGTTGCCTCTGCCGACCCGGAAAGCGTCAAGGAGGTCGTGGTTTCGACCATTCCACTCCCACCGAAGCGTCCCGTGGAGATCCAGGTCGCGGCAGCCGGGATGCCGGATACGGCATCGGATGCTCTGGCGGCGCTTGTCCCCGCGCCCGCTCAGAAGCCCGTTCCCGAGTTGAAGCCCATCCTCGGGTATGATGCGACGGCCGCGGCAAAATCGCTCTTCGAACCGAAGACGGCTTTTCTCGATCTCGGCTTCAGATCCGCGGCGAAGAATGAGCTGAGCGTCACGCATTTCAGCGGACCGGCCGTGAAGCCGCTTCCCCTGATAGACGACGCCCGGGCCGAACTCTGAATTCCGCGGATGTCGTCAGACGCCCAGCATTTTGACAATGCCGACCAGCAGCGCCAGCACAAGCAAGCCGGAAACGGCGACGGCCCAATGGGCGGCTCGGCTCTTCTGACCTGGGGATTTGGCAGGCGCCGGGGCTGAGGCGGGCGCCTTCTGAAGGGGGGCCTTGCGTTGCTTCATCCGCGCAGCCGCGGCGCGATCCGGGAAGGGAATGATGACGGCGCTTCTGACGGGAGCCGGGCTCGGCTTCGGATCTGGTGAAACGAGGCTGGCGTCCAGTTCCACCGAAACGCCTGTCTCCTCGAGCTGAACGACGATGAGAGCGATGTCCTCCGCGCTCATGGATGCGATTGGCAGATTGTCTTCGAGATCCCGGTTCGTCAGATGGCCTTGCTGACGTCCGAGGGCGATCAAGCGGTCCAGGGTGTTGCTGTCTAGCGCCGGCTGCATGAGGGCACGACCCCATTTGGTCTGGTGGGCGGAGAAGCGGGCCGAAGCCGCTTCGTGGAGCTTCGCCGAGCTAACGCGACAATAACTCCAGATGTTGCACCCGGACATAGCCTGACGAGCAATTTTGCCGGCGCTTTAGCCGTAAGTCGAATGGCCCCTTCCGGGCGGCTAATTCTTTGTCGCGCCCGAGGCCTCCTGCAGGGCTTCCTTCTCCTGCCTGACCTGTTCGGACAATTGCTCGGCGATGGCCACGAGCTTGCCGGCCATCATGTGCTTGCCCTGAAGCTCGACCTGACCGGCCAGCCCGACCGTCAGGAGCGACTCGAACACGAGATCGGCCGGAATGCCTTTCCGGATCAGATCGATGGCGACCTTCTGCCATTGATCGGACAATTGCTCTCGGAGTGCAGAAACATCGTTGCTCATCGCGCGACCATATACGATCCGCCTCGGAATGTCCCCTCCCGAACTCCAGCGCCGCACGACTGTCACCAAGCTTACATAGAACCGTTCTAACTCGGCTCTGTCCCCCTAAGAGACGGAGAAGCCGATATGGACGAGCACAAGGCCCGCCTTCGCGCAAGCGATCTGGAAGATTCAGGCGATATCGGGGTGAACCCGACGCACAACCTCACGATGGGCGAGATCATCGCCACACGTTTCAACCGCCGCGACCTTCTGCGCGGCTCTCTGGCCGTTGCGGCGATCTCCGCGACCGTCGGTACCCGTGCCCTTGCGGCCAACGAACAACCAACCAAGAAGGGCGCTGCCGCCTCCTTCGACTTCAAGGAAATCGAAGCCGGTGTCGACCAGACCCATCACGTGGCCGAAGGCTATGATGCGAAGGTGCTCCTGCGCTGGGGCGACCCGCTCTTCCCCGGCACGCCCGAGTTCGATCCGCAGAACCAGACGGCCGAGCGCCAAGCCCGCCAGTTCGGCTACAACACCGATTTCGTCGGCTATATTCCGATCGACGGCTCCAGCGACCACGGCCTTCTCGTGGCGAACCACGAGTACACCAACGAGGAACTGATGTTCCCGGGCGTCGGGGTCCAGGACGCCAAGGACGTTGCCTTCGCGAAGATGACCAAGGATCTGGTGGACATCGAAATGGCTGCCCATGGCGGCGCCGTGGTCGAGATTCGTCGGGTGAACGGCGAGTGGCAGGTAGTCAAGGATTCCAAGTACACCCGCCGCATCACGGCCGAGACGCCCATGGAGATCACCGGCCCGGCCGCCGGCCACGATCGCATGAAGACCTCGGCGGACGCGACCGGCCGCAAGGTGAACGGCATGGTCAACAACTGCGCCGGCGGCGTGACGCCCTGGGGCACCTGGCTCAGCTGCGAAGAGAACTTCAACGGCTATTTCTGGGGCGCGCTCGGCGACACCCATCCCGAGGCCAAGAACTACAAGCGCTACGGCATCGGGACGCCGGCTTATGCCTGGGGCAAGTTCCACGACCGTTTCGATCTCGCCAAGGAGCCGAACGAGGCAAACCGCTTCGGCTGGGTCGTCGAAATCGACCCGTTCGACCCCAATTTCGTGCCGAAGAAGCGCACCGCGCTCGGCCGCACGAAGCATGAAGGCGCCGCCGGCATCACCAACAGCGATGGCCGCTACGTGATCTATCTCGGCGACGACGAGCGCTTCGACTACGTCTACAAGTTCGTCAGCGCCGGCAAGGTCGACAAGCAGAACCGCGCCGCCAATTTCGGGCTGCTCGACGAGGGCACCCTCTACGTCGCCAAGTACAATCCTGACGGCAAGGGTACGTGGCTGCCGCTGATCCACGGCCAGGGCCCCCTGACCGAAGCCAACGGCTTCAAGAGCCAAGCCGACGTGCTGATCGAGACCCGCCGCGCGGCGGATCTTCTCGGAGCCACCAAGATGGATCGCCCTGAGGACATCGAAGCCAATCCGCAGACCAACCGCGTCTACGTCATGCTGACGAACAACACGCGCCGCAAGGAAGACCAGGTCGATGCCGCCAATCCGCGGGCGAACAACGCCTTCGGCCACATCGTCGAGATGATGCCAGAGGGCGGCAACCACGCCTCGACGGCCTTCACCTGGGAAGTGCTCGTGAAATGCGGCGATCCCTCGGTGGCGTCGGTCGGCGCGACCTTCTCGTCGGACACGACCAAGAACGGCTGGTTCGGCATGCCGGACAACTGCGCCATCGACAACCAGGGACGTCTCTGGATCTCCACCGACGGCAACAACGCCAAGGCGACCGGACGCGCGGACGGCTTGTGGGCGCTGGAAACGGAAGGCGAGATGCGCGGCACGTCCAAGCACTTCTTCCGGGTTCCGGTCGGAGCGGAGATGTGCGGCCCGTTCTTCACGCCCAACGACGAGACTCTCTTCCTGGCCGTGCAGCATCCCGGCGAGGCGGAAGAAGGCGCTCCCGTCAGCTTCGACAATCCGATCACGCGCTGGCCGGATTTCAAGGACGGCATGCCGCCCCGCCCCTCCCTGCTCGTGGTCACGAAGAAGGGCGGCGGCAAGATCGCCTGACGGGTCGATCCAAGGCTGATGACCAAGATTGCGAGGGAGCCCGCTGCGGCTCCCTTGTACTTTCAAGCGCGCTGTCATGCGCATCTTGAAGCCGTGCCGAATTTTCTGGGATCGAGTGCCACCCTTGCGGCGTGAGGAGAGTGGCGCGGGCGACGGGGCTCGAACCCGCGACCTCCGGCGTGACAGGCCGGCACTCTAACCGACTGAGCTACGCCCGCGCATTTCCTCGCATCGCCCGCAGCCCGGTCGGGCGTTTCTTGCGATGGAGGCGCGCAAGTACCGGTGAATGCGCGCGCTGTCAAATGGTGTTTGGCTTATCCCCAGCGGTTCCTGCGCCGATGCCAGGAATCGGATCCGTGAACGCCGCTATTAATCCCTGGTGCTGATCGAAAAAACCTCATGGCCGGCTCCGTTCAGGACGCGGACGGCCTCGACCTCGGGATCGCGGGATTGTGGACGGCGGGCCAGCGAGAAGACTTTCAGGGCCCGCTCCTTTGCCTTGTCGAGCGAGTCGGTACGCACCATGATCCGGCGGATGACACCTCCGCCCGCCCCTTCCGAGGCGACGGTTTCAATACGGTAGATTTCGAACACGGCTTACAAACTCCAACATCAGAGCCCCTCCACCATCAGGCCCTGATGCGATGGAGCTTTTCGAACCGCTTGATCAAGCGGTCCCGCTTCAACTTCGACAGACGGTCGATCCAGAAGATGCCGTCGAGCTGGTCGATTTCGTGCTGAAGGCAGACAGCCATCAGGCCTTCCGCCTCCTCCTCACGTTCCGTGCCGTCGATGTCCCTGTAGCGGACCCGCACGCGGGCGTGACGTTCCAACTCATCCGTGACGCCCGGCATCGAGACGCTTCCTTCCACATGACGGATCATGTCGGAAGAGGACCAGACGACATCCGGATCGACATAGATGTGGGGCGCATGATCGGATTCCAACTGGATCACCACGAGCCGCCGGAGGATGCCGACATGCGGCGCCGTGATCCCGATGCCGGGAGCCGCGTGCATGGTTTCCACCAGATCGCGGGCGAGCGTCCGCACATCCTCATCGATGGAGCCGACGGGCTCCGCCTTCCGGCGCAGGCGAGGATCGGGGAAGCGGACAATCGGTCGGATGGCCAAGTGTGGTCTCTCAGGCAGGATCGATTTGGGCTGATCGACAGGTTCAGGCTACTTGTAGCGACCGCCGCGCTGAAGCACTTCGATCTTGTACCCGTCCGGGTCCTGCACGAAAAAGA
Source organism: Microvirga lotononidis (assembly GCF_034627025.1). Taxonomy (NCBI): domain Bacteria; kingdom Pseudomonadati; phylum Pseudomonadota; class Alphaproteobacteria; order Hyphomicrobiales; family Methylobacteriaceae; genus Microvirga; species Microvirga lotononidis. Next base: position 3,831,733 of record NZ_CP141048.1, on the reverse strand, counting down.
ACCGCGCGGGCGGCTTCCCTTCGAGCTTCAGTTCCTTGAGCGGCGTAGGGCTCAGGCCAAGCGTTTCGAAACGGGCATGCTCCGCCTCGAGATCGTCCACGGAAAAAGCGAGATGCCCATAGCCGTCACCGAGGACATGGGGCTCGGTCCGGCCATGATTGATCGTCAGCTCCAGCTCGAACTCGCTGTCCCCATTGCTGAGATAGACCAGCGTGAAGCCCTCGAACGCCAATCGCTCCGCTACCTTGAGGCCGAACGCCTTCTCATAGAATGAGAGGGAGCGCTCCTCGTCGAGCACCCGGATCATCGAATGAATGGCCTTGGCCATGGAAGGGTACCTTTACTGCAGCGGCCGACACCCGGCGGGTGACGGGACCTGGAAAAATCCGACAACGGGTTCGGGAGATAACAGTGCCGGCCGCCGAACGAAAGAGCGCCGGGAATAGTCGCGAACATCTGTTCGCCCTTCGCACAAAAAAAGCCTTCCCTGGCAGGACCAGGGAAGGCAAGTTCGGGAGGAAGAAACGCTGACTGCCGGCCCCAACAACCTCGGAAGGCGATTGTTACTCCTGTGCGGCGTTCCACCACACCTGTCATCAGTGATCCAGAGGGTGAGGGAGGTCTTCGAACGTGGCGCAATCAAGGAAATTTGATGCTTGCCAAGGTTCGGAAACGACGTTTTCCAAGGAACATTGATCAAGCTGAACGCTTGATCTGGTACGGAGGCACCATTCCCCGCAACCCCTTGTCGCCTCCGCACACTCAGCAGCCCCGTTCGGCCTAACTGGAACGGGGCTTTTTCGTCTGCATATCACTGCATTTATTGCTCCAACTGCCCGGCGATGGCGCGGATGCGGTTGCGGACGTAATCGGGAAGCCCGGCACTGATGGAGCTGCCGGAGTTGAACGAACTTTTGCCCATCAGAACCTGCGCAGGAATGAGGTTCCTGAGCACGGGAACGTTCTCGAATTCCTTCTTGCGCTCCAGGACGTCGGTCTCGACCCCAAGGGTCATGAACATGGTCACGACCGTCTTGCCCGTCTCGCCGGGATAGGGCTGCAGGACAGCCACCAGCTTCCCGAACTGCATGACCTGATTCACGTGGAAGATCGTCTGTTCCAGCACCCCGGCTACCGGAGCGTCCAGGCCGGTGAGCTTGGCATAGCCAGCCCGTTCGATCTCCTCAGGCGGAAGCGTACGGATCTCCGTCTGGAAATCCATGAACTCGGAGATTTTCTTACCGCCCTCCTCCAGCTTGTTGGCAAGCCGGATGCCGACCGGGAGCTTGCCTTCCAGCGGATAGCGGGACTCGATGCACAGGCTTCCCTCCGGCTCGCACCAACGCCGGTTCGGATGGCGCTGATAGGCGCTCTCCGGGTCCGCCTGCGGAGCGGCCTGATCCGCCGTGATGCGGCGATGCTTGATGGCGGGATCGATCTTTTCGAGCACCTCGACCTGCGTGTAGCGCTTGAGATCGATGGCGTCGGGCGCCTTGTCGATCAGGAACCGCGCCTCCACCACGTACATGTGGAGCTTCTCGGTATAGGCTTTCGGGATGCCGTGGACCGAGATCGTAATGGTCGGTTCGACGTAATCCGGATAGGGGCTCAGGAGCCGCTTCTGCAGGGGTCTCTCGCGCGCCCAGTCCTCGAACCGCATCAGGCCCGTCCCGGCATCGGCCAGCTTGTCGTCCCGATGATCGCTGAAGAGGATGATCCCGGGCTTCAGCCTAGCCGGCGCCACCGTCGTCACGGACGCGACCTCGTCGATCTTGAAGCCCTGCGCTTCCAGCGCGCCCGCCGAGGCAACAAGAGTGGCCAGGACGGCCAGAGCCAGTCCGAAAGGCTTTATCGATATCATCAGTAAACCTGTCCGTTGCGCCAGAAGTAATCCGGGTCCACCCTTCGGGGGCGTTGCGGTGCATCGTCCTCCCACCACCAGCGGAAGCCCCGCTCGGGCTCGGCCTGACGGCGGGACGGCGGAGCGGACTGGCGCAGGCTCTCCAGCCAGCCCGGTCCCTGCGCGTATGGACCATCCTCGTAATAATCCGGCCCGCCTCTCTCCTCGCCGTCGCTCCACGGATCGGGATTACGGAAGGCATACACTTCCGATTGCGGCACGAGACGGTACTGCGTCTCGTTCAAGCGCCCGAACCAGCTGAGCCGGAAATGCTCCGTGAAGCCCTTGCCCTGCCCGTCGGTCAGCCTGTCGCCGGTGTTGAGGTCGATCGGAAGGGCAATCATCTGCTTGGCCGTCTGAGGCGAAGGCGGGCTGAGCGGCGCCTTCGGCACGTGGTTGTCCCAGGCGGCCTGGAGAATGGATTGAAAGATGGGAGCCGCCACCTTGCCGCCGGTCTGCCCGCGGCCGAGCGTCCGGCGCTTGCCGTCGGCATTGTCATGCCCCACCCACACGGCAATGGTGACGTCGTTGGTGAACCCGACGAACCAGGCGTCGTTCTCGTTGTCCGACGTTCCCGTCTTACCCCCGGCATAAGGCGCCAGCGCCTTGAGCGAGCGGGCGGTCCCACGTTCCAGCACGCCCTGCAACATGGTCTTCAACTGATAGAAGGCGACAGCGTCGGCGGAGCCGAGCCGGGCGAGCGCGTTGGCTTTGCGGCTGTAGACCGGGCGCCCATCCTGTTCCACGCTCTCGATGGCATGCGGCACCGGCATTGCGCCCTCATTGGCGACCGCCGCGTAGAAGGCGGCCAGATCGAGGATCCGCACCGGCTGCGCTCCCAGGACGAACGGATAATACGGCGAGCATTCCAGATAGAGCTGCGCTTCGAGCGCGAGCTCGCACACGCGCTTCAGGCTCTGCTCCGGCGTGGCCTCGATGCCGCCGTCGAGCAGGCGCGCCGTCACGAGATTCTTGGAGTTTTCGAGCGCCCGACGCAGAGTCACGATGCCGGAACGGCCGCCGTCGAAGTTCTTCGGGCTCCAGGAATCGCCAGCGCCCGCATTCGCCCCTCCGCCCACGGGCGGCAGCGTCACCGGTGCATCCCAGACCAGCGTGTTGGGCTGCAGCCCCTTCGACAAAGCAGCGAGATAGGTCAAGGGCTTGAACGCCGAGCCCGGCTGTCGCTGCGCCTGCGTGGCCCGGTTGAGCTGGCTCAACGGATAGGAGAAACCGCCCGTCATGGCGAGGATCCGACCGGTCCTGTTCTCCAGAACGACCGCACCGCCCTGAACGGCGGGAGGCGTCCGAAGATCGGCACGAACCGCGCCCTTGCCCTTCTGCTCGATCACCTGGACGCGCACCACGTCGTAGAGCTTGAGGTCTCTTCTCGCCGCTTCCCAGGCGCTCAACGGCAGAACGCGGCCATCCGCGAGGCCGACCCGCAGGACGTTGGCGCCCGTTTTCCGATCCCTTCCCTTCTCGACGACGACGGCCGCGGGCCAATGCACGTCATAGAGGGGCAGCCGTACAGCCTCCAATGCGCGCTTCCAGGATGGAGAATTGCCCGTCGTGGCTTCGAGCGATTTGACGGCCTGCGTAAGATTGGCCTCGGCACCCTGGTAGCGTTGCCGCCCGACGCTCAGTTCATAGCGGGCAAGACCTTCCTGCAAAGCGGCTTCGGTGGCCTCCTGCAGGACAGGGCTGATGGTGGTCCGCACCGTGTAGCCGCCGGCGCTCAGCTTCTCGATATCGGCAAGCGTCCGGGCGTCCCGGTTCACGTGATCGACGAAGTAGAATCCCGTGTTTCGCCGGATGCGTTCGAACGGCACCCGCGCCGGCAGAGATGCGATCGCCTGCTGCACCTGATCGGGCTTCAGAAATCCATCGTCCTGCATGCGGCTCAGGACGTAGGCCATGCGTTCCTGGGCGCGATCCGGCTTCGTGTCGGGATTGTAATAGTTCGGGCCTTTCGTCAGCCCTGCGAGGAGCGCCCCTTCGGAAACGGACAATGCCTTGGCGCTCTTCCCGAAATAGCTCTGGGCCGCCATCTCGATGCCCCAGGAGGAGCGGCCGAGATAGATGGAATTGAGATAGATTTCGAGAATCTCGGCCTTGCTGAGGACGCGCTCGATCCGCGAGGCGACAATCATTTCGCGCATCTTGCGATCGTAAGTGACATCGTCGCCGACGAGGAGATTTTTCGCCACCTGCTGGGTGATCGTGGAACCGCCCGCGGGCCGCCCGGGATTCGTCAGGTTGCCCATGAAGGCGCGGATCACTCCACGCTCGTCGACACCCTTATGCTGATAGAAGCGCTTGTCCTCAGCCGACACGAAGGCCTGCTGCACGCTTTTCGGAATGTCCGACAAAGGAACCCAGATGCGCCGGTGATCGGGTTCATAGACTTCAGCGAAGCGCTTGCCGCTTCCATCCAGGATCACGCTGACGCCCGGAAGCTTCAGGCCCTTCAGCTTCCCGGCATCGGGAAGCCCGGCGACGGCCGCATTGTAGTATGAGATCACCTCGCTCAGATCGACCGGCGACGGCTCGACCTTCTCGTCCTTGCAGAACTGGCGGTAGCTCGCCTGCAAGTCGTTGAAACTCAGGCCCTGCAGCACCTTCAGCTCGCCCGCGATGGCCTGCGGATCGTCCATGGCCGTCGCGATCAGATCATCGAGATTGATGTCCTCGATATCGAAGGCGCGCCGCATGTGGGTGCAGCCGTCCTTCAGGATCTGCGAGACCTGCTCCTGGTCCCGCGCGGGATCGAAGCTCGTCTTGACGGTCGCAGGATCGACGAGAACCTGACTCAATGTCAGGGCCGTTGCAAAGATCTTGACGAGAATCGCGCTCATTCCGCCGCCGTCATCGGGAACTTAAACTCCATGGGAAGACAACCGGCACGACCTGCCGAGGCTCGCATTCTGCTCCGGACAAGCTGAATGGAAGCCGTCCATCGCGGCTGATCCGGGACCGGCCATTTCCATGAGATGGGGCGGTTCAGCTTACTTCCCAGATGGGGGCGTGCCTTTCACGGCAATGTGTCTCACCCTCGCCCGACGAACGGCATCTTGGTCGCCATGACGGTCATGGTGAGCACATTCGCATCGAGAGGCAGTCCGGCCATGTAGACCACCGCATCCGCCACGTGCATGGGATCGATCCTGGGCTCGGGCGCCAGCGTTCCGTTGGGCTGCAGAACACCTTCCGTCATCCTGGTCGTCATGTCGGTGGCTGCATTGCCGATGTCGATCTGCCCGCAGGCGATGTCATAGGCGCGCCCATCGAGGGCGGTCGACTTGGTCAGCCCCAGCACGGCGTGCTTCGTCGCCGTATAGGGAGCCGACAACGGGCGCGGAGCGTAGGCGGAAACGGAGCCGTTATTGATGATCCGCCCGCCCTGCGGGTCCTGATCCTTCATGATCCTGAACGCCTCCTGCGTGCACAGGAAGGTCCCCGTCAGATTGGTGTCGACCACCTTCCGCCACTGCTCGAAGGGGATATCCTCCAAGGGGACGGCAGGCGAGCCCGTTCCGGCATTGTTGACGAGAAGATCGAGCCTCCCGAAAGACCGTTTGGTCGCGGCGAACAGGGCCGCGACGGAGGCCGGATCCGTCACATCGGTCGGCACGAGAAGCGTCGAGCCAGGTTCTGCCGCGATATCCCGCTCGGCCGCCTCGAGGGCATCCCGCCGCCGCCCCGCCATGACGACGCTGTAGCCGGCTTTCAGGAGCCCGGCGGTGATCGCCTTGCCGACTCCCGTTCCCGCTCCCGTCACGATCGCAACCTTGGAACGCTCAGCCATCCTATCCTCCCGCCCTGCTCCTATCCGTCATGACAGATGCATTTGAGGGCGGGAACGGCAAGGACAAAAGACCGGCTTGCTCACACCTTTCAAGTTTGAGGTGCGTCGTTAGGAAGATAGGGAACCGGCCAAGCTTTCCTGCGTTCGCATGGTGCCAATCGGAAAAGGAATCCGTCATGCGCAACTACTTCCCAGTCTCGGCCGCCCTCCTGACTCTTCTGGCTCTTCCCCTGGCCGCCTGCCAGAGCAACACTGAAGCCGGCGCGGCCACCGGAGCCGCGGGCGGTGCCCTGACGGGCGCCGTCGTCGGCGGGCCTGTGGGCGCCGTGGTCGGCGGCGTCGCCGGTGCCGCTGTCGGCGGCGCTCTTACTGCTGAGGAGCAGAACCGAGTCCACACCTATGTCGTCGCCCAGCGCCGTCCCACGATGCGTGTGGCGGAGGAAGTGACTGTCGGCCAGCCTCTGCCGCCGCGGGTCAGGCTCTATCCGGTTCCGCAAAGCGTCGGCCTCCGGAATCCCTACAGCTATACGATCGTGAACGACCAGACCGTCCTGGTCGATCCGCAGACGCGGACGGTCGTTCAGGTCATCCAGTAATTCAACCGCTCTCACAAAGGGAAGAAAGGCGGCCTGCAAGGGCCGCCTTTTCCATTGTTGGAGTTCGGGCGCGAGATCAATCGTCCATGTCGAGATGGTTGATCAGAATCTCGCGTTTACCGGCATGGTTTGCGGGGCCGACGATGCCCTCGTTTTCCATGCGCTCCATCAGGGAGGCGGCGCGGTTGTAGCCGATCTGCAGCCGGCGCTGGATGTAGCTCGTCGACGCCTTCTTGTCGCGCAGCACCACCGCCACCGCCTGGTCGTACAGATCCCCGCCCGGCGCCCCGAACTCGCCCTGGTCGAACACCGGCGCATCGGCGCCGGCCCCGCCGCCCTCGTCCTCCTCGGCCGTGACCGCCTCCAGGTACTGCGGCCGGCCCTGGCGCTTCAGATGCGCCACCACCTTCTCCACCTCCTCGTCCGAGCAGAACGGCCCGTGCACGCGGGTGATCCGCCCGCCGCCGGCCATGTACAGCATGTCGCCCTGGCCCAAGAGCTGCTCGGCGCCCATCTCGCCCAGGATCGTGCGGCTGTCGATCTTCGAGGTCACCTGGAACGAGATCCGGGTCGGGAAGTTCGCCTTGATCGTGCCGGTGATCACGTCGACCGACGGACGCTGGGTGGCCAGGATCACGTGGATGCCGGCGGCGCGCGCCATCTGGGCCAGGCGCTGGATCGCGCCCTCGATCTCCTTGCCGGCCACCATCATCAGGTCGGCCATCTCGTCGACGATCACCACGATGTAGGGCAAGGCATCGAGATCCATCACCTCGTCCTCGTACACCGCCTCGCCGGTCTCGCGGTCGAAGCCGGTCTGCACCGTGCGGGTGATGGTCTCGCCGCGCGCCTTGGCCTCGACCACGCGGGCGTTGAAGCCGTCGATGTTGCGCACGCCGAGCTTCGACATCTTGCGGTAGCGGTCCTCCATCTCGCGCACCGCCCATTTGAGCGCCACGACCGCCTTCTTCGGGTCGGTGACCACCGGGGTGAGCAGATGGGGAATGCCGTCATAGACGGACAGCTCGAGCATCTTCGGGTCGACCATGATCAGGCGGCACTCGGCGGGCGAGAGCCGGTAGACCAGGGACAGGATCATGGTGTTGATCGCCACCGACTTGCCCGAGCCGGTGGTGCCGGCCACCAGCAGGTGCGGCATGCGGGCGAGATCGGCGATCACCGGCTCGCCGCCGATGGTCTTGCCCAGGCACAGGGCGAGCTTCTGCTTCGAGGTCTCGAAGTCCTGGGAGGCAAGCAGCTCGCGCAGGTACACGGTCTCGCGCTTGTGGTTGGGCAGCTCGATGCCGATGGCGTTGCGGCCCTGGACCACGGCGACGCGGGCCGAGACCGCGCTCATCGAGCGGGCGATGTCGTCCGCCAGCGAGATCACCCGCGACGACTTCGTCCCAGGCGCCGGCTCCAACTCGTACAACGTCACAACAGGTCCGGGCCGGACGTTGATGATCTCGCCCTTGACGTTGAAGTCCCACAGCACGTTCTCGAGGGTCGCCGCATTCTCCTGCAGCACTTCGACCGGCACTTCGGCACTGTCCCAGATCTTCGGCTCGGCCAGAAGTTCCAGAGCCGGGAGCTCGAACTCGAACGAGGCTCTTACGGGCGCAGAGACGCCGATCGACACCGAGGCATAATTGTCGCGGCCCTCACGACGGAAGCTGTCATTGGCGGCAGCGGGAACGGGCGGATTGGCGGTGAGGCGCGGCTTCGGCGCGACGACTGCAGCACGCCGCGTCGGCCCCTCGATGACATCGTCGTCCCCTGCGAGGTCATCGACATGCTCCATGTGCATGTCGACTTCGGCTTCAACGTCGTCCTCATCCTCTTCCCACGGCAGAATCTCGGGTTCCACCGGCGGTGCAGGGGGAGCCGGCGGAACACGCGGCCTAGCCGCCGCCGGAGGCGCCGCTTTCTTCACGACCGGCACATTCTTCTCCTGCTCGGCCCGAACGGGTGCGACCGAGGCGGAGCGCATCGGCGCGGGTGCCGCCGCCGGGACCGGCTCCACGGGAGCAGGCAGAGTCGGATCCAGGAGATATGTCCCTGGCTGCCACATGAAGCTGTAGGTTTGCTGGACGGTAGACAGCTCGAATGGAGCGGGGCTGCTCTTGGCCGGAGTTTCGGCCGGCGTCACGACCTTCGGGGTGGGAGCAGGCTCGGCAGTCGCGGGAGCGGGCGCGACCTGCGCCCGCTGAGATACGTCTGCACGCGGCCGCACGGGCGGCACCCGCTTGGCCGGGTCCGGCACATGCGAAGGCGCGCGGGTGAAGGCGCGCGGCGCGCCGTTCCCAACCTCCTGGGACGCGGCCTTGTTCTGCAACGCAAGCAGTCTTTCCTGGACGGCCGGCGCAGGATCCGCAGCCCGGGCCGACGCGATTTCCTTGGACTGGCGGCCGAGAGCATCGGGCGTCGCTTGAGCAGGCGTCTGCATCCGGCGCTCTTTCAGCACCCGTTCAGGCGTGCGCGTGAAGCGGACCTCCGGCGACATGGAGAACGACTGTTCCCAGACCTCCCCGCGCGGAGCGCCGTTGGGGCCCCTGTCTCGCGAGGTCCGGTCCCCAACACGGGCCCGATCCTCCGCCGTTCTCGGCCGCGACGGCTCTCGCCCACGCTCAAACTCGTTCATCGATCCGCGCCCATTCTGCCTGTGTGGTTCGAGATATGAAGCCTGCCGTCCTCCCGGCGCGGGAGCCTGCGGAAGCCCGACAGACGGGCCCTTCTGGCCTTGATCGGCGAACCCGGAATTCTGTTCGTCGTCCCGAGGGAGAGAGCCATAACCGTGGGCGGCGGAAGGCGGAGACCGTCGTTTGAAATGCATTGTCTGTTATGGTGTTGGGGCCGACCCGGTCAGCCCGAGAGGAGGTTCTCTCCGATTACGCCTGCCAAAGGTAAAAAGAGGATTAGGAGGCGAACACGAGGCAGGCTGCGGGCGATTTGTCCCCAGCCGGAAACTTTGTTCCCACACCTTCAAAAGCGGCCCGGCTCTCCCTATATCCCTGAGGCACCAAGGCACTCCCCTCCCCTACTGCCCATTTCCCGACGAGAGACTTTGAAGATGTCTCTTGCCAAACGGTGTGGAGGGTTTATAGGAGCGCCTCCCTGGCGGGGCGTGTTCGCGAGAGCGTGGCCTTGGCGGGGGTGATTTCCACCAGGATGGCGGCTGCTGCGGATCCGGGCCCTTTGTCGGGGCCGGGGCGGCGGGCTGCCGGGTGGGGCGGAGCGGGCGCGGCCCGGTCCGGGTCACGAGCGTCGGCGGTTCGAGGGATCGGGCCGGCCGGGCGGCTCCTCTGACGCCGATCTTATCCAGCAACGGCTGGGATGTGTTGCAGCATTCCGGTGCGGCGGCGCAGAAACGACAGCGTTTCTGCGGGGGCTGTTGCTTGGCCTTTACTTCGGTAGGGCCATGGAAGATCTCTGCCGATCGCGACGAAAGCTTGCAAAAACTTTCAGGAAGGCGGTTGACAGGGCGGCGGCCAGGGACTAGATCAGCGTCATCGGCGGCGCGGTTCGAACGAACCCTTCGCCAGGCCCTTTCGGGGTTCTGTTCTTTGACATTGTTGAGAGGGAAGAGAAGCGTAGGCGGCGGTGTCCTTGCGCCGGACCTTTTGGGGTTCGGGTGGATAGACATCGACCAGTTCTATGCTTTGGTGAGTACACCGCTTCAGGGCGACCTGGAGTGAGATGGACTCTGTCAATTTGCGTAGTGACTACAGTCGAGATCAAATTCTTCAACTTGAGAGTTTGATCCTGGCTCAGAACGAACGCTGGCGGCAGGCTTAACACATGCAAGTCGAACGGGCCCTTCGGGGTCAGTGGCAGACGGGTGAGTAACGCGTGGGAACGTGCCCTTCAGTTTGGAATAACCCAGGGAAACTTGGGCTAATACCGGATACGCCCGCAAGGGGAAAGATTTATCGCTGAAGGATCGGCCCGCGTCTGATTAGCTGGTTGGTGAGGTAATGGCTCACCAAGGCGACGATCAGTAGCTGGTCTGAGAGGATGATCAGCCACATTGGGACTGAGACACGGCCCAAACTCCTACGGGAGGCAGCAGTGGGGAATATTGGACAATGGGCGCAAGCCTGATCCAGCCATGCCGCGTGAGTGATGACGGCCTTAGGGTTGTAAAGCTCTTTCGCACGCGACGATAATGACGGTAGCGTGAGAAGAAGCCCCGGCTAACTTCGTGCCAGCAGCCGCGGTAATACGAAGGGGGCTAGCGTTGTTCGGAATCACTGGGCGTAAAGGGCGCGTAGGCGGCTTTGTAAGTCGGGGGTGAAAGCCTGTGGCTCAACCACAGAATTGCCTTCGATACTGCATGGCTTGAGACCGGAAGAGGTTAGTGGAACTGCGAGTGTAGAGGTGAAATTCGTAGATATTCGCAAGAACACCAGTGGCGAAGGCGGCTGACTGGTCCGGATCTGACGCTGAGGCGCGAAAGCGTGGGGAGCAAACAGGATTAGATACCCTGGTAGTCCACGCCGTAAACGATGAATGCCAGCCGTTGGCGAGCTTGCTCGTCAGTGGCGCAGCTAACGCTTTAAGCATTCCGCCTGGGGAGTACGGTCGCAAGATTAAAACTCAAAGGAATTGACGGGGGCCCGCACAAGCGGTGGAGCATGTGGTTTAATTCGAAGCAACGCGCAGAACCTTACCAGCCTTTGACATGTCCCGTATGAGGAGTGGAGACACGCCTCTTCAGTTCGGCTGGCGGGAACACAGGTGCTGCATGGCTGTCGTCAGCTCGTGTCGTGAGATGTTGGGTTAAGTCCCGCAACGAGCGCAACCCTCGCCCCTAGTTGCCATCATTGAGTTGGGCACTCTAGGGGGACTGCCGGTGATAAGCCGCGAGGAAGGTGGGGATGACGTCAAGTCCTCATGGCCCTTACGGGCTGGGCTACACACGTGCTACAATGGCGGTGACAAAGGGCAGCGAACCCGCGAGGGGGAGCTAATCCTCAAAAGCCGTCTCAGTTCGGATTGCACTCTGCAACTCGAGTGCATGAAGGCGGAATCGCTAGTAATCGTGGATCAGAACGCCACGGTGAATACGTTCCCGGGCCTTGTACACACCGCCCGTCACACCATGGGAGTTGGTCTTACCCGACGGCGCTGCGCCAACCGCAAGGAGGCAGGCGACCACGGTAGGGTCAGCGACTGGGGTGAAGTCGTAACAAGGTAGCCGTAGGGGAACCTGCGGCTGGATCACCTCCTTTCTAAGGATGTTCTCTTACGAGGTGGCGTCATGCCGCTTCTATCGGAACACTTGGAACACTAGGGTCAGTCAGACCCTGCTATGCGGGACGCTGCCGTCTTCGCTTCTCTTCTCAATCCGGATACATCGACCGGGGCGTTGGCGCTGCTTCAGCGCGCGCTTTGGTTGGGGCCTGTAGCTCAGGTGGTTAGAGCGCACCCCT